>NZ_JAGWDA010000018.1:0-67419 GCF_020657875.1 Clostridioides sp. ZZV14-6150 | reverse complement strand
ATGATTAAGAATCATAAATTAGCAGGTGCAATAAGTGAAGTTAGTTGGTATGAATTTAGAAGGTTACTTGAGTATAAGGCTACTTGGTATGGGAGAGTAATTTCTGTAATAGGAAACACATATCCATCAAGTCAGTTATGTAGTGTATGTGCTCATAGAAATAAAGATGTAAAGAACTTATCCCTTAGAAAGTGGGTTTGTCAAAAGTGCAATACACAGCATGACAGAGATATAAATGCTAGTGTAAATATACTAAAAGAAGGATTAAGATTAGTGGGGATGGAACAGTCCTTAGAGCCTATGAATGCTTAGTACAAAAGTACTATCGAATAGGAATCTCCACCTTCAAACGTTATCGAAGGTAGTTAAGGTGGAGTAGTTCAATTATATATTGGATGAAGATATGAGCATAAAATATGATTCTTATAATATAAAACTTGCTTAGGACTAAGTTAAGGGACAAATAATAAGAATTATATGAAGATTAAAAAAATAGTATGTACAGCAAAAGATATTTATGATAATTTAAGTTTTAGAGAGCTTAGGTGAGTGATATAATGATGAGCTCTATTTGTCAAAAAAGATGATGCTATTGTATTCTTTTTTTTTATAAAAAAGTACAATAGCATCATCAAAGGTATAGCAAAACTTGACATAGTTTCAAGAATTTAAAAAATTGGATAAAAGGAGTTATACATAAATGAGTGTGAGAAATTTAGTAGATGAATTAGATGAAATTATATATGTTTCCTCCTTGGATACATATGAACTTTTATATATTAATAAAAATGGGAAAAGGGTGCTAGGACTTGATGATATTTCTCATAGAAAATGTTATGAAGCATTACAAGGGAGAGATTCTCCTTGTGAATTTTGTACTAACTCTTTTTTGAAAGATGATGAATATTACATATGGGAAAATACAAACACTGAAATAGATAGACATTTTATATTAAAAGATAAATTAATTAAGTGGGAAGGTAAAGCTGCACGACTGGAAATAGCTCTTGATATTACTGATAAGGAAAATATAAGTAAGTCGATAGAGGAAAAATTGGAAATAAAAGAATTACTAGTTGGGTGTATTAAACATCTTATAACAGAAACTAATTTTTCAAATGCTATAAATCTTGTATTAAGCAGTATTGGGAAATTTCATAAGGCTGATAGAGCATATATTTTTGAAGTGTCATCAGATGGTAAAAAGATAAATAATACATATGAATGGTGCAATCAAGGTGTTGAGGGACAAAAACAATTCCTTGAAGATATTGATATTGAAGCATTAAAAAATTGGTTTTCATTATTTTATGAAAAAGGTTTTATAATATTAGATAATATAGAAAGTATAAAAGAAACACAACCAATTGAGTATGAAATTTTAAAACCTCAAAATATTGAAAGTTTAATAGCATCTTCATTAAAGCAAGATGACAAAATTATTGGATTTATTGGAGTCGACAATCCACATAGAGCTGTTAAAGATACATCTCTTTTGACTTCTCTATCTTATTTTTTATTGACTGAAATGAAAAAGAGAGAGGTAGAAAATAAATTGAATCATATGAGTTATTATGACTTTTTGACTGGGGTTTACAATAGAAATAAATATATTAAATACATAGATAATTTTTACAGCAATAAAGCTAAATCTATAGGTGTTGTGTTTATAGATATAAATGGATTAAAAGATATTAATGATAACTTCGGACATGCTAGTGGCGACTCTGCTATTGTGTCAACCTGTGTAATTATAAAAAAATACTTTCATTCCTATAATATTTATCGTATTGGTGGAGATGAGTTTGTTGTATTATGTGAGGAAATTTCAAAACAACTATTTGAAGAAAAGGTTACTTGGTTAAGTGAAGAGTTTAAAGATACTAGGGTATATAGTGTAGCAATAGGAAGTATTTGGAGTGAAGATAGTATAAATATACATAGCTTGGCTAAAATTGCTGATGAGAGAATGTATCAAGATAAGCAAAGATATTATGAAAAAAATAAACTAAAGAGCAATAAAGTAGAGGGGATAAACAATTTAACTGGTTCAGAAAAAAGAATTTTATCTACATATGAAAGTTTAGAGACGGAAGAACCTTTTGACAGTATAACAAGTGATGGATATTCTAAAACTTATGAAAAACTAGTTTATAATACATATGATATTATCTTAGATATTTGCTTAGAGAAAAATTTAATTACTCCAATCCATCAATCAGAAAACAATATTTTTAAAATTTCTGTAAAAGAGAATATACAAAAAACATTTTTATACATTAGAAATTATATAGTTCATCCTGATGATAGAGCTATATTTTACTCTAATCTTTATTCAAAGTTTCTTGATGATTCAAAAAATAACAAGCAAGAGGACTTAAAGTTGAGTTTTGAATGTAGATGTTTAGGAGAGGATAAAAGGTACTATTGGACATCCATGTGTATCATAAATGTTATCAGTAAAAATAAATTTGGTGAAAATCAGACACATATTTTGCTTTCTATTAAAAATATAGACCATATTATGCAAATACGTAAAAGACAAAGAGATATATTGACAGGGCTATATAATTACGAAGACTTTTGTCAACAAGCAAACTTATTACTTAAAAAACATCCTGATAAACATTATGTTGCTATAATGATGGATATAGATAAGTTCAAGGTAATTAATGATATTTATGGTATTCAAGAGGGAGATAGAGCATTAATATATATTGCAGAACTGATTAAAAAAAATATTACTTCTAAGGGAATCTGTTGTCGTATGTATGCAGATGTGTTTTGCATTTTTTATGAGTGCTATCAGGATAAAGATGTAGATAAATTAATTTATAAAATTACAAAAAATTTAAGTACAAAGCAATTTGAGTATATGTTAATACCATGCTTTGGAATTTATAGGATTCTGGATAATAATATATCAGTTACAAATGCCTGTGAAATGGCAGGATATGCACATAAAAATGTAAAGAAGCAGAGCATAAATCATCATATGTTTTATGATGAAGCTATGAGAAATGATGCAATTGAAGAAAAACAGATGGAAAGAGAAATGGAATATGCATTGGAAAATGGACAGTTTCATGTATACTTACAACCTAAATATAATCTTGAAATAAATAAAATTATAGGAGCAGAGGCTTTAGTTAGATGGATACATCCAGAAAAAGGTATAATACCTCCAAATAAATTTATATCATTATTTGAGAAGAATGGATTTATCATTAAACTAGATATGTATATATGGGAGCAAGTATGTGCTTTGATAAGAAAATGGATAAACTTAGGTCAGAAGCCAGTACCTATTTCCGTAAATGTATCAAGATTACACTTGTATAATCCTCAATTTAGATATATTGTTTTAGGTCTAATAAATAGATATAATATACCAAAATCATTTTTTGAATTAGAACTTACAGAAAGCTTATTTATTAAAAATATAAAGTTATTTGCCAAGATAATAGCAGAGCTTAGAACAGATGGTATTATTTTAAATATGGATGATTTTGGTTCAGCATATTCTTCATTAAATATGTTAAAAAATATAAATATTGACACATTAAAGATAGATTGTGGATTTTTTAATGAAAAAGAAATTACAGAAAGAGAAAAAATTGTTTTAAAGCATACTATAGCAATGGCTAAGGACTTAAAAATGGATGTAGTTGCAGAAGGTGTAGAAACAAAAGAGCAAGCAGAGTTTTTGGCCAGTTTAAATTGCGTGGTAATTCAAGGATATTACTATTGTAAGCCTATTCCAAGTAGGGATTTTGAAAGTTTACTTTATAATCATCAAGATAGTAAACTAATAACTACTTAAAATAATATGCTTCATTTAAATATAATATATTCTGTGATAGGTTGTCTAAATTAAATGTAAGATAGTCTGTATATATTCAATCAATTAATAATTCAAGATTGAATATATATAGGCTTTATAGTATTTAAAATTTATTTTTCAGACATTTTTATCCTAAACGCTTGTATAGAGGTTCTTTACCGTAAATATAGAATGTGAGATAATAAATTAAATAAAAAATAAAAAGCAATGACATTATAATTTTTTTAGCAAGTACAATATTGATGGATTAGGAGCGAAGTTTATGATAGTGGGTATTATAGGTCCTTCAGACTCTGGCTTTAAGATAAAGGAAGACTTAAAACAGATAGACAGCAATTTAGAAACTAAAATATATGTAAGAGAAAAAGTAGTAGATACAGTAGAAGTTATTTCGAAATGTGAAGATGAATGTGATGCCATTATATTTACAGGGTGTGGAGTCTATGAGTTTATAAAATCTAGATATGAAATAAGTAAACCACATTCATTTGTTCCAAGAAGTGGGACAAGTATAATGAAAGCATTTTGGGCAATAAAGAGTGCAAATATAAAGCTAGATAAATTTAGTATAGATGTAGTTGATAGATATGTTGTAGAAGATGCACTTAAAGAGTTTGATATTGAAGCTACAAGTATATTTTGTAGGCCATTTTCTGTAGAAGTAGGAGAATCTGAACTTGCAAAGTGGCATATACAATTGTTTGAAGAAAATAAGACTGAGATAATGATAACCGGTTTTGGAGCAGTGTACAATGAGTTAAAGCAAAGAGGTTATCCTGTATTTCGCCTACAAGCAACTATACAATTAATCAAAGAAAGTTATGAAAAAGTGAAGAGTGAATATGCTCTAAGCGAGGCTAGATTTTCTCAAATTGCAGTAGAAATATTGAGTTTAATAGATTATAAAGAGAAGATAGAAAACTATTATTCTGATATGATAAAAAAATCAGATATGGATAAGCTTGTAGTAAACTATGCAAGAAGTATTCAAGGTTCTTTATTTTCGTTTGGAAGAAATGATTATGTAGTATTTGTTCATAAAGGTGTAGCTGATAATGAGTACAATTATGATAAATTATTTAAGCTAAAAAGAGATATAAAAGACATGGGATTTTCTCTTAGTATAGGGATTGGTACTGGAGTAACTGCATATCAAGCTGAAAATAATGCACATAAAGCATTAAGACATTCAATAGATTCAAAAGAGATTGGTATATATTTAGTAGATGAAGATGAAAATATAAGAGGTCCTTTAGCCTCAGAAAATGAATTAAATTACTCCCTAGTATTGGCTGATGAAAAAATAATAGAAATATCTAAAAAAACTGGGATGAGTTGCGAATCAGTAGCAAAAATCATAGCTATAAGTGAAAATAGAAAAAGTAAGATTTACGATTCAAAAGAATTGGCAGAATATCTAAATGTAAGTGAAAGAAGTGCAAGGCGTATACTGAATAAAATAGTAAGTGCAAATCTAGGTAGAATATGTGCTAAAGAAACTAGTATTGGTGGAGGAAGACCAAAGAATATTACTGAGATATTGTTTTAAAATATTATATAAGATTGTATTAAGTGTCATATAAAACACTAAAACCTATGTAAATCAACTTTTTAAGATAGTACTTATAGAGTTGAAAATACATAGGTTTTTAATTATGAGATTTAAAGAGTAATATTGTATAAAAGTATTTATATGAGTGATAGCACTCTAATTTATCATTAATTTTTTATAATTTATTATTTAACTTAATCATATGATAGACTGATTTAAAAGTAAAATCTAATATCTATAATCTAGACATATGATATGCTAATTTAGAAGAATATATAATAATTATAATTTAATCATATGATAAACTATTTTAGCAGTATCATATAATTCATCTATATTTACATATTCATTAACTGTGTGTACATCATACATCCCTAAACTTAATATAGCACAGTTATATCCAAGATTAGCTAGTATATTTGCATCACTACCACCACCAATTACCATTGGATTTGGAACAACACCAACTTGTCTTATTGCTTCCTCACTTAATTTAAAAACATGACTGTCTCTACTAAGTTCAAAACTTGGATAAGACATATTATGTTCAAAAGTGTAAGTAGTATTAAATTTAGATGCAGCATCTAAACAACATTTTTCCATATGATTAAGTTCATATTCTAAAGTTTCAGGGATATGAGACCTGATTTCAGCAGTCAATGTAACCTTATCAGTTACTATATTTGTAGCTCCACCACCTTCTATTTTACCTATGTTTGAAGTTGTCAGAGAATCTATTCTACCTATATGCATATTGCTTATTGCATGAGAGGCAACCAATATAGCATTTATACCTTTTTCAGGTTCTATACCAGCATGTGCTTTTTTACCATAAAAAGAGATTTTTATAGATTCCTGTGCAGGAGCCTTATATGCTATAGAACCAATAGCCCCACCAGAATCTAAAATCACCATATCCTTGCAAGGTAAGTTATCAGGGTTAAAGTTTTTAACACCATGCATACCAGCTTCTTCACAAATTGTAAAACATAGATATATATCTCTATGTGGTATTTTTTCTGTAATAACATGTTCTAGAGCTTCAAGGATAGCGGCTATACCAGCTTTGTCATCTGCACCAAGTGTGGTAGTCCCATCACTTCTAACTATGTTACCATCTAGTATTGGATTTACACCTAAACAAGGTTGAACTTGGTCCATATGAGCACATAAACAAAGAGGTCTACTTCCTTCTTCGCCTTTTATATATGCGATGACATTTCCCGTATTACCACCATATTTTTCACCAGCATCATCTATAATAGCGTCTATATTTCTTTCTTTTAGATAGTTTACTATCCACTTGGACATTTCCAATTCTTGATTAGATGGACTGTCAATTCTAACCATATCCATAAAATTATTTATAAGTCTATTTTTACTTAACATAAATCATTTCTCCTTTTAGAAAAAAATTAAATAAATTACATACTATAAGAAGGGAATATTCCAGGTCCTAATGGAATATTAAACACCATAAATAGTATCAATAGTATAGTCCATACTATCAAGAATGATATAGAGTATGGTAACATATTAGCTATTACAGTCCCCATACCCGCATCCTTATCATACTTTCTTGTAAATGCTAGTATAATAGGGAAGTATGGGAATAATGGGCTAAGTGGATTTGTTATACAGTCACCTATACGATAAGCCATTTGTGTAAGTGCTGGATTGTATCCAACCATCATAAACATTGGTACGAATATTGGTGCAAGTATAGCCCACTTTGCAGATGCACTTCCTATAAATAAATTTATAAAGCACGATAATATAATAAATCCTATCAATAATAAAGGACCATTTATTCCTGCTGATTTCAAAAACTCTCCACCTTTTACAGCTAGTATTAAACCTAAATTACTGTTTGTAAATAATTGCAAAAACTGTGAAGCAGCAAATGCTAGTATTATATATCCGCCCATATCACTCATTGCACCAGCCATTATAGAGACAACATCTTTATCCTTTTTTATTTTACCTATAGTTTTTCCATATACAACACCAGGTATAAAAAAGGCTAAAGCTATTATAGGTACCATACCTTTCATAAGAGGAGCATTATTTGATAATAAATCTCCTGTTTCTGGGTCTGCTAAGAATGGTTTTTGACCAATTACACTAAGTGCTATTATAATTGCTGCATATATTAATATACTTATACCAGCTTTTTTAAGTCCTTTTTTTTCTACATCGCTAAGACTACCATCAACATCTAACTCTGCATTTCCCTCGTATTTACCAAATCTAGGAGCTACAATTTTTTCTGTTACCCAAGTTGCCAATAATATTAATACAAAAGTTGATGCTATCATAAAAAATAAGTTCATTGTTGCATTAGCTTCAAATCCAGAATCAATCATCTGAGCTGCTGGTACTGTAAAGCTTGCAGCAAGTATATCGTTAACACTTATCATGATGTTTGCTGCAAATCCTAGACAGACTGCGGCATATCCAGAAAATAAACCTATAAGTGGATGTCTTCCAACACCAAGATATACAAGTGCAGCCAATGGTGGGAATAGTATTGTACCAGCATCTGATGCAATATTTGCAAGCATACCTATAGTCATTACGACAAGAGTTACTTTTGTTTCAGGAATTTTGCTTACTGATGCCTTTATTGTTGCTGTCATAAGTCCAGTTTTATCACAAACACCAGCACCTATCATAGTAACTAAAACTAGACCTAAAGGTGCAAAGCCTTGAAAATTACTAACAATATTTCCTAATAAAATCTGAAGTTGTTCTACAGTTAATAAATTTACAGCAGTTATAGTCTCACCAGTACCAGGATGAACTACTGATATACCCATAGAACCGATTATGCTAGATAGTATAAGTAAAAGTACACATAATCCTAAAAATATTGTAACTGGGTCTGGTAGTTTGTTACCAACAATTTCTATTCTGTTCAATGTTCTGTCAAAAAAGTTCTTCTTTTTAACTACGTTATCATTCATAATATCCTCCCTATGTTTTTAAAATATAATATTGAAAATGAGTATTGTGGTCAAATTTATGATGTAAATTATGACTGTCAATTTAAGACGTGTCCACAATGTGTCCTAAAAAAAGTATAAAATAAACTTTTTCCTATGTCAATGTAATTTTCTGAATTTTCTGGATGAGTGGTGTTAATTAAATATGCTTTAAGTAGATTGATACCGAATTATGTCTAAGTTATCTACATTATATATACGCTTTAAAATTAATTTTAAAACAAAGTTTTATAAAAATCTAGTGGAATATTAAGTTAGTAAAAGAATAAATTAATAAAATACAAAACTTTATAACAGCTAAAGTGGAGTATTTGGGTTAGAATTAAAAAATAATATGTAAGAGGATAAATTGTCATAAGAATATATGAAAAATATAAAAGATTAAAGAATGGTAGAGAAATAGTAAAATACACAAGTTTATATTATGATGAATATAACCTATGTAGGAGCTCTTTTTTAATGACTTTTGTATATGAGAATGCTATAATATATTCGATAATAAGTAAAGAGATATTAAAATAAAATTAAAAATATTAAGCTATTTATATGTTTTTGTAAACTAGATAGTAATATTATTATATTTTTATAAAAAATATATTGGAAATATAATCAATTTATATAATTGGAAATTATTGGATTGTTTTTAATATCGAAATAAAAAAATATGAGTAATAGTACTATATGATAGTTAAATCACTTTTTAAATTAATAAATAATGTGAGAGTTTATTTATAAGTGTATCAACAGTAGTTGAACTGTAGAAGCATTAAATAATTCGTGAATGAGAGTGTGTAATGTACAAGGGGGGTATGATGTTAGAAACAATATTAAAGAATTTTAAAGCAAAGAAGATGAATTTGTATAAATCTGAAATTAGATTGAGAAATTATCGAAGTTTCTGTGGTTTATCATTATTAGGACTCACTATTTCAGCTATGGTGTTTGTATTTGGATTGATTTTATCAGAAGTTGTTACTTTTAATATAGAGTTTTTTATTATACTTGGATACTTTTTTATTCTTTATATTATTTCTAAATTTTACTTAAAAAAACATTCTCAGTATATAACACTTATCTTTTATTTGGCATTAACTCCAGCTATGATAATGGGTATTTTGATGGGAACTTTTCTAGATAAAACAGAACCATCAATCACGATTATGGTCTTTATATGTGTACTTCCTTTATTCATATTGGATAAACCGTGGAGAATTATTCTCTACATAACAGGAACTGCTATAATCTATGGTATTTGTTGCTTTATAGCAAAGGATATAAATATGTTTATGGCGGATTTAGTTGATTTAGTTATTTTTTATTTTTTATCTGTAGGTGTCAACTTTTTTATTCTAAATGACCGTATCGAAAGTGTAGAAAACTACATTAAATATAGAACTAAATCAGAAATTGATTTATTGACAGGTATATATAATCGAGGTGCTGGTGTTGAAATGATTGAACAGCTTATGGACGAAAAAAAGTATGGAGCCTTTATTCTTATCGATATAGATGATTTTAAATATATCAATGATTCTTATGGTCATATTGTAGGTGACCGTTATTTACAAGCTGTAGCTGATAATATAAAGAATATTTTTTATGATAGTGTAGTTTTAAGATTAGGTGGTGATGAATTTGCCATCTACGCTAAGGATTTAAATAATGAGGAGAAGTGTAGAATGCACTTTGAGAAATTATTTGATGCGTTAAATAATATGGAAGATTTATCACAGAATAATTATGTATTTCATATTAGTTTAGGATGTTCAATCTGTGATAAAAATATTACTAATTTTGAAGATTTATATAGTAAGGCAGATGAAGCTCTTTATGTAGCAAAGGAAGCAGGAAAAGGGTGTTATCGAATAAACTGATTTAATATTTTATCAGGATTTCTATCTATATCGAGTAGAAGTGAAATTGAATCAGAGGTATGTCCTGGTGTATCTATGATTTTTCCACATAGCTCTGCTTCAATTTCTTTACGATTATCATCAGATATAAGAAAACATCTCTTTTCAAATTCCTGTTTTAGTGGGGGAAACAAGTTTCTATTTTATTAAAAAAACATACCACACTTACAATTATACTTCAACATAACTTTATAAATTTTGCAATTAGTACCTATTTGCAAAAAAACAAGACAATAATTATATGCTATAAAAAAATGAAATACAAGAAAAGATGGTAGAGCCTCTATGACATATACCACCTTTTATATTATATAAATCAATCTTTAACAGACCTATAAAGTTTTGTCGTGTTTTTCTAAGAATGTTAAGTATTCTTCTTTAGTCATAACTGGAGTAAAGGCATCCAGTATATCTTTAGTCTCCTTAGCATTATCAAAAAGAAGGTCTACAACTGTAAGTGCCATAGCCTTAGCAGGAACTATGTAAGCTAAGTCTTCATCAACTATTTCAAAATCTCTCGTATGAAGAGCACCTTTTACACCACCAATCATAGGGTGAAGGGTAGGCATTATATGAGATACATCTCCAAAATCAAATGAACCAGTGAAATCTCCACCATCGATAATCTTTCCTTTTAAACCTAAATCTTCAAGGTTATTTTTAAATAGGTTATCAAGGTTTTTGTATCTTAATATTGGTAGATACCCAGGAATTTCAGTTATCTCAACATCAGCTCCAACCGCCATTCCACCAGCCATTAATGCTTTATTTATTCTTTTATTAGCATCTATCATGCCATTTATAGTTCTGGCTCTTACATATGATTCCATATGAACATCAGCAGGAACAACATTTACTATATCTCCACCTTTTGTGATGATAGGATGAAATCTAACTCTTTCAGATTCTTTAAAAGTCTCTCTAAGTGCATTTACATTATTTATAGCAAGCATTGCTGCATTTAAAGCATTTATTCCATCATGTGGAGCAGAACCAGCATGAGATTCTTTTCCTATAAATTTAACCTTTTTGCCGACAAAGCCATTACTTTCAGGGCCAACTAAAGCCTTATCCTCTCCTAAATCTGAAGAGTGAAACATCATAGATATATCTATATCATCAAAATAACCTCTTTTTATTAGTTCTTGTTTTCCACCAAAGTAAGTTATTTTTCCTTCTTTTTTCAATTGTTCTCTGTATTCTAATTCAATAAATTCTTCAGCAGGAGTAGCCATAAAAGATATTTTACCATCTAAATGTTCTAAAACTCCACTTTTTACTAAACCAACAGCAGCACCTAACATTCCAGCTATTTGTATATTATGTCCACAAGTATGAGATGCACCTATTTCATTAGAATCTTTATGTTCTTTGCATGATATACCATCTAATTCTCCAAGTATAGATATATGAGGACCTTCTTTACCAGAATTTGTATCTGCCTTACATCCTGTAACAGCTATATTTTTTTCGACAGATAAGTTTAGTTCTTGTTCAAAAAAGTTTGAAACAGCTTCTGTAGTTTTATACTCTTTATATCCATATTCTGGATTCTTGTAGATTCCATGACCTATTTCTAATATCTTTTCTTTATTTTCATCTATAGTCTTTATTACTAGAGATTTTAATTGTTCTTTATTCATAATAAGTTCCTCCTATATTTTACCTTGAATACTTAAAACTATATGAGCTATACTTGCACATGCAAAGAATATAGTTGTAAAAACAACAAGTGATATTATAACTATTTTCCATGACATTTCCTTTAAAGCTTCTATTTTGTTTCCAACAGAAATTCCTGCAAAAGCTAGTAGAGGAGTAGTTATAGCCATAAAATTAATATTATTAGTGCTAGTTAAGAATACTTCAGATGTTGGACTATATGGCATACTAAGTAAAAGACCTATTATAGTTGCAAATCCAAAAGCAGGAAATATTGATTTAGGAAATAAATCCTTTATAATCATAGCAGCCATAGCAGCTAATATTAACATTACCATTCCAGGAAAAGCTGTTACTATAGATGTACCAACACTAATTCTTTGCCCTATAAGAATTATAACTCCAATAATAGACATAACCAATAATTGATATGAACTTTTCTTTAAATCTAAATTAGCAAACATTTATTAGCACTCTCCTTTTGTAGTTTTTGTTTCTTCAGCCTTTTTACTTCTTGAAAATTTAGGTTCTAAAATTTTGTACATAAAGTTAGTAAATGGTAAAGATACAAAGACCAAGAATATAATTCCTGTTATACTAGACATCATATTACTTGTTGCTGCATAGGCAAGTATTGTATCTGCCATTTCTGGAGGTACCATGGTAGAAAGTGAACCAGCAGCTGCGGTCATCATACTTCCACTACCAACACCACAAGCCATTCCTAAAGCATATGGATGAAGGCCACTATAAATTGACACTGAGCCTAACACACTAAAATATATAGTACCAAGAACTGTACCCATTAAATATGTACCAAGTACGCCACTACCTTCTGGAGAATTTATTCCATATTTTTCAGATATAACTCCTAAAGAAGGTTCACGGCTTATACTTGCAGTAGCTCCAATAGCTTCTCTTTTCATACCAAACATTAATGCAAGAGGTAATGCAACTATTGGTGCAAGTATGTGACCAAATTCTTGAGCAAGAAATGCAGGTCCAGCTTGAATTATCTTATCGATGTTTGGACCAACAGTAGTCCCATATTTTATACCAAGCATTACTAGTGCAATTCCAACAACTTCACCAGCAATATTGATTTCTTTTTCTCCAATAACTTTTTTAAGTGCTTTAATTTTTTTTCCCAATAAGTCAGGTGTTATTATAAGTCCGATTATAACTGCATAAAGCATTGGAAATAGTATTATAGAAGCTGAACCAATAGCTAAGGTTCTTTGTCCTATAAATTCACATATTACTACTAAGATTAAGCAAGTTAAAAAGACTTGAATAAAGTGTTTTTTATTAATTTCCATGATTGCCTCCCTAAAAAATAAATATTGTACTTATTTGAATTTGAAATAGAAAATACGCTTTCTTAAATATAATACGTTTTCCTAAGTTACATAGAATTATATAATAAAACTAAATTACATAGAATTATATAGTAAAATTGTTTTTCAAATAAGTTTCAGAAATGTCAATAACATGTCCTTAATTAAGGATAAATCAAAAATTTAACATTGTCAACGAAAAAATATCTAAAATATTACATAACTTCAAAATATTAGCATATAAATTTATTTATTAAAAATTTGCTTAAATATTGTAGGAATAAAATATAAAAAGCTTTAAAATATATAATATAATAGTAAAATTAATAACTTATAAAGTATACGAGAAAAAAGCAATTTAATATAATATATAATAATTTTAGTGGGTGATAATAGGTGAAAATAAATAGATTAACAGAAATAATAGTAATACTATTAAATAAAAAATTAGTTACTGCTAAAGCGTTGGCTGAGAGGTTTGAAGTTTCTACAAGAACTATATATAGAGATATAGAAACTCTGTCTATGTCAGGGGTACCAGTATATATGACTAAAGGCAAAGGAGGAGGAATATCTTTAATAGAAGAATATTCTATAGACAAAACTATATTGTCAAAGGAAGATAAGGAGAGTCTAATAATAGCACTTCAAACATTGCAAGCAACAAAGTATCCAGAAATAAATTCAGTAGTAGATAAAATTGGTTCAATATTTGGAGAAAGTAATTTTGCAAACTGGATTGAAATAGATTTTACTGAATGGGGAAGTAATTTTAATGAGGATGATAAATTTACAAAAATAAAAAATGCTATTTTAAGACGTAACACTATAAATTTTGATTATGTAAATAGTTTTTCAAGTCAGACAAATAGAACTGTTGAACCTATGAAGCTAATGTATAAAAGTAAGACTTGGTATTTGTATGGGTTTTGCAAATTAAAGGACGATTTTAGAATATTTAGAATCAGTAGAATGAAAAACTTAGTAGTAAAAGAAGACTTATTTTCAAGAAAGATGATTGAAGAGGCATGTTTAGATGACTCTAAAATAATTAAAGAACATATTGTAACTCTAAGGCTAAGATTTAAAGAAAAGATGCTCTATAGAGTTTTTGATGATTTTAACAATGATTTAATAACTAAAAATGAAGATAATACATATGATGTAATTGCAGAATTCCCAATTGGAGAGTGGATTTATGGATATATCTTATCTTTTGGAGATAGTGTTGAAGTACTTGAACCTAAATTCATTAGAGATAATGTAATAAATAGGTTGAGAGAGATGTTTAATATGTATTCCTTATAAGTTACTATTACTAAATTTAATTATATTAAAATATATGACATATAGATGTCGTATTTTATAAATTATAATTAAATCAAATAAACATATAATCAAAAGCAATCAATAAAGCTAAAGTGAGGTATAAAGTATGGATTATGAAATAGTACATATAAGTGAAAAAATAGTAGTAGGTGTATCAAAAGAAACTACAAATAACAATGGGCAAGCAGTAAAAGACATAGGTGAATTATGGAAAAACTTTATGGGGAAAGGTATCTATAATGCTATAAAAGGTAAAAAAAATGATAAAACAATAGGTTTATATACAGACTATCAAGGTGATTTTACAAATCCATATAACTTTGTAGCATGTTGTGAAGTAAATAGTGAAGATGGTAAGGATAACAATCTAAGTGAATTTAATGAAAAAGATATTTGTGGAGAGTTTGTTATAAGTAAAGTTATACCAGGTGGTAAATATGCAAAATTCACTATAACAGGAGATATACAAAAGTCAGTAGGAGAATTCTGGTTTGAGTTTTGGAAAATGGATTTTGATAGAACTTATATAAGTGATTTTGAAGAATATCAAAATAATACATATGATATGAATAAGCAAGAAGTTCATATTTACATTGGAATAAGATAAATTCATTGATAAATTTTAATAGATAAAACTTATTATAGGGATAAATAAGTTGATAATCATGAGGGAGTGTATTATACACTCCCAATTTTTATTTTATCTTTAAAAGTGATAATATTATATTTTCTTTAATTACATAATTTTTGAGTAGTTCACAAAGTTCTCTATCATCATCTCTAATCAATATTTTGTTCATAATTTAAATCTACCTTTAGCAATATGTAAGAATTTATTAATTATAATAGGCTATAAATTTAATTATAATTCAGCCGATAATACATGTATATTATACAAATATTTTCAATTTATTATATTTCTATATAATTGGTTTTTTGACAACTTTTTACGTTTTTATATGATTATGTTTTTAATAACTCGTCAAAATGCCAAACATATATTACAATAGAGATATAAGTTTTTTAATTGATAAACTGTATTAATAAAGTTGAATATAATATAGCATGAATATGTACTTTTATTTATAGATGAAATGTATTTATTATGTAGGGAAAGTAAGTCAGTAAGTATAGACAATGACTGAAAAATAATAGCATTTATTGTTACAAGTATGGAGGAGTTAGTTTTATGGAAAATAAAATTTTAATAGTAGATGATGCTATTTTTATGAGAATGATGATTAAAGAAGCTCTGAGTAAAAGTGGTTACGATAATTTAGTAGAAGCAAGTGATGGAGAAGAAGCTTATAATATGTTTAAAGATGAAATGCCTGATTTGACACTACTTGATATTACAATGCCTAAAAAAGATGGTCTAGAGGTATTAAAGGAAATAAAAATGTTGGATTCAAATGCTAAAGTGGTGATGTGTTCTGCAATAGGGCAAGAAAATATGATTGTGGAAGCTGTAAAGCTTGGAGCATTAGATTTTATAGTAAAGCCATTTAAAACAGAAACATTGATTAAAGTTGTAAATAATGCCTTAAAATAAAGGCTGTAAATACACCTTTATATAGTAAAAATACATAAATGTAACAATAGAGGGAGGGGTTTATATTATAAATTATTCACAACTTGATGATGTCCATATAGATGCTCTTAGAGAAATTGGTAATATAGGCTCTGGGAATGCAATTACTGCACTTGCATCCATGATAAATAGTAAGATAGAAGTATTAATACCTATGGTCAAGATACTTGAATATAGTGAAGCTACAAATTTACTTGGAGGTCCAGAAAACAAGGTTGTATGCATTTTACTTGATATGAAGGGCGATATTAATGGGATGTTTATGTTTTTGCTGGATGAATCAATCACTCAACTTATGCTTAACTCTCTTTTTAATAAAGATGAAGCTTTCTTAGACGAAATTACAGGTATTGAAATTTCTGCAATCAAAGAAATAGGAAATATTATGGCAAGTTCTTATGTAAATGCTATTGCATCTATGCTAAATATGAACATAAGTATTTCAGTTCCAGATATGTGTATTGATATGGTTGGAGCTGTGTTAAATGTACCTATGATAAGATTTTCTGATGTTGGGGACAAAATTTTATTTATAGAAAATAAATTTAAAAATAGCGATAATTATTTTATTAGCCACATATTGATGATTCCAGAAATGGACTCGCTTAAAGAAATATTAGTAAGATTGGGATTAGCAGTATGAGTAGAGAGATAATAGTAAATATTGCAGATATGAAAATAGTGTATAAACCAAATGTTTTGGTTACTTATGCACTTGGCTCTTGTGTAGGAGTATGCTTGATAGATAAAATAGCGGGAATTGGTGGAATGTTACATGTTATGTTGCCATATAGTAAAGATGCTATTCATATTGAAAATAAATGTAAATTTGCTGACACAGGAATAAATGAACTTATTAAGTCTATGGAGCATATAGGTGCAAATAGGACATATATAAAAGCAAAAATAGCTGGAGGAGCCCAGATGTTTTTAGGAAATAGTAATTCATCAATTGCAAGCATAGGCTATAGGAATGTTGAAGCAGTAAAAAAAACTCTTTTAAGCTTAAACATTCCTATAATAGCAGAAGATACAGGAATGAATTATGGAAGAACAATACGCTTTTATACTGAGACAGGGGATTTAATTGTAGACTCAATAAATAAAGGAAAAAAGAAAATATAGCTATATTTTTATGTAGAATATGTTTAAAGGGGAGGTATTAAATGAGATTTCCAGATGACCCATATTTAGGTTATGAGTTAGTCGATGAGGGGATTAAGTACCTAAAATTTAAAGTAGATGAACAGAACTTTGGGATTGAACTTGAAAAAGTCATAGAGATTGTTGGGAATCAGGAAATCATATTTATTCCAGAACTCCCAACCCATTCAAAAGGAATAATAAATTTAAGGGGAAAAATTATCCCAATAATAGATATGCATTTAAGACTGAGGAAAAATAATTTAAATACTACTGATTATGTATATATAGTAATAGTTGAGCTGGAAAGTTTAGTAGTTGGATTTGTAGTTGATAAAGTTGAGGAGATAATAGGTTTAGAAGAAAATCAAATATCACCTCCACCAAGGGTTACTCTTGAATATTCAGATTATTTTGTAAGCGGTATTGGAGAGATAGACAATCAAATAATTGCCTTGTTAGATTTGGAGAAGCTTTTGACAGATGAAGAAGAACTTTTAATAGATGAATTGCTTTGTAAATACAATTGCACTATCATGTAACACATATATATAATTATAGTGGCATTGTAATTATATTATAATGGGAACATTTGGAACTATAGTGGTATAATTATTAAGTATAAGAATTTTAAATTATAAGAATTTGAATATATTATGTTTAAGAGAGGTTTGGATATGGAAAATAAGCAACAAGGAACAATTTTAGTCGTTGATGATAGTGTTCTAATGTGCGATTTAATAGATAAAACACTTACAAAAGATAATTTTAAAGTCATAAAAGCCTTTAATGCAATAGAAGCAAAAGAGTGTATTAAAGAGTTTACACCAGATATTATTCTGCTTGATATAATTTTACCAGACAACTCTGGATTTGAATTATGTAGAGAAATGAAATCTAATATTCGTACAGAAGACATACCTATAGTTTTTATAACTTCAAAAAATACAGACACAGATATAGTAAAGGGTTTTGGAGTAGGAGCGATAGACTATATGGTAAAACCTTTTAGTATGACAGAACTAAAAGCTCGTGTTATGGCTCACATTGAAGTTAAAAAATCTAAAGATAAATTAAGAAAAATAAATGATGAGCTGGAATCTTCTCTTGAAAAATTAAATAGATTAGTTGTAAGAGATTATCTTACAGGTCTTTATAATAGACGTCATATAATTAATCAGCTTATGGAACAAAGAAAAATTAATAGATATAGTCATGAAACAGTGTCTCTTATTCTTGGAGATATTGACGATTTTAAAGTTATTAATGATACTTATGGTCATGAAGCAGGAGATTTTGTGCTAACAGTAATCTCAAGTATAATTAAAAAGAATTGTAGACAAATTGATACTGTATCAAGATGGGGTGGAGAAGAATTTTTGATAATGCTCACTAATACTTCAATAGAAGGAGCAAAAATGCTTTCAGAGAGAATTCGCAAAGAAATAAAGGAATTTGAATTTAACTATAAAGGAAATGAAATAAAATGTACTATTACATTAGGAGTAGTAGAGGTAAACTCAACTATATCATTAGAAGAAAATATATCCCTAGCAGATAAGGCAATGTATGAGGGTAAAAATCTAGGAAAAGATTGCAGTGTAGTAAGTACAATGAATGGACTACAGAAGATATAGATTGATATCTTGATAAACTTACTTTATAAAGGAGTATAGATATGAAAAGAGAAGTAAAGCTTTCCAAATTGGCAATAGTATTGCTAATTATTATAGTACTAGCCGTTATGGCAGGAATTTTTTCTTCAATTTCATCTTATAGAGCATTTGAGAAAGTGGAAAAAAGTATCAATGACATGAACAATTTGAGAAATCAAAGTCAGTATATAAAAGACACAACTGGAGAAGTTTGTGACATGTTAAGAAGATACGTTTTTACAGGTGAAAAAAAGAATAA
Organism: Clostridioides sp. ZZV14-6150; assembly: GCF_020657875.1. Lineage (NCBI taxonomy): Bacteria > Bacillati > Bacillota > Clostridia > Peptostreptococcales > Peptostreptococcaceae > Clostridioides > Clostridioides sp. ZZV14-6150. Next base: position 48,129 of record NZ_JAGWDA010000018.1, on the reverse strand, counting down.
GGATGTCTATGAAAAAGAGCTATATGGAAAAACAAGAGAATCCGCTTTAAATAAACTTGAAAAAATTGGTCTTACAAAGACTGAGTCAAATAAAATTTTGGAAGCTAAAGAGATATCTGATTCTTTGGTACCAAAAGAACAAAGTGCTATAAATGCAGTTGAAAGTAATGACAAGAGCTTAGCTCAAAGCATAATTTTTAGTAGGGAATATGTAGAATCTCAAGAAAAAATGGATTCTTTAATAGATGAATTTCAAGAGGATGTAGTTACTCGTTCAAATGCTGAAATTGTGGAAGTCAAAAAAGAATTACAAAGTTTGATACTAAGAACGATATTTATACTCTCACTATTAATCATATTAACAATGATAGAATATACAGTAATAAAACTAAAGATAGTAATTCCTATTAATAAAGTAGAAAAACACTTTTCAAGAATTGCATCTGGTGATTTAAGAACAAGCATAGATGTTGAAGAAAGTAAATCTGAAATAGGAATGTTAGTAAGTTCTGTTAAAAAGATGCAAGATATGTTGTTAAATTATATAGACCTTATAGATAGTACATTGACTAGTATCGCAAAAGGGGATTTAAGAATAGACATAGAACAAGAATTTATAGGAGATTTTAAATCAATCAAAATATCATTAGAAAGTATAATAAATTCTTTTAATGATGATTTCTATGAAATAAATCTATCAGCTGAGCAAGTTGCAAGTGCATCAGAACAAGTATCAGCAGGCGCACAAGCTCTTTCACAGGGTGCTACTGAACAAGCTAGTTCAGTAGAAGAATTAGCCTCTACAATTAATGAAATATCTGATGGAATTAAGCAATGTGCAGATAGTGCTAGTCTTGCATGTGAAGTATCTGACCAATCAGCACTACAAGTTGGTTTTGGAAGTAGATGTATGGATGATATGATGACATCAATGGGGGAAATAAGTGAAAAATCAAATGAAATATCAAAGATAATCAAAACTATAGATGAGATAGCTTTTCAAACTAATATTCTTGCATTAAACGCAGCTGTTGAAGCAGCAAGAGCAGGTCAATATGGTAGAGGATTTGCAGTTGTTGCAGATGAAGTTAGGTCTTTGGCTGGAAAAAGTGCTAAAGCAGCTCAAAACACAGCAATTCTTATAGAAGAAGCTATTAAAACAGTGGAAAATGGTGTCAAAATTGCAGAAGAAACTGCAAAAGCATTAGACTTAGTTGTAAATGATGTAGAAAAAACTACTAATTATATTAATGGAATTTCTTCATCTGTACATAGTCAAGAGATAGCAATTACACAGATTTTATCTGGAATAGAGCAAATTTCAATAGTAGTTCAAATGAACTCTGCAACAGCAGAGGAAAGTGCTGCAGCTTCAGAAGAAATGTCTGCTCAGGCGCAAATTTTAAAAGAATTAGTAGAAAAATTTCATCTAAAAGAAAGTGAGATAAGAAAATCATCGTGGATTTAGATTATAGAATATTATATATAATGAAAAATAGAAATTTATTTGTCGACTGTAGGTGATAAATATGAATTATATTGAACCAAGTATGAGACCAATGTTAGATATGTTTATCTTTGAGACAAGTCTATTACTCGAGCAATTAGATGAAATTATGATTCAGACAGAAAAAGAAAGAGTATTTAGCAACAGTAATATTAATGAAACTTTTAGAATTATGCATACAATAAAAGGCTCAGCTTCTATGATGGGTCTAGACAATATGTCTGCTTTAGCACACAGTGTAGAAGACCTATTTTATATTATACGTGAAAGAAAAATAGAGATTATAGATAATGATTTATTGTTTGATTTAGTTTTTCAAGCATTAGATTTTATAAAATCTGATGTTGGGAAACTACAATCAGGAGATTGTATAACTTCTGATTGCTCTAGCTTTATAAAAGATATTGAAGATTATGTAAGTACTCTAGAACTATCAAGTTCTACAAATTTACAAGATAAGTTGAACTTAGAAGACACATACGAAAAAGAAATAACTAATTTAAATTTTTCATATAAAGAAGGCTCAGACATAGTTAAAATAGTTTTTGAACAAGATTGTATGATGGAAAATGTAAGAGCCTTTATGCTTACATTTGAATTGCAAGATTACTGTGAATTTTTAGCATTTTATCCTGAGGATGTAGAAAAAAATACGGATACAGCAGAATATATTAAAAAATATGGATTTTATATACAATTTATCGATAAAGATGATAAGAACATAATTTATAAAACAATAAAAGATAATCTATATGTAAAAGAGTATTCAAATGTTGATAAAGATGATATATATACAAGTGAAAAACAGGATAATATGTTGGCGAAAAAGTTAAAAACTAATTTGGAGATAAATTCCAAAGATGAAAATAATTTTGTAAAAGAAAAAAGTGAATTACAAGAAAGTGTTTTAAATGAGGAAATTGATTTAGAGCAAGATGGTTTAATTGAAGAAAATGAGCATCTGCCAATAAGTAAACAAAATATTATGACTGTAAATTTAGAAAAACTAGATTTGCTTCAAAATATAGTTGGAGAAATTGTAATTATGGAATCAATGGTTGTAAATAGTGTAGATTCTAAAGGTGTTGATATAGATAATTTCAATAAAGCAACAAGACAATTACATAAGCTTACAGATGAATTGCAGGATATAGTAATGTCAATGCGTATGGTTAAAATTGCAGGCGTATTTCAAAAAATGCATAGAATTGTACGAGATATGAATAAAAAATTAGAAAAAAATGTTGAACTAATAACTATAGGAAATGAAACAGAAGTAGATAAAAATGTAATGGATAATTTAGCAGAACCATTTATGCATATTATAAGGAATGCTATGGACCATGCAATAGAGCCTGCTGCTGAACGTATATCTAAAGGTAAAAAAGAAATAGGAACTATAATTTTATCTGCTGAAAATTTAGGTGGAGAAGCTGTCATAAGTATTTCAGATGATGGGAGAGGCCTCATGAAAGATAAGATTTTGGAAAAAGCTAAAGAACAAGGTCTTCTTAAACATCAAATTAATGAATATACTGATGATGAAATTAATTCTTTAATTATGACTCCAGGATTTTCTACAAAGGAATCTATAACTGAATTTTCTGGTAGAGGAGTAGGGATGGATATTGTTCGTAAAAGTATTGAAAAAGTCGGCGGTTCAATTGGTGTAAAAAGTACAAAAGATGAAGGAACAACATTTACTATAAAAATACCACTGACACTTTCTATAGTAGAAGGTATGGAGTTCAAAGTTGGAAATTCGATGTTTACTTTGCCAATATCATCAATAAGAAGTACATTTAAACTTGCAGATTTAAGCCAAGTAATTAAAGATGGCAGTAAAACAGAATTAATTACAATATATGGAGCATGTATTCCTATTATAAGATTACATAAAATATATGATATTCATACAGATATAACTGAATTAGTAAATGGGAATATGATAATCATAGAAAATGAGCATAAAGCAGTATGTATTTTTGTGGATGAAATAATAGGAACTCAACAGGTTGTAGTAAAGCCATTTCCAGTTTATTTTAACAGGTTTAATATGAAAAACAATGGTTTTTCAGGATGCACAATACTTGGTGATGGAAGTATAAGTCTGATTATAGATGCAGATAACATTATGGAAATATATTAGGGGATTTAAAGTATGTCTACAGATGAGATTATAAAACAAGTATTAACATTTTATGTTAATGATGTTATTTATGGAATAGAATTAGAAAATGTAATTGAGACTATAAGGTTTCAACCAATAACATATGTACCACGTCTTCCAAATTATATAAATGGAGTTATTAATTTGAGAGGAAGAATTATACCAGTTATTGATATGCATATTAGATACAATCTTCCTGAAGTTGATTATAATGAGAGAACATGTATAATAATTATAAAAATTGATGAGTATCAAGTTGGAATTATTGTAGATAAAATTGTTGATGTTGTTCTTATAGATAACTTAAACTTACTAGAGACAACTATTTCTAACAACGTAAATATAAATAAAGTTATAAAAGAGATTGTAAAAGTTGGAGATAATTCTATACTAATTTTAGATATTCGAAAGTTTCTAATTGGCAGCATGTAATTAGATTTGACAAATTAGCAGGAGGAAGTTTTTGTATGATAAAACTTACTGATGAAGAATTTAAAATTCTTGTAAACTATATAAAAAAAGAGTATGGAATTGATTTAAGCAAAAAAAGGGTATTAATTGAAGGACGACTATATAATACAATGCGAGAGAGAAAGTTTAGTTCTTTTAGTCAATATATGAACCTATTATTTAAGGATAAGACAGGAAATGAAGCTATAAACTTAATAAATAGGTTGAGCACAAATCATACATTTTTTATGAGAGAACATCAGCATTTTGAGTATATGTATAATAATGTACTTCCTTTTTGGGAAGAAAATAATAAACTCAGAAACTTAAATATATGGAGTGCAGGTTGCTCCAGCGGAGAAGAAGCATATTCAATAGCTATGATTTTAGATGATTATTTTGGAAGTAAGAAAGATTTGTGGAATATTAAAATTATAGCCACAGATATTTCAATGAATTCACTTGAAAAAGCTAAAAGAGCTATATACACAGAAGCAAATGTTGATAATGTTCCAAAATTATGGAAGAAGAAATACTTCATAGATAATAAAGATGGTACATTTAAAGTTTGTGATAAGATTAGAAAAAGTGTATTTTTTAAAACATTCAATTTAATTGAAGATTTCTCACATCAATTTTTTGATTTGATTTTTTGTAGAAATGTTATGATTTATTTCGATTTAAAAACAAAAGAAGAGCTTATAAGTAAATTTTATGATGTAACTAAAAAAGATGGCTTTTTATTTGTAGGTCATGCAGAGATAGTAAATAGAAGAAATACAGAATACAACTATGTAAAACCTGCTGTTTATAAAAAATAGAAGAATATTTTGGGTATATGATTTTGTGGGGGCGGTAATGTGGAAAATATTAATAACATGGTCATTGCTATAGGCGCATCTATAGGTGGTACAGAAGCAATACTTGAGATTATAAAAGACTTACCAAAATCTACACCAGGGGTTGTTGTGGCTCAACATATGCCAGCTATATTTACTGAGATGTATGCACAACGACTTGATAAGCAGTGTATTATGAATGTAAGAGAAGCTAAAAATAATGATAGAGTAGAGCAAGGAAATGTACTTATTGCACCTGGTGGATATCAAATGAAATTACATTTAGATAAAGATGGGTATTATGTAACTTGTGAAGAAGGTAAAAGAATAAGTGGACATTGTCCATCTGTAGATGTTTTGTTTGACTCAGTAGCACAAGTAGCAGGTAAAAACTCAATAGGGATAATACTTACAGGAATGGGTTCAGATGGAGCAACTGGACTTTTGAAAATGAGAGAAAAAGGTTCATTTACAATTGGGCAAGATAAAAATTCTTGCATTGTATACGGAATGCCAATGATAGCGTTTGATAGAGGTTCTGTTGTAATCCAATTACCACTTGATAAAATTTCAAGTTGTCTGATAAGTCATCTTAATATTTGAAAAGCAAAAGATTAATTTTTATAAATAAAAATTAATCTTTTATTAAAATATATGGATAAAAAACCCTAGAAACTCCAAATATAATAAGAGAGATTTATATTTAGGAGGAAAATGATAAGATGAAATTTTTTAAAGTAAATACGAAAGCTAGAGTTTTAAGATATGTGTTTGTTTTATCCTTGACTATAATAGCTGTTTTAGTAATTAAACATGACTATAGATATAATAATTTAGGGAAAGATGCTTTACTTAATCTAAATAAAGATAAAGAAGCTGTAAGCGTTATGAGCAATCAATCATTGCCAAAAGATATTACAAATAGTAAACAAACTTTATCAGTAAGTACAATAGGAAGTAAAACAATAGTGAAAAATGATGAATATATAGAAAGCACTATAAATATGCCTATAATAACAAATTCAAATAAGATTGTTGAAAGGTCTACAAATGATAGAATAAAAAATGATATATTTGAATTTTATAACAAATCGTATAAAGAGGCAAAACAATACCTTAAAGATAATCCTGATGAAGAAAATAAATTTGTTGCAAATGTAGACTTTGAACTTAAAAAGAATACTGATTCTACTCTTAGTATAAAGGTAAGATATTATACTTATAGTGGTGGAGCACATGGATATTATCAAGATATAGCTTATAATGTAGATATGAGAACAGGTAAGTTTTTAGAATTAATGGACTTATTTAAAGATAATGCTAAATATAAAGAAGTTATAGATGAGGAAATTAAACAACAAATAACTGATTTGGAAAAGAAAGATAAAGAAAATGTAGGAATATATAATTTTAAGGGGATAAAAGAAAATCAAAATTTTTATTTGCAAGATGATAACTTAGTTATATATTTTGATTTATACGATATAACTCCATATGCAGCGGGAATACCAGAATTTTCAATAAATAAAAAACTAATAAGCTACATGTTAAAATCGGAGTATGTAGATTTGTTTAATATGAAATAGGATTGTTTAATATGAAATATATTTATTTAATATGAAATAGAATTTGTATTAAAATGTTATGTTATAATATCTAGCATAGAAACTTATTAAAATTGGGGGTATGTAAAATGCTACTTTTAAAAAAAGATGACATAAAAAAAGTATTTACTATGAGAGATGCAATTGAGGCTGATAAAGAAGCTTTTAAAATTTATTGCGAAGGGAAAAGTGTAACTCCTTTGAGAACTAATATACCAGTTCCAAGTCAGGATGCTAGTATGTTATTTATGCCAGGATATGTAGAGGACTTAGGGTGTGCAGGAATAAAAATTGTATCTGTATTCCCTAAAAATGCTCAAAAAGGCAAACCAGTAATTCCAGCAACAGTATTATTATTAGATGGCGAAACTGGAGAAGTATGTGCTGCTTTAGATGGTACTTATATAACTCAAGTTCGTACTGGTGCAGCATCTGGTGCAGCTATAGATGTTTTGGCTAAAAAAGATTCTAAGATAGGGGCTTTAATAGGCTTAGGAGGACAAGGTGAGTCACAACTTGAGGCTATGTTAGAAGCTAGAAATTTAGATGAAGTAAGAGTTTTCAGTAGAAATAAAGAAAGTAGAGAAAAATTTGCAAAAGAGATGAACTTAAAGCTAAGCAAATATAACACTAAAATAGTTGCAGTTGAGTCATCTGATGAAGCCATAGATAATGCTGATGTAATAGTTTTAGCAACTACATCAAAAAAACCAGTATTTGATGGAAATTTAGTGAAAAAGGGAGCATTAGTAAGTGCTGTAGGTTCATACTTACCAGATATGCAAGAGATGTGCCCAACTTGTTTAATTAGAGCATCTAAGATATTTTTTGAATCAACAGATGCAGTTTTATCAGAATCAGGAGATATATTAATTCCTTTAGAAGAAGGTAAAATAAGTAAAGCTGATTTTAGTGGTGATTTAGGAAATGTTATAAACGGAACTATTTCTGGAAGAGAAAATGATGATGAAATAATTGTGTTTAAAAGTGTCGGAATAGGTGTACAAGATGTCGTAACAGCAAAAAGAATATATGATAAAGCAAAAGATAGAGGGATTGGAACAGACTGGAAGTGGTAAAATTTTCAAAATAAAGTTATAATTAGACAAAATTATGCTATAATATCAATAAATAAATTTTTTTATTCAATTAACTGAGGGAGGATATTTGTATGAAAATGGTAAAAAAATTAATCTTATCTGCTATTATGGCTTTAGTTTTAGTTCTAACTATAGGCTGTTCTAATGCAGAAGAAAAAGTAAAATCGAATTTTGAAGCTAATTTAGCAGCACTAGAAATGTATAAATACGATGAAAAAGGTATTTCTGAAGCTTTGACAGAAGCTGAATATAAACGAATTCAAACTTATAACAACGTAGATAAAGTTTCAATGCTTAATCAATTAACACCTCTTTATGGAAAAGAGAATGCTGAAAAGATATACAGCACAATTGTTAAATTAATACAAGGTGTTGAAAAGACAGTAACAGTAGATTCTTCTAGTAAGGATAAGATAACTCTAAAAGTTGTAAGTAAAGCATTGGATACTAGTAAAGTAATGTCTGAGGCAAATGATTTAGTAAAATCATATGTAACTGATAAAAATAATTACAACAAAGCAGAAAAAGAAGTTCAAGACGATATGGCAAAAATGATTATCGACCTTTACAACAAAAAGCCAACTAAGGATGTTACAACTTCAATTACATATACTAAAAAAGATGGTAAATGGCAACCACCTAGCAATATACAAAAATTATGTGAAGGAATATATACAATTTAATTTATTTTAAAGACACTAAAACTATCTTTTAAACATATAATAAACTGTTTGGAAGATAGTTTATTTTATTATTTATTGAACACTACCTTTCAAATTTGTTTGATATACTTGGCAGTTTTGACTATATAAAACTTTCAATACAATTATGTTATATCTTGATAAAACATGGTGAACAATTGTATGTTATATAGTCGAAAATATGATATATTAATATTATATTATATGATAAAAGTTTATTTATATGCTTTTAGGGAGATTTTTTATATAAAATGAAAGGGGTGTTTTTATGTTATCAAGGAAAGAATTAAAAAGAGTATCAAAAGCTCAGTTATCTGGAAACTGGGGAATATGTGCAATTAATATGGCAATATATATTGCGTTGATATTAGTTATATCATTTATAGGATTACCTTTTGAGCCTTTAACTACTATCATAGTAGCTATAATAGGTTTTTTAGTTGCAGCAGGATTTACATGCATGTTTTTAAAGATTACTAAAGATAAAAAAGTCAAGATGGTAGATATCTTCGTAAATGGAAGAATTTATTTAAGAAGTTTTGGACTTTATATATTAGAATCAATTGCTGTTTATATTTATTCTTTTATAATTACAATTATAGGAGCATTTTTATCATTTGGAGTTTTACTTACTAGTGGAGCAATTGAATATCTATCAAGTAATAACGTTGGAGTAGGAACTGTAATTTCTACTGCTATAACTCTAGTTATTATAGTAATTGTGTTGATGTTGCCAGTTTATATATTGCTATTATACATTTCTCAAGCTGCTTTTTTAATATGTGAAGACAAAGATAATCTGGGTGTATTTAAAGCAATGGGTGCTAGTTTAGATATGATGAAGGGAAATGTACTTAAACTATTTATATTAAATCTTAGCTTTATAGGATGGTATATATTGACTATATTCACTTTAGGAATAGGTTTGTTATGGTTAATTCCATATATAGGAGTTACTAATTGTAATTTCTATAGAGAATTATTAAAAGATAATCCAGATGTAGAAGATATATTGCTAGATAAGGAAAAATCTTATTCTATGTATTAAGATAGTTTTATAGTTAAATAAAATAAAGCTTTATTTAGATATTAAAGTATAAGAATGACAAGACTGTCTTTTACAAGAACTATTTCTTTAAAGGACAGTTTTTGTTATTAAAAAAATAAATGGTTGACATCACATAGACTACTGTGATAGTTTTTAATTATAATATTGACTATTGTGATAACCATATTTGAGGAGCGATTTTATATGGAAATAAAATTATTTGATTCAGAACTTAAAGTGATGGAAGTTCTATGGGAGATAGGAGAAAGTAAGGCAGGGGAATTAGTAAAAATTTTAAAGGAAGAGACAGGATGGAATAGAAACACTACGTATACAGTTATAAAAAAATTAGTATCAAAAGGTGCAATAGAAAGAATTGAACCAAACTTTGTTTGTAAACCTTTAATAAGCAAAGAAGAAGTTCAAAAGCATGAAACAGAAAGCTTAATTAATAAAATGTTTGGAGGGTCTTCAGAAAAATTTCTTTCAGCTTTTATTAATAAAGAAAATCTCTCAAGTGATGAGATTACAAAACTTAAACAGATTGTTGAGAAATTAAAGTGAGGTAAGATTAATGTTCACTAAATTATTAGAAATGAGTGTTACTTCTGGAGTTTTAATTTTAATTGTTATTTTTATAAGAGCATGTTTGTTTAAAAAATTGCCTAAAAAGGTATTTGTATTATTATGGCTAGTTGTTCTGTTTAAACTTTTAGTACCAGTAAGTTTAAACTCTAGTTTTAGTATTTATAGCATTATTGAGTCAAATTTTGATGCCCAATTGGGAAATACATCAGCTGTAAATTATTCAATTAAGAAAAATAATAATTTTATAAGCAAGAATAATTTTGGAGAGTCTAAGGCTTTATTTAATCTTGAGAATTTTACAGCATTTGAAATCTCAAGTATTTTAACGTTTGGAATTTCTATTATTTTTATTATGTTTTTATGCTTTAAGTATATCAGGACGATTAATCTTTTTAAAACTTCGATACATATAAAAAATCATGAATTTATCAAAAAGTGGGCATATGATAATAGGCGTCTTAGAAAATTTTTTGTTTGTATATCTGAATTTACTAAAACACCACTTACGACTGGTATTTTAAAACCAAATATCATTTTGCCAAAACAAATGGACTATAGTAATGACCAAACTTTAAACTTTGTTTTAACTCATGAATTAGTTCATATTAATAGGTTTGACAATATGTTGAAGTTTTTTATGCTTGTAGCCCTTGCTATTCATTGGTTTAATCCTTTAGTTTGGGTAATGCTTTTTTTATTAAATAAAGATATAGAATTTAGTTGTGATGAAAAGGTAATGAGTATAGTTGGTGAAGAATATAGAGCTGATTATGCAACTGCACTTATAAGTTTGGCAGAGGAACATAATACATTTCCAATGACACTTTATAATGGATTTGGAAAGACAAAGATAGAAGAAAGAATAGTCAATGTTATGAAGTTTAAAAAATCAACCTATATTACTTTTTTGGTTTCAGCTGTGTTAATTTGTGGAACTAGTGTTGTTTTCGCAACTGGGAATAAAGAAATTGATGAAGTTGAATCTTTTAATCTAATGGAAAGTGAGCAAAGTAATGAAAATGACTTTTCAATAGGAGGTCAGCCATTAAAAATAGAATCTAAGATAAGTAGCACAAATACTTCTATAGGGTTATCAGATGAAAGTAATGGAAGTATTGACTTAAGTACATCAGAAACATATAAAAATCAGAAAATTAGTTCAAAGGTTGATGGCGAAGAAGTATATTCTGATGTGTTAAAGTATTCAGTTGTACCAGTTGATAATGTTTCTAAGAATATATCTGTAACAAAAAGTATGAAGACTTTAACAAATAATAAAGTGCAATATAAAGCTTCTGAAAGTAACTAGGTATATGACAAATAAAGATGGATTGAGAATTAGGGATACTATCTTAAAATAATTAAATTTATTTTGAGATAGTATTTTTTATTAAAAAATTTTATAGAAATACTTGACACAGTAATGACTATTGTGATAGTCTGAAAGTGTAGTTAATAACTATTGCAGTAGTCGCTATGAACTACACTACCCAAATAAATCTCTAAGAAAGGAAGATGAGTTATGAAAATAAAAAAATCCCTTATAAGTGCAATGATGGTATCTGCTATGGTACTAGGAGGAACAGGAGCAGTATTTGCAAGTGGAAATGACGATGTATCTAATATTGAGTTATCCAAGTTTAAATCTCTAGTAGAATCAGGGGTAACTGAGCCTGCTGACTTAGAAAAACATGGAGTTGAGTATTATACTTATGAAGAGTATGCTAAGCATATTGAAGAGTTAAAAGCATATGCTAAAGACCCTTCAGCAGTTAAAGATGTAAGTTCAAAAGACCTTGAAGATACAATTAAGACTATGGAAAAAGATTTAGAAAAGATAAAAACTGAAGGCTTAAAGATTATGAAACCTATCGTAATAGATAATGAAGATGGAACTCAATTGGCAGTTTCTTTATCTAGAGCTGATATAGCTGAATAATTAATATTAAGTTTTTTAGTGATAAGTATCAAAAGTAGTTAAAAAACTAAATAAGCGTAATTAAACATAGCAAACAAGAATAAAAAAAGCAATAAATAAACAATAACAAAAGACTTAAAGTCTACATGAAGATAGAGAAGTAAAAAATAAACAAATTAAATAATATAAAAGTAAATCTAGTCAAAGTAAAAGTATTAAACCCAATTTGTAATGTTAACATTTTTTATATGTATTAAGAAATGTTAACATTACTTTTTTTATTTAGAATAGGGATTTTTACTAAAAAACTTTATAGAAATACTTGATATAAAAGTGACTATTATGATAGTCTAAAGGTGTGGTTTATAACTATTGTAATAGTCATTAGAAACTACACTACCCAAATAAATCTCTAAGAAAGGAAGATGAGTTATGAAAATAAAAAAATCCCTTATAAGTACAATGATGGCATCTGCTATAGTATTAGGAGGAACAGGAGCAGTATTTGCTGATGAAAGTAGTGATGTATCTAATATTACATTAGAGAAGTTTGATTCTCTAATAAAATCAGGAATAACTGAGCCTGCTGACTTAGAAAAATATGGAGTTGAGTATTACACTTATGAAGAGTATGCTAAGCGTATTGAAGAGTTAAAAGCATATGCTAAAGACACCACACAAGTTAAAGATTTAAGTTCACAAGACCTTGAAAATACAATTAAGAGTATGGAAAAAGATTTAGAAAAGATAAAAAATGAAGGTTTAAAGATTATGAAACCTATGAGAATAGATAATGGAAATGGATTGATAGGTTTCTATGGTCGTTAAATAATTAAATGATACAAAAGTAAATTTAGTCAAAGTAAGAAGTATTAATTCAGCTTGTAATGTTAACTTTTTTTAATGTATGTTAAGAAATGTTAACATTACTTTTTTTTGTTTGAAATAATATTGAAAATATTATGAAAATTCTAAAGAAAGTTAAATGCTAGTTATTAGATTCATTAAAATTTAAAGAAAATATCCAAATGGGTATTTTAAAAGCTGGTTTTAAAAAACTGAGGTTATTGGCATGACAATTGCTTAGTAAATAAAATAAGAACAATATTATAAATTTATGGATTCATAGTATTATTTACTATCAATATTTAAACTTTATTGATAATAAATATATAGTTGATAGCTTCTAAAATGTATCACTAACAAATACACTAAGTTATCAAAAAGGTATTATTTCTAAGGAGGGGAAAGGCATGAAACAATTGCTTACAGGAAATGAGGCAGTAGCACGTGGTGCTTATGAAGCAGGTATATCTTATGCAGCTGCTTATCCAGGAACACCAAGTACTGAAATATTGGAAAATATAGCACTATATAAAGATGACATAATTGCAGAGTGGGCACCAAATGAGAAAGTAGCAGTAGAGTCAGCAATAGGAGCGTCTATTGCAGGAGGTAGGGCTATCGCAGCTATGAAGCATGTTGGAGTAAATGTTGCTGCAGACCCAATATTTACATATGCATATATGGGAGTAAATGGTGCGATGATTATTGTATCTGGAGATGACCCTGGAATGCACTCATCACAAAACGAACAAGATAATAGACATTATGCTAAATTTGCAAAGATAGCTATGATAGAACCAAGTAACAGCCAAGAATGCAAGGATATGATAAAGGCTGCTGTTGAGATAAGTGAAAAATATGATACAACAGTTTTATTTAGAATGGTGACGAGAATATGTCATAGTAAAGGACTTGTCGAGTTAGGAGAAAAAGAAGAAACAGTTGTAAAAAAATATGAAAGAAATCTTTCTAAGTTTGATGCTATTCCGGCAACTTCAAGAGCATTGAGAATTAAACTTGAAGATAGATTAAAAAAGCTTGAAGAGTTTTCTAATGAAACTGACTTAAACTTTATAGAATGGAATGATAAGAAAATAGGCGTGATAACTTCAGGAGCTTCTTATGAGTATGCTAAAGATGTGTTTGGAGATACTGTATCATATTTAAAATTAGGATTTACATATCCTCTTCCAACAAAGAAGATAAGAGATTTTGCAGAACAAGTAGAAACTGTTTATGTAATTGAAGAATTAGAACCTTATATAGAAGAACATCTTAAAGAAAATAACATACCATGTATTGGAAAAGAAAAGATACCTAATATAGGTGAGTTAAATCCAGATATTATAGCGCAATCAATTTTAGGAGAAAAAAGAAAACTAATAGAATATAGCCAAGAAAAAATAGTTGGTAGGCCTCCAACATTATGTGCAGGATGTCCACACAGAGGATTTTTCTATGAACTAGGAAAGGTTAAAAATGTACTTATAAGTGGAGATATAGGATGTTATGGTTTAGGAGGAGCAGAGCCTTTAAATGCTAAAGATACTTGTATATGTATGGGAGGAGGGCCAGGTGTAGCTCATGGAGCACAAAAGATATTTACTAAAAATAATATTAACATGAGAACTATATCTACAATAGGAGATTCAACATTCTTCCATACAGGAATAAATGGTCTAATAGATATAATCTACAACAAAAGTAATACTGTAACATGTATTCTTGATAATAGAATTACTGGAATGACTGGTCATCAAGAAAATCCTGGAACTGGATTTTCATTACAAGGTGATGTTACTGAAATGATGGACATTGAGACTATAGTAAAAGCTTTGGGTTGTAAAAACGTAAAAATAGTTAATCCTAACATGTTGAATGAAGTTAAAGAAGCGTTAAATTGGGCTTTGTCAATTGATGAACCTTCAGTAATAATCACTAGATGGCCATGTGCATTAAAAAAATTTACAGAAGATGATAAGAAAAGATTTGACCTTACACCATCAATTTGTAGCGTAGATGATGAGAAGTGTATTGGATGTAAGAAATGTCTTACAACGGGATGTCCTGCTTTGAGATTTGATAAATCTAAAAAGAAATCAAGTATAAATCAAGCTCAATGTGTAGGTTGTAAAGTATGTGCACAAGTATGTCCAGTAAATGCTATAAAAAAGGTTGGTGAAAAATAATGAAAAAGGTTAAAAATGTATTGTTATCAGGAGTAGGAGGTCAAGGTACTGTTTTAGCAAGTAAAATACTTTCTGCAGGGCTTATAGATGCTGGATATGATGTTAAGATGTCGGAAGTTCATGGTATGGCTCAAAGGGGTGGAAGCGTAACAACACAAGTTAGATATGGAGAAAAAGTACATTCTCCTATACTTGGAAAAGGAGATGTTGATGTATTAGTTTCATTTGAGACTATGGAGGCTTTAAGATATCTTGATTTCCTTAAACCTGATGGTAAATTAGTAGTAAATGATTATGAAATGCCTTCAGCACCAATTTTAACAGGAAGAGTGGATTATCCTGAAAATATAATAGACGATATTAAAGAAAAAGTGGATGTAACAGTGATAAAGGCAGTTGATATTGCCAGAGGTCTTGGAAATGAGAAGGTTATGAATGTAGTACTTTTAGGAGCATTGATTAAGGCTTTACAGCTAGAAAATGACATAGATTGGGAAAAGATAGTGTCACAACAGGTTAAGCCTAAATTTATAGAAATTAATATAAAAGCTTTAAGAGAAGGAATGAATGTTTAGAAAATAAAAATTACAGATAAAAAACTATATTATATAAAGAGTTAGAAAAAATAATTATATATAATATACAAAAGGTTAGGAAAGATTAATTATAGATATAATACACAAGGGATTAGGAAAGATTAATTAAAAATATAATATATAAAGGGTTAAAAAATAATTATAAAATAAAATTATATGTAATAGTTATTTAATGCAATAGCTATTTACTGAGATAGTTATTTAAAAACGAAATTTTATTAATTTAAATATGGAAAATGAATACCTAAATAAGCAATATTTAATAAATATATTTATATAGAGATAACAATAAAATAAATACTTGAAAGGAAGGAGAGCTATTTAGATTATTAAATAGTATTTATAATATGAAAAAAGGCGATTTTATATGGAGTGGAGTTCTTATTTGTCTTATTGCTATTTTAGTGATACCAAGTAGTAGAGTGGTATTTATGGAAGCAACAGGTGCACATCCATATATTGGAGGTTTTTTCAAGTTTGCTGTGTTAGCAACAATGGGAGACTTACTTGGTGCTAGAATTTTGCATAAAGACTGGAAAATACCAGTAGGAATTTTTTACAGGGCTGTAGTTTGGGGAATTATAGGTGTAGTTACAACATATGCTATGTCAATTTACTCAGCAGGTGTAGGGCAAGCACAAGTAGATGGTATGCTTCCATTTGAAGGAATAGCTTTTGCAAATGCTCTATTTAAAAGTGCAACTATGAATATATTAATGTCACCGACTATATTTTTATTCCATAAGGTTATGGATTGTCTTATAGATAAAAAATACGAAGTTGGAAAGGGCGTTAAGGTAGCTCTTAAAGATGTAGTAAATGTTGTAGACTGGAATGCCTATCTTGGTTTTAGTGTTTTGAAAACTATACCATTTTTCTGGATACCATGTCATACAATTGTATTCTTATTCCCTGCTGAATATAGAGTAATTGCTTCTGCTTTTGCATCTATAGCTCTAGGATTAATTTTAGCATTAGCCAATAAATCTAAAGCTACAAATTAAATTAATATTATTAATGAAGTTAGAGTTATTAAGTTAATATTATTAATAAAGTTAGAGTTGTTAAGTTAAAATTATTGATTGCTGTTTTTAAGAAGCTTAAAATCCCACATTTAATTATAAAGTAATAAGTTATAACTACAAAAAATGGCTGTTGGGACTATTATGATTATAGGTTAAAAAACTTATAACATGTATTAGTTTATAACAGCCATTTTTTATGTTAAGTTAGTAAGTTAAAATCTAAATTAGAGGATTTAAAGAAGCTATTCTAGTTGTAGCTACATAAAGCCTAGATATTTCATACCATGTTTTAAAATCTACTACTCCACTTTGAGGTAAACCAAAAATTCCTTGGAATATTTTAACGGCATTTTCTGTATCTGTTCCATATATACCATCTTCTCTAACCTTTGGAATAGCTGGATAAGAGTTAGATATAGCATTTAACTGATTTTGTATAGTTCTAACATATTGTCCAGAAGAACCAACTTGTAGCGTAGTTCCAGGAAATGATACTGGTACACCACTAACGATAGGAGCTTTTTCAAATACTATTTCATCTCCATAGAAATATCTTAGGATTGCCTCATAATCGTATCCTTGGTCACCTAGGTCTTTACTACCCCATTGAGTCATTTGATCAGGACATTGAGATTTTTGACCATCACAATATTGAGCTAATAATGGCTGTCTTGCGGTAGGAGGTCTTTTTATAAATGTATTAAATATAGCATCTACAGCCACATTAATTGGTTCAAATAGGTTTCTATTATTTATAAATTTATGATCATATGCTGTTGATGAGGTTATTGTAAAATTATATCCTTTGTTTCTATACCATTCAGTAAAGACTCTATTTAAAGTAAATGATATTATCGCTATTACATTTGCATAAATTGTCTGCTCAGGCCAAGTTGAATATATTTCAGATGAAGCTATGTTTTTAATGTACTCTTTAAATGGAATCCAATAATTTGCAGCTGATGTATTTTCTGGCAGACCATCATGAACTACTATAAATTCAGGTACTACAGGGTTATCTAATACAACGAAGCCAGTAGGTGGTGGCAATGGTTTTAAGTTACTTTCTGGAATTTTAGGAGGATAAGTACCATATAAAGTATGTTCTCCTATATCAAAAATCAACTCACTTTGTCTTGAGAAGGAACGCTTACTTCTTGTTCTAGGAAACATGGGAACTCCTTGTCTAGCTTCAATTGTAGCTAGTAATTGTGTCCCTTCTATGACAACTGTCTCATATCCATCTGCTATGGCTTCTACTATATACTGGCTATAAGGCCTAACATCAGATGGTTGTAGAGAGTAATCTACATCTGGTGCTGGTAATACTAATCCAGTCACTTGACCAGATTCATTGCTTATTAGGTTCTGGTATAAAGTTGATGAACTTTGGCTACCATTAGACATTGAATATATGTTTACTGTTGCATTTTGAATGGGTCTATTGTTAGTAGCATCAATTATACTTACTGTTAAGAAACCATCTTGCATCAAATCACCCTTTCTTTAAATGAATTTAGTTCCCTTATATTTCAAGATATGAATATAGCTTGAGATTTGTTAAATAATATAGATATAAATTTAAATTTTTTTGAGTGTTTTTAACTTATTTAATGGTAAAGAGTTTGATATATAAATTTGAATGTAGAAAAATTTAAAATAAAAGCTTAGAGAAAATAGAAATATAGAAAAAAATAAATTAAAAGTAAGTGTATATTTAAAACACAAATAAACTAAAAATAAGAAGTAATTATAAAACATAAATGAATTAAAAACTTTGAAAGGAAAATTACCTATGAAGCTGGATTTATTTTTATTGGCAGTAGTACCTATATTAATAGGTATGTTTTGGATAAGATCTAAAGATAAATATTGTAGAGAACCGTTAATCCATTTAATTAAATTTTTTATGATAGGTGCTTTTTTAAGTGTTATAATTATTCTTTTAGAAAATCTATTAATGAAATTTAATGTATTTGAAGGATATTCAGAATTATTATATGTATCATTTATAGTTGCAGGTCTTGTGGAAGAAGGTGTAAAAGCTTTAATACTAATCCCTTCATTGATTAAAGAAAAGCATTTTACTGAAAAACTAGATGGTATTATTTATTCTGTATTTTTATCTTTAGGATTTGCAACAATTGAAAATATAGTTTATATTTTCTCTGAAAGTAGAAATTTAGCACTACAGGTTGGTATTAATAGAGCAGTTATCTCCATTCCAGCACATGTAATGTTTGCTATTACTATGGGATATTATATTTCTAAGTATAAGTTTGAGGGGAATGAAAGTAAGAAACGTGAATACTTATTTATGGCTGTATTAATTCCGATTTTATTACATGGAGTTTTTGATTTTATATTGATGATAGAATATAGATGGGCTATTATATTATTTATAGTTTATGTAATAATTTTGTGGAAGATAAATCTCGATAAACTTGAAAAATATATGAATAACTCTAAAAAAGTGTTTTTTGGAAACTTAAAGAAAAAGAAAAGAAAATAAATGACGAACAAGCAAAGCAGATAAAAAGGGGGATTATAAATTTGGCAAATTTACCAAAAGAATTTTTAGAAGATATTAGAGAAATACTACAAGATGAATATGATGATTTTATAAAAAGTTATGATGAAGAAAAGACTACTGGTCTTAGAATAAATACATTAAAAATTGACAAAGAAAAATTATTGAATTTAGATTTATTTGATTTATATCAGATACCATGGGCAGATGAAGGTTTTTATTATGATGATAAAATTAATAGACCTGGTAGAAATCCATTACATGAGTCTGGAGCATATTATTTGCAAGAGCCTTCTGCAATGAGTGTAATACCAAAAGCAGATATTAAAGAAGGAGATAAGGTACTTGATATGTGTGCCGCACCTGGTGGCAAATCTACATATATATTATCTAAATTAAAAAACACAGGTTTATTGGTTTCTAATGAGATTAATGCGAGTAGAATTAAAGCTCTAGGAGAAAATTTAGAACGATTTGGGGCAAGAAATTGTATTATAACAAATACTGATTCTAATAGCTTAAGAAAGGCATTTAATGGGTATTTTGATAAGGTGATTATAGATGCACCTTGTTCTGGTCAAGGAATGTTTAGAAAAGATGAAGTGGCCATCTTAGATTGGAGTCATGCAAAAGTACTTGAATGCCAATCTATTCAAAAAGAGATTATAAGAGATGGATATAAAATGTTAAAGAAAGATGGTATTTTAATTTACTCAACATGTACTTTTTCAAAAGAGGAAAATGAACATGTTATAAATGAGTTTATCAGTGAACATCCACATGCAGAACTTGTTGAGATGGAAAGGCTATGGCCTCATAAAATAAAGGGAGAAGGTCATTTTGTAGCCAAGATAAAAAAATTAGAAGAAGAAGAAAGTAATGTAAAAGAATTAAAAATAAAAAATTTAGATAAAGAAATAAAGGATTATAGGGAGTTTGAAAAGAAATTTTTAAAGACTGATTTTTATAGCAATAAAAAAAATAAATTTTATTTAAGAGGGGAAAACTTGTACCTACTTCCTGAAATATATCCAGATACAAAAAAACTAAAAGTATTGAGATACGGTTTGCATTTAGGGGTTTTAAAGAAGAATAGATTTGAGCCTTCTCATGCATTATCTCATTACTTAAAAGTTGAAGATGTAAAAAACGTTGAAAACTTTAGTGTACAAAGCGAATCAATTCTTAAATATTTAAAAGGGGATGTTATAAATTCTAATGAAAGTAGAGGGTGGGTTTTGGTCTCGGTTGAAGATATACCTTTAGGTTGGGGAAAAGAATCTGCTGGAGTAATTAAGAATCATTACCCTAAAGGTCTTAGAAAAGTATTTTAAACTATTAGAAAAAAGAAGTATAATATTTATATTGTAAGTTTATGGTAGATTAGTTTTGCTGTAGATTGACTTAATATTGAACACAGAGGAGACGATTTTAGTGGGTGAAGCAGTTAAAAAAGAAGTTGTAGAGTGGATAAAAGTGATTGTCATAGCTCTTGTTTTGGCATTTGCAATAACGCGTTTTATAGTGCCAACAATAGTTAAAGGAGAATCAATGTATCCTACGCTTGTAGAACGCGATTATTTGATAGTCAATAGAATTGCGTACAAAGTAGGAGAGCCAAAATACAAAGATATAATAGTATTCAAAACCGACTTAACAGAAGAAAATGGAAAGAAAAAAGATTTAGTAAAAAGAGTTATCGGGGTTCCTGGTGACCATGTAAAGATAAAAGACTCCAAGGTATATGTAAATGATAAATTGTTAGATGAGGCTTCCTATATACATAATAATCGTACTGATGGAGATATTGATATTGTAGTTCCAGAAGGAAAATTATTTGCGATGGGAGACAATAGAGAAAGAAGTTTAGATAGTAGATACGATGAGGTTGGATTGGTCGACGAGCACACCGTTTTAGGAAAAGTTCTAGTCAGATTGTATCCATTTTCTAAGATAGGGACTATTGACTAAACATTATAAATATAAAATTTGGAGCAATCGCTGATTAACTGAAATCACCAGGCCATACACAATAGTTGTCTATATTATGATTTGTATAAAAGTATTTACTAAAAAATTTATATACAAATAGACAACACCTTATTTAGTAGACTTATCTAAAAGATAGTGTTTAAAAGTAGCATTATCAATAAAGATAATATAACTATAAAGGAGAATTTGTGAATGAATGAAACTATTAAAGAAGAGATTGTAGAGTGGATAAAAATAATTATTACTGCACTTTTTTTGGCATTTATTATAACTCGCTTTATAAAACCAACATTAGTAAATGGAGAATCAATGTACCCAACACTTAAACCACACGATTACTTAGTGGCAAATAGAATGACATATAAATTATCAGAACCAAAATGTGGAGATATAATGATATTTAAGACTGATTTGTTACAAGATAATGGAAGAAAAAAAGAGCTAGTAAAAAGGGTTATAGGTGTACCAGGTGACCATTTAAAAATTAAAGATTCTAAGGTTTATATAAATGGTAAGTTATTAAATGAAGTTTCATATATACATGATAATTATACTGAAGGCGATATTGATATGGTGATTCCTCAAGGTAAAGTATTTGCTATGGGAGATAATAGAGAAGTAAGTTTAGATAGTAGGTATAAAGAAGTGGGATTAGTGGATGAACAGAATATTAAAGGAAAAGTTATTGTAAGAGTGTTTCCTTTTACACAAATAGGTATTTTTGAGTAGGTGATTTGTATGGCAGTTGGTGTGGCATCTTTATTGTTTAATATTGAAGATGCTTTAAAGCTTTGTGAAAGTACAAAGGAAATAACTCATTTGGAAATTGGTATTGATAATATATCTGAATGTAGTGAGTTATGTAAATATAAGCAGAGAATTTCTAAACTAGGGTTGTCTATAGGAATACACTTACCTATGGAATTAAACACTTGTGAAAATATAGAATATATACGAGCTTCGTGGATAAGTTTTATTGAGAAGATAGAATTAGAGCTAAAAGGATTTGATATAAGGTACTTTAATCTTCATTTGGGTTATATTATGACAAATAGACTTAAAAAGAATAGGGACAAGTATTTAGATAATAGTGTGGATTTTTTAAATAAGATAAATACAGATTCATATATTTGTATAGAGAATACTTATTCAAAAGGTGGCGATTTTTCAAATATTGGAAATATATCCTATGATTTTGAATATATATTTAAGAGGATTAAAAATTCTAAGATTTGTTTTTGTTACGATACTGGACACTGTTTAATTGATGAGGATGATTATTTAAATAACTTGAAAGATAAGATAAAATTGATACACTTAAGTGATAATGATGGTATCAATGATATACATGTTGGTATAGGAAGAGGTATTTTATCTGAAGAGAGTGTTAAAGAGGTTTTAAAATTAGATGCAGAATATTTAGTATTAGAAATAAATTATGAAGACATTGAAGATACTATAAGTAAATTGAATCATATTGTAGGAGAGGGTTAAATACCTCTCTTTATCTTGTTGATATGCCTTGTTGATTAAAATGTATATTCATCAAAAGGAAGGAGATGTTGAAGTGAAGAAAATAAATTTAAAAATAGACGGAAGAAATAAGGAGTATTCATTAGACGAAAATTCTTTGGGAATTAGACTAGGAGATATAGCAAAAGAGTTTTGCGATGAACATAAAGGATATATAACACTTGCAGTTGTAGATAACAAATTGAAAGAGTTAAATTGTAGAGTGAAGAAGGATTGTGAGATAGAGTTTTTAGATACTACAAATGAAGATGGAGAAAGAGTTTACTTTAGAGTCATGTCATTTGTGTTTGTGATGGCTTGCAGAGAGATATTTTGGGACAGCAGAGTTACAATAGAACATTCACTATCTGGTGGACTATATTGTGAAGTTCATATAGAGAGAAAACTTAAAGAAGTTGATATTGAAAATATAAAAAATAAAATGCAAGAGATAATAAATAATGACTACATTATAGAAAAAATAGAAGTTACGAGGGATGAAGCTATTTCTATATTTGAAAATAATGAGATGTATGAAAAAGCAGAGCTTTTGAAATACAAGGAATATGATAGCGCTAAAGTATATAAATGTAGAAACTATATAGACCATTTTTATGGATATATGTTGCCATCAACTGGTTATATAAAATCGTTTGATATCATACTTTACAATGGAGGCATTATAATTTTAGGGCCTAGTGAAGAAGATAAGACTCTTCCTATGAAATTTATACCTCAACCTAAGCTATCAAATGTATATTATGAAGCAGAAGAATGGTCAAGACTCATGGGAATTGATAAGGTAGTATCACTTAACAGAATAATAGAAAATAATGAATATGGAGATATAATAAGAACATTTGAAGCATTACATGAAAAGAAACTATCTCAAATAGCAGATATGATAAAAGATAACAATAAGAGAGTAGTTTTAATAGCAGCTCCATCCTCATCTGGAAAAACAAGCTTTGCTCATAGACTATCAATACATCTTAGAGTAAATAACTTAAATCCGATTTCAATATCTTTAGATGATTATTTTATAGATAGAAAACATACTCCTTTAGATGAATATGGAAACTATGATTTTGAGTCAATTTATGCTATAGATTTAGAGAGATTCAACTTAGATTTAAATAAACTTTTAGCAGGTGAAGAAATTGAGGATATAAGGTTTAACTTTAAAGCTGGAGCAAGGGAGTATACTGGCAAAAAGATAAAGATAGACTCAAATCAACCAATTATATTAGAAGGTATACATGGGTTAAATCCTATTTTAACAGCATCTATACCAGATGAAGATAAATTTAAGATATACATAAGTGCCCTTACTCAAATAAATTTAGATGACCATAATAGAATTCCTACTGCTGATTTGAGAATGATAAGAAGAATTGTTAGAGATTATAATTTTAGAGGATATAGTGCTGATAATACTATTTTGCAATGGGCATCAGTTAGAAGAGGAGAAAAGAAAAACATATTCCCTTATCAAGATGAAGCAGATGCTATATTTAATTCCGCCTGTGTGTATGAATTAGCGGTTTTAAAGCGATTTGCTAAGCCTCTATTGGAAGAAATAGATGAAGATAATCCTGCTTATATTGAAGCGACTAGATTATTAAAGTTTTTACAGTACTTTGTTGAACTAGATGATATTTCTGATATACCAGGAACTTCAATCCTTAGGGAATTTATTGGAGGAAGTAAAATAGTTGATTAGCATGTATTATTGATTATTTTATTGTACTCATATTGAACTAAATATTTTCTTAGAGATACTGAATAATCTATGGTTTGTATTTTAAATAATATTGATGGAGTATTAAAGTGAAAATTCTATTTAGTTATCAAAAATTCTTTGTTTTGTGAGAATTAGTATAGATAATAAATACTGTTTAACTTTAATACTCCTTTTATAATATTATGATATTTTTTATAATATGCTTGAAAAATAAAGATAAGTTTGCAAAAAATAGTTTTAAAGTATAATTTTTTTTAACACTGTTTTATTATAGTATAAACTTGTGCTAAAATAGAGTATATAACATAAGATGATGAGGTGCATATGAATACGTTAGATGAGACATTATTAAAAGAAATTATAAGTTCTAATAAAAAATATACAAATTATGGACAAGTTGCTAGTTACATACCAGAATTAAAAAATGCTCGTAGAAATGATTTAGGAATTTGTATTATAGATAGTGAAAATAACCTTTATAGTGCTGGAAATTGTAGCACGAAATTTACTATACAAAGCATTTCAAAACCAATTGTGCTTGCAATGGCACTTATGGACAATGACTGGGAAGACGTTTTTTCAAATGTTGGAATGGAGCCAAGTGGAGACCCATTTAATTCTATAATGAAACTTGAGACTAATGATACTAAAAAGCCTTGTAACCCAATGATAAATGCAGGAGCAATAGTTACCACTTCTCTTATAAATGGGAGCTGTTTGGAAGAAAAAGAAGAAAGAATGCTTAGTTTTTTTAGAAAGTTGGCAAAAAATGATAATATAGGAATAAATTATGATGTCTATAAGTCTGAAAAAATGACTGGAGATAGAAATAGAGCTATGGCTTATCTGTTAAAAAGTGATGGATTTATCAGAGGTAATGTAGAAGATGTTTTAGACCTTTATTTTAAACAATGCTCAATTGAAGTGGATTCTATAGATTTAGCGAGAATTGGTATAAATCTTGCTAATTATGGAGTAGACATAGAAAATGGAGAGCATTTAATGAGTGAAATGGTATCTAGAATTGTCAAAACCTTTATGATGACTTGTGGAATGTATGATGCTTCTGGGGAATTTGCTATTAAAGTTGGAATTCCTGCAAAATCTGGAGTTGGGGGTGGTATAATGGCTTCTGTGCCAGGACGTATGGGTATTGGTGTTTATGGACCTGCACTTGACAAAAAAGGTAACAGCGTCGCAGGAGTTAAAGTTTTAGAGGAGTTGTCAAATAAACTCAGATTAAATATTTTTTAAAATTTTAAGAAAGGATTTTTTTGACAACAACATATAATTTAATATATAATTAAATTGTAAAGAAATATGAATTAAATAAATTTTTTAGGAGGGGTCAATGAAAGAGGTATTGGTATTACGAGATTTGGAGTGCATAAAGGCTATTGCACATCCACGTAGAATAGATATTCTAAAAGCATTTGACAAATCGCCATTGTCAGCAAAACAATTATCTCAATTATTGGAAGAACCTCATGCAAAAATAAACTACCACATAAAAATGTTATACAAAGTTGGTATTTTAGAATTAGTTGAGGAAAAAATAAAGTCGGGGATTGTGGAAAAATATTATTATCCAAGTGCAAAAAATGTGGTTATAGGGAACAGGATACTTAATTTTTCTTTAGACAATGGGGAAGAAAAAGAAGAATTGTACATATCAAGATTTGAAAATATGAGTGAAGTTTTTTATAAAGCAGCAGAGGAAGATGTTTTAGAAAATGAAAATATAGTTGATTATCATGATATTTCTCTTACTCATGATGAATTAGTTGAACTTAATGACACTATGAAATCAAAGATAGATGAAATTTTAAATAAAAGACAAGACAGCGTTGAAGGTTCTAAGTATGATATAGCTATGGTTGTAGTTCCTACAGTTGAAGAAGAATGTCCTAATTAGAATCATTAATTATGTATTAATTATAAAACATAAGATTAGAGATTGAACATCAGAATTTACTTAATAATCAAAAAATACTTTTGAGCATGAGTAAAATAATGATTTTTAGTCTCTATTTTTTTATGCTATTAGAGTGAATAAATATGCTCTTTGAAATTTATCAAAATGGGTATAATTAAACTATAAATATTAAAATTTATAATTAATCTATACGAAATTAATTATAGTTATACTAAAATCAATACTTACTTATTAAAAGTTTAAAAATTAAAATTATATATAAATAAAAGGAGATTAATATGATTAAATTAGGAACACATATTTCAATAGCAAAAGGATTTGCAAAGGCAGCTGAAACAGCTGTGTATATTGGTGCAAATACATTTCAATTTTTTAGTAGAAACCCAAGAGGAGGAAATGCTAAAGCATTTGATGAAAAAGATATAGCTAAATTTCAAGAGATTAGAAAAGCAAACAATTTTGCACCATTACTTGCACATGCTCCATATACTATGAATCTAGGTGGAGTGAAGGATGATGTTTATGAATTCGCAACACGAGTAATAGATGAAGACATAAGAAGAATGGACTCACTAGGTATAGAATACATGTGTTTTCACCCTGGAAGTCATGTAGGCGGTGGAGTAGACTTTGGTATAGATAGAATAGTAAAAGGGCTAAACAATGCTATTAAAGGAGATGAAAATATAACGATACTCCTTGAAACAATGTCAGGAAAGGGAACTGAAATAGGATTTAGTTTTGAGCAGTTAAAGAGCATAATAGATAATATCGAACATAAAGAAAGAATAGGTGTGTGTCTTGATACATGTCATATTTTTTCAGCTGGTTATGATATAGTTAATGATTTGGATGGAGTTTTAGAGGAATTCGACAAGGTTATAGGTATAGATAGATTAAAAACTATACATCTAAATGATAGTATGATGCCATTTGGAGATAAAAAAGATAGACATGCTGCAATAGGTGAAGGTAAGATAGGACTAAAAGCTTTAACTGATTTTATGGAACATCCAAGCATTAAAGATTTGCCATTTTTCTTAGAAACACCTTTTGATGATGAAGGTCATAAGATAGAGATTAAGATGATTAAAGAAATTTTATCTAGTAAATAATATTTTAATGTGATGTAGATAGTATTTTGATTTGATATAAATAATATTTTGATGCTATGTAGATTAAATTTAGATTAGAAGTTAGTGAAATATAGATTGGTATATTATGAAGCATATTAAATGAAATCTTGATTTAATATAAAAGAGTATATTATAAACTATATAAATGAACTTGATAATATGTGTATATATTGTGAATAGTATATAAATAGATTGCAAAAATTCTCATAATTTGTTGTATAATTAAAAGTAACATATTGATAATGTGTAAAATTAATTAAAAGTTAGGTGGGGAAGGTTATGAGAAATTTAGGCAAAACTAGTATGAAGATAAAAAGAGTCGGTTTTGGGGGAATTCCAATACAAAGAATTACACAAGAAGATACTAATTTAGTTATAAATGAGCTAGAAAAACAAGGCATAAACTTTATTGATAGCGCGAGGGGATATACAATAAGTGAAGAAGCGATTGGAATTGCTATAGAAGGAAAAAGAGATAAATTTTTTCTAGCTACTAAAAGTATGTCTAGAGATTATGATTCAATGAAGAGAGATGTGGAAATAAGTTTAAATAACTTTAAAACTGATTTTATAGATTTATATCAATTCCACAATGTTAAAGAAGAAGAGTATGACAATCTTTTTAAAGGTAAAACAGCTTATAATGCTCTTTTAGAAGCAAAAGAACAAGGTAAGATAAAACATATTGGTATAACTAGTCATAACTTAAATACTATAGAAAAAGCTTTAGAAAGTGGCAAATTTGATACTATACAATTTCCTTACAATATAGTTGAAGGACAAGCAGACGAGGTATTTAAAAAAGCTCATGAAAAAGGAATTGGTATAATAGTAATGAAACCTTTAGCTGGTGGAGCTTTAGATAATGCTACATTGGCTATTAAATATATATTGTCTAAGGACTATATAGATGTGGTTATACCAGGAATGGATAGTGTTGAGCAAGTTAGACAAAATGTCGCTGTGCTTGAAAATCTTGTATTAGATGAGAATGATGAGAAAGCAATTAAAGAAATAAGAAATTCTCTAGGTAAAAAATTCTGTAGAAGATGTGAATATTGTATGCCTTGTGCTGTTGGAATAAATATACCTTTAAGCTTCTTATGCGAAGGTTATTACACTAGATATGGATTAGAAGAGTGGGCTAAGGAAAAATACGAAGTTATGGATGTTAAACCTACTGAATGTATTGACTGTGGGCTTTGTGAGAGTCGATGTCCATATGAACTTCCAATAAGAGAAATGTTAAAGACTGTTGTTGAAAAGTTAGGGTAGATTTTACTTATTGAAATCGGTGTAATAAATTTACGCCGATTTCTTTTTTTATGTAAGTATAATTAATATGATAAGATTGTGTTTATGAAAGTATTAAGTGTTATGTCTATGTAAGTATTAATTATTATATAAATATTGTTTTTGCGTCAATATAGTTTTATATAGCATATACAGATTTTTATTTTTCAAAAATATTATAAGATATATCATATTTAGATATTGGATAAAGTTCAATTTCAACTCTAGGGTTATCCTTATCTATAAAATCAAATAAAAGTACTGGCTTAAGCTGCTTATCATTTTTTATTATTCCACTTTTTTCAATACCATCACAAATGCTCTTTGGATAGTTATGTAAATCGCCCATTCTCTTATTAGGGAAGAATAATTTTAACACTGTTATTAAATTTTCTTCAACAGTTTCTCCTTGATACTGTTGATTTATAAAACCTGCAATCATGTTCTCATATGCTAAATACTTAGAATATTTTCCCTTTGAAGGCATCCATGCTTGACCATTTATATTATGAAGTTTAAAATTAGATTTACTAATGGGTCTACCTGGTATTGTTATTTTAATCAATTTATTCACCATCCTTATACAGTATTTATTATAATCTGTGGATGGTTTAAAAGCAAATTCTTATTTGTTGTGCTTTTATGAATAACAAAATATAGATAGTGAAAAATAAGTAGTGTTATAAGAGCAAAATAGCTGAAAATTTAAAATAGATAAATATTAAATTATACTAAGACAACAGTACATAAAAGTCAAATTATATAGAAAATAAATTATATAAATATGTAAATTTAAAAAATTAGACTATTTAGACTATATATTTTTAGACTATACAAATGTTGTTATGTCTAAACAAAGAAACAGAAGTAGCATAATTGTAATTTTAGAATTTAAGTTGAGAAGGAATAATTTTATGGATAAT
The DNA here is from genome assembly GCF_020657875.1 of Clostridioides sp. ZZV14-6150. NCBI lineage: Bacteria > Bacillati > Bacillota > Clostridia > Peptostreptococcales > Peptostreptococcaceae > Clostridioides > Clostridioides sp. ZZV14-6150. Next base: position 18,482 of record NZ_JAGWDA010000018.1, on the reverse strand, counting down.
AACAGAGTAAAAGAATTTTGTAATCTTATAGGATTAAAGTGTGTAGGAATAGCTGGAGTAGATAAGTATGAAAATCTAAGAGATATACTTGAAGATAGACAGAAAAAAGACTATTTAACAGGTATGGAAGAACCTATAATTGAAAATAGAATTAATCCTAGAAATATAATGGAAGATGCTAACTCCATAATAGTGTGCGCTTTTCCATACCATATAAATAGACAAGAAAAGAATAAAAATTCAAATTTATCAAAATATTGTCATGGAAAAGACTATCATATTGTAGTAAAAGATTTTTTACAACAAATTTGTGATTATATTTCCAAAAATGTAGAAGGTTTTAAATATAAGGTATTTGCTGATAATGGACCATTAGTTGACAGATATTTAGCTTATTTATCGGGTATTGGATATTTTGGAATAAATAATAATATTATAACTGATGAATATGGTTCTTATATATTTATTGGATATATAGTAAATAATTATAAGTTTGAAGAAGATAAACCACTAGAAAAAAGCTGTTTTAAATGTGGAAAATGTGTAAAATATTGTCCGGGAAATGCTATATTGGGAAATTATGATATGAATCCTAAAAAATGTTTATCATATATAACTCAAAAAAAGGGAGATTTGACAGAGGAAGAAAAGTATGTTTTAAAGAAAAGTAAAAAGATATTTGGATGCGATATTTGTCAGGAAGTATGTCCGCATAATATTGAAATACCAACAACTCACATCTTGGAATTTAAGGAAGATATAATAGATTATTTGGATTATGATGAGATACAAAATATATCAAATAAAGAATTTAAGAGGAGATACGGAGATAGAGCTTTTAGCTGGAGGGGTAAAAATATAATAAAGAGAAATATGGAAATAATTTTAGATAAGTATGATGACTAATAATAAGAGTCTATTTCATATACTTTAATGTGTATTTACTTTAACACTTATGGTGTAAAAGTCATATTATATCATTAAAGTTAAATATGGGGAGGTGGGGGAGTATTGAAATATAATAATACATCTGAAATAAGTCCACTAGATAGTATATTGGGTCAAGAAAGAGCAGTAGAAGCTATGGAGTTAGGTTTAAAGATAAATAATCCAGCCTATAACATATACCTAGCTGGGGAATCTGGAACAGGTAAAAGTACTTATGCCTTAAAGGTTTTAAATGAATATGCATCTAAAAAAAGTACACATAAAGATTGGTGCTATATATATAATTTTGAAAACCCTAGAGAGCCTATGATAGTTGAATTAGAAAAAGGGTTTGGAAGAGAACTTAAGAAAGACATGGAAAAGTTAGTTGAAAGTCTTTTAGAAGATTTTAAAAATGCATTTGAAAGTGAAGATTTTGAAATAGAGAAAAATAAACTTTTGGATGAATATGAAATAGAAAAAGATATGTTACTAAAGCAGATTAAAAAATATGGAGAAGAAAAAGGATTTAAACTAAAACAAAGTAAAATGGGAATAGTTTTCATACCTTTGAAGGAAGATGAAGAAGAAAGTGATATATCAGATGAAGAGTTTTATAAGGCTAAAAGAGAACTCGAAAACATGGCAATACAAGTTGTGTATAAAATTAGAAACTTGGAAGAAAAAGCTGAAAAGGCTGTATTAGAGCTTGAAGAAGAGATAGCTAAGCTTGTAGTAGAACCTCATATTAAATCGTTATGTGAAAAATATGAATGTTATGAAAAAATTCAACTTTATCTGGAAAATATAAAAAAAGATATCATAGAATACATGTATTTATTTTATTTAGATGAAGAAGAATTGAAAGATAAGTATGATAAAGAACACTTTATAAAATATAAAATTAATTTATTTGTAGATAATGGAGGTTCAAAAAATAAGGAATCAGCACCTGTCATAGTGGAGATAAATCCAAGCCCATCAAACCTATTTGGAAAAGCAGAATATGATTATGCAAATGGAAATATAAAGACTGATTTTACAAAACTATTATCAGGAGCATTTCATAGAGCTAATGGCGGATATTTGGTGCTTTATGCAGACCAGTTATTAAAATATACTATGTCTTGGGAAATTCTTAAAAAGACATTGCAAACAAAAAAAGTAATTTTAGAAACACAGACAGCAATTAAACCAGAAAATATGCCATTAGATGTCAAAGTGATACTGATTGGAAGTCATTATATATATGATATTTTATATAGATATGAAGAAGATTTTGGAAAATATTTTAAAATATTTGTAGATTTTGATAGCGAAATGGATAAGAATGAAAATAATGAAGATGGAATAGCTAGATTTATAGCATATCAATGTAATAAAAATGGCTTAAAACATTTTACGAAAGATGCAGTTGACGAAGTTGTTAAGTTTAGTACTAAATTGTCTGGTGATTTAGAGAAGCTATCAACTAAGTTTAATAAAATAATGGAAGTTGTAATAGAAGGAAGTGCATATGCAGAATTTAGAAGTTCCAATTATACAGAGCGAGATGATATTAAAAAAGCAATAAGTGAAAAGAAAAAGCGTATTAATAGAGTAGAAACACACATGGATGAATCAATTGAAAATGGTTTTACTCTAATAGAAACAGAAGGAAAAAAAGTTGGAGTAATAAATGGGCTATCAGTTTTAAGTACAGGAGAATATTCTTTTGGTAGGGCTTCAAGAATTACAGCCACTACTAGTCCAGGAAGTAATGGTATAGTAAATATAGAAAGAGAAGTAAATATGAGTGGCTCAATACATAATAAAGGAGTGCTTATATTAGGGGGCTATCTTTCTGAAAACTTTGCACAGAATTTATTGATGTCATTAAATGCGTATATTTGTTTTGAGCAAAATTATGGAGGTATAGATGGAGATAGTGCATCTTCTGCGGAGTTATATGTATTGTTATCATCTCTTAGTGGTGTACCAATTAAGCAAAATATTGCGGTTACAGGTTCTATAAATCAAAAGGGAGATATACAAGTAGTTGGTGGAATAAGTGAAAAAGTAGAAGGATTTTATTCTATATGTAAAACTAAAGGCTTAAACAATGAACAGGGTGTAATAATTCCTAAGAAAAATCAGAGAAATCTTGTTTTATCAGATGAAGTTAATGACGCTATAAAAGATGGAAAATTTAAAATATATACAGTTGAAAGAGTGGAAGAAGCTATAGAGATATTGACAGATGTTAAATTTGAAGAAATAAAAAAATTGGTCAAAGAAAAACTACTATCTTTTAGTAAGATACAAATTGAGTCAAAAGAATAAGTTTATAATAGAATTTAATGGGTATTTATATGTATAATAAAAAGCAGGAACTTTAATAAGTTTTTGCTTTTTTTGTGAAATATCTGTAGAGTAAGTTTTGTTTTGTATGTTGATGTTTATTTTTTGTTGATATGATTAAACTATATATAAATAGTGTTTTATAAATTGGTATTTTAAGGGGGATAATTATGAAAAATGTAAATAAGAAAGATATAAATAAGAAAGATGTAACTAAGAATGATGTAAATAAAATTGAAACTCAAAAAGAAGTAGATGGAATAATTGATGAAAAAGATATAGAAAATTTTGTAGATATTAAGGATAATAAAAAAAGTGTTAAAGTTAGCAAAAAAGATGCTCAAAAAAGTGAAAAAGATAGAAAATTAAAAGATAATAAGTCTAGTAAAAATACACAAAAAGTGAGTAATAAGAAAGCTAAGAGTAAATCTGTAGATAAGAAAGAATCGATAAATGAAAAAGATGTAAATAAAATTTTAGATGAATTAGAAAAATTGTATCCAGATGCTACATGTGAACTAAATTATGGGACAGCCTTTGAACTTTTAATAGCAACTATATTATCAGCTCAATGTACTGATGTAAGAGTAAATAAAGTTACATCAGAGTTATTTAAGAAGTACAATACAGCAAGAGATTTTGCAGATTTAAGTATTGAAGAAATTAGTAAAGAGATAAAAAGTTGTGGTCTTTATAAAAGTAAGGCTCAAAAAATAAAAGATACATCTGAACAGTTGTGTGAATTATATAATGGTGAGGTACCAGATACTTTAGAAAAGCTTGTAAAACTTCCTGGCGTTGGAAGAAAGACAGCAGGCGTTGTTCTTAGTAATGCTTTTAATCATCCAGCAATAGCAGTAGATACTCATGTATTTAGAGTTAGCAATAGAATTGGAATAGTGGACGAGCCAAACCCTGAAAAGACAGAATTTGCACTTATGGAAGCTATACCAAAAGAAAGATGGTCACACTCACATCATGTATTGATTTTTCATGGAAGAAGAATGTGTAAAGCTAGAAATCCAGAGTGTGAAAACTGTCCAATAAAAGATAATTGTAATTATTATCAAGAACTTAAAGAAATGAAATAACTTTTCCAAAGTAAGTTGTACAAGAGTGATTTTCTGATATAATAATACTTATGAAAATGTTAGATAGAAAACTATTATGTATAATAAAATAAAAATTATTATTAAAATTATTATATATAATAGTATAATATTATTGTTATTCTATTTATAAAATAAAGTTTAGTAAACAAGAACGATATTTAGGAGGATAAAAATGTCATTAAATATAGTATTAGTAGAACCAGAAATACCTCAAAATACAGGAAATATAATAAGAACTTGTGCGGCAACAGGTTCAACTTTGCACTTAGTAAAACCATTAGGTTTTTCATTGGATGATAAGCACTTGAAAAGATGTGGTCTTGACTATTGGGATATAGCTGATATACAATATTACGATAGCTTTGAAGAATTACAAGAAAAATATCCAAACAGTAAATACTTTTTTTCTACAACAAAGGCTAAACAATCACATTCAGATGTAAAATATGAAGAAAATTGTTTTATAGTATTTGGTAAAGAAACAAAGGGATTACCAGAGCCTTTGTTGAAAGCAAATATGGATACTTGTATTAGAGTACCTATGTTAGATGTTGAAAAAGCTAGGTCGTTAAATTTATCAAATTCAGTCGCTATAGTAGTATATGAGGCTTTAAGACAAATAGGATACCCTAATATGAGGTAGTTTAAATAATCCTAAATTAGAAAGGAGCATACTTAATGAAAAATCTAAAGATAATCTGTGACAGTTTATCGGACGTGCCAAAAGATTTGTTAGATAAATATGATATAGATATTGTTTCATTAACAGTTATATTAGAAGAAAAAGAATACAAGGATAGGATTGATATATCTGGAGATGAATTTTATAAAAAGCTTAGAGAAGAAAATGCATATCCAAAAACTTCTCAAGCTACTTATGCCCAATTTAAGAAAGTTTTTGAGAAATACACGAGTGAAGGTAGAGCAATACTTTATATAGCTGGTTCGGCTACAGCTACAGGAACATATCAAAGTGCTGTAATGGCGAAGAATGATGTAGAAGGTGAAATATATACATATGATTCTAACTTACTTTGTATGGGAACTGGTCTGCTTGTAATAAAAGCAGGAGAGCTTGCAAGTGAAGGAAAATCTATTAATGAAATATTACCTGTTTTAGATGAATTAAAAGAAAAAGCTTTTGTCATATTTTCCGTGGATACATTGGAGTATTTACAAAAGGGAGGAAGAATATCATCTACTAAGGCGGCAATAGGAAGTATATTAAATATAAAACCTATTCTTGAAATAAAAGGTGGGATAGTCTCACAATTATCTCAAGTAAGAGGTAAGAAGAATGTAATTTCTAAGATGATAGACTTGATAAAATCGAATTGTGGGGATGATTTATCAGACCAAGTTGTATATATAGGATATAGCGATGACATTAAGGAAAAAGAACAATTATCTAGAGTTATGGAGGATGAACTGAGACCTAAGGAAATTAAATTTTTCCAAATTGGTGTGTGTATAGGTGCACATGCTGGTCCTGGTGTAACTGGAATTATATGTATAAAAAATAAATAACAATTTTTTATATTGGGATTATTTATTTTTTTATTAAATTATGATAAGATATGTTAAACATTGATACACTAGATATGATTTGTTTTAGATATAATTAAGTGTTGATATATTAAGTTGAGCTTTTAGGGAAGTGTGTAAATAGATAAAAATCTATTACACACTTTTTTATGGTAAGTTTATTGAAAAAATTAAAGAAATACTTGCAAATGAGGTATAGCAAATTAGTAAATAGGATGTAAAAATATCACAAAAATATAAGGAGTGAATTTTGATGCGTTTAAAAAAATTGTTGGTATTAATGTTAACTGTGGCAATGAGTACTGGAATATTAGTTGGATGTAGCAGTAATTCAAGTAATAGTTCTGGTTCTAATCAAGATAATAAAAATAAGCTAAATGATAAAGAAAATTCAAAAAAATCTGTATCTATGATATTAGATATTGAAGGGTCAAACAATGAAGTTATGAATAATTCAGCTTTGTTAGCTTTAAATACTGCACAAAAAAATCTTAACATAGATACAAATAAAGTGGAATCAGATGATTCATCAACTTTTTCTAATAGCATAGATATTTTATGTAATGATAATACTGACTTGATTATAGCTGTTGGTTCTAGATTTGCAAAGCCTCTAGAAAAGATAGCCAAGAAATACCCAAAGCAACAGTTTGCCATTGTAGATTATGAGTATGACAAACAACCATCTAATATAACTTCAATTTCTTTTGAGGATAATAAGACTGGATATTTGGCTGGATTAGTTGCTGGAAAGATGACAGAAACTGATAAGGTTGGTTTTATAGGTGGTGTAGAGGGGTCCAGTAGAAACAAATTTGAATCTGGATTTAAAGAAGGTGTTAAATTTTCTAATAGCAATATAAAAGATGTTTCAGTTGAGTATGTAGATATTTTTAAGGATAGTAAATCTGCTGAATCTGTCGCTAAAAAAATGATGGATAGCGGAGTAGATATTATTTTTTCTAATACTGAGGATGATTCAAAGAGTGTAATAAATGCAGTTAGAGCAAAGAATAAAAAAGTGATAGCAATTAATAAAGATCAGCATGAGTTAGCCCCAGAAAATGTTATAAGTTCTATTGTAAAAGACTTTGAAAAACCTACTTATGACTTAATACAAAGCTTTGTAAAAGGAGAATATAAGGGTGGTAAAGTTATAGAAAATACAATGAAGTCTGGAAGTACTGGACTTGCTCAAAATAGTTCTCAAAATATTCCTCCTGATGTGTTAGAATATGTAAATAAGAACAATAAATAATCTATAGAGACTTCATGTTCTATATCAGGGAGTGAGTTTTGTGAAAATAAAAAGGATATTGATGTTTTGTTTTGTCGTGGTCTTTACAGTTTTTATACTAGTTATCTGTAATTTTGATTTTGGATTTAATAGAGTAAATAATAATTCTAATATAAATAATAATAAGTCTAAACAAAGTGAATCTAAAAATGTGTCAACTTCGTCCGATAAAGATAAGTCAAATAGTACAAGTAGCAATAATGAAGATGAATTGGAAGATGATTCTTATGTACGAAAAACTGTTGGAGTATTGTTAGATACTCAAAGCTTAGGGAATGAATCGTATAATAATCATGTACTGTCAGCTTTAAAAACAGCTGATGAGGATTTTGATATTAGAGAGAAGATTGAAAGACCAAAGACTTCTAATGACTTTGCAAATAGCATAGAAAAATTATATAAATATGAACCAGACTTGATAATAGCAGTTGGAGCTAGATTTGCAGAACCAATTAAACAAGCTGCTACAAAATATCCAAAACAGCAATTTGCGATAGTTGATTATAATTATAAGGTTCAACCAGCTAATGTAATTTCTGTATCATTTCAAGATAATTCTACTGGATATCTGGCAGGTCTTATTGCAGGAAAAATGACTGACACTGGTAAAGTAGGATTTATAGGAGGAGTTGAAGGCTCTAGTAGAGATAAATATGAATCTGGATTTAGAAAAGGGCTTAAAACTTCAAATAAAAATGCTGATTTATTGGTAAAGTATGCAAATGTATTTGAAAATCCTGAGTCAGCTAGAACTATTGCAAAAGAAATGAGAGATTCTGATAGAGATGTTGTATTTTCAGCCACAGAAGATGATGGGAAAAGAGCTATTCAGGTAGCTAGAGAAAATGGTGGTAAAGTTATAGCTATTAATAAAGACCAATATGAGATGGCTCCAGATAATGTAATAAGTTCAATTGTAAAGGATATAGAACAGCCTGTTTATGAATTGATACAGAATGTTGTAAAAGATGGTTTTAAGGGAAGTAAAGTCATGGAGTTTAAGATAAAAGATGGAGAAATTGGACTTACTCCAAATAGCAGTAGAAACATACCACCAGATGTTTTGGAATATGTAAAAAAAGAGTACAATAAGGTGAAAGATACATACTAATTATTGCTGAAGATATGTATAATATTTATGTGAAATGTTATAATTATCTGTAGAGGAGTTGATACATATGGAAGGTAAAATTTTGCAATTTCTGGATAAAATGCAAAACAGTATTAACGACAGATTAGATAAGATGGATGCTAGATTTGACGAAGTGGGCATAAGACTGGATAAAATGGATGCTAGATTTGACGAAGTGGGCATAAGACTGGATAAAATGGATGCTAGATTTGATGAAGTGGACATAAGACTAGATAAAATGGATGCTAGATTTGATGAAGTGGACATAAGATTAGATAAAGTAGATGCTAGATTTGATGAAGTGGACATAAGACTGGATAAAATGGATGCCAGATTTGATGAAGTGGACATAAGACTGGATAAAATGGATGCTAGATTTGACGAAGTGGACATAAGATTAGATAAAGTAGATGCTAGATTTGATGAAGTGGACATAAGACTAGATAAAATGGATGCTAGATTTAATGGAATAGACTCTAGATTATATAAGATAGAAAATAATCTAGTAGAAATTAAAAAAGATTTAAAAGACACAAAGATAGAATTAGAATATACAGAAAAACATGTTGTATCTGTTAAGGGAGACACACAAGAGATAAAAAGAGACTTAAATAAAATTGAAATAGTAACAGCAAGCAATTGGAATGATATAGCTAAATTAAAATCAATTAGATGATAAAGTAGAGTTTTTATAAGAATTTATAAAAAAATAAATAAATTAATTTAGATTAATTACATAAAAGTCCAATAATAAGTGTGTAAGTAGAAAAAATCTACTGCACACTTTATTTATATTCAAATAAGAAATTTATCAAAAAAAATAAAAAGGAGTAAAAAATGGAATTTACAAGAGAGCCATTTATACTAGATGACGATTTATGTCTAGCTTTGGTGGACAAAAGAATTAGTTATCTAATGGAAAATGAATTAAAATTAAGAAATATAGAGATAATAAAAACAATAGAATGTAAAGAATTATATGAAAGTATAAAATATCACCCAGATATATGTATTTGTAATTTAGGAAAAGGAGATATAATTGTTGCGCCGAATGTATATAATCAATACAAAGAGTTATTAAGTAAACATAAATTTAATATAATTAAGGGAGAAGCTAATTTATCAAATAAATATCCTTATGATATACCTTACAATATTGCTATAGTTGGTGATTATGCCATACACAATTTTAAGTACACTGATAGAGTAATATTAGATTATATTGAAAATAATAAACTTAAAAAGATAAATATAGAGCAGGGCTATTCTAAATGCTCAATCTGTATAGTAGATAGAACATCTATAATAACATCAGATAAAGGTATTTGGAAAAGCATGAAGAATACAGAAATAGAGTGTTTATTAATAGAAAAAGGTCATATAAATTTATTTGAGATGAATTATGGATTTATAGGTGGATGTACAGGGTTAATTTCTAAGGATAAGCTAGCTTTTTGTGGAGATGTTAAAAAACATCCTGACTATGAACGTATAAAAAGTTTTATAGAAAGTAAAAACAAGGAGATAGTTACACTTAGTAGTGAAAATTTACTCGATATAGGTTCTATAGTTCCTCTCATGACAAGAAAGGAGCGATAACTTTGGTTGAGAAGGATAATATTTCTTCTATGAAATTTTTGAGGAATAATAACGTAAACGATAGATTAATATATACAAATGACATTGTAGAAGTCGTAATTGATTCTGCAAAGCAAGAAGTGTTAAATAAGAAAATACTTAATGGTACTAAAACTGAACAAAGAGCTCTAAATATTGATGAAATATCTACAGAAATAACTAGTATGATAATAAGTATAATGAAAGAGAAACTTTTAAAAGAATACATTCTAAAATACTATGGGCGTACATATCCTGAAGATAAAAATAATATATACATATATTCACTGAACATATTTGCTAAAAAAGAGATTTTTATGAGAGAAACAGTATTTACAAGGGTTAGGAACTATATAGAGGAAAATGATTTTATAAATGTGGAAGGTTTTATTCGATTTAGAATGAGAGAATTTATGAAATATATTTCTGCTATAGGTGATATTGCAGTTGAAGAGTATTTAATAAAAAGAGACCAAGATGAGTTTATAAGAGTTTTAAAATATTTTATAGATACTCAAGAAGAAAAGATAGATTTGCTTAAAGTTCATATAATGGAAGATAATACATTTATTTTATACGATAAAAATGGAAATAAAATAGATAGTATAGATGATGAAGAAATTATAAATATGGTCATAAGAGAAAATTTAAATTATGAGGACTTTTTAATAAGTACCTTATTGACTCTATGTCCTAAGAAGATAGAAATATTAGATTTATTAAATAACAATTGCTCAAAGGAAATCATAGATACAGTAGAAGCAATTTTTGAAAATAAAGTTAGTATAATTATGGAAAATTAGAATTGAAAGATATAATTTAAGAGTTGAAAAGAAAGCTAAAAATAAAAATATATTCAAATTAAAGGTGAATCGAAGTTAAAAGAGAGTAAAATATAACTAAAATAGTAAAAATAAAAATTAGAAATCAAAAAAATTCTTTTGAAATCGACACGAAAGACTTATAATTGTATATAAAGCTATGATATAACTAGAGTTATTAAAGATAAAATATAGCTAACAAATATACAATTGATAAGGAGAAGTTTTATAATGGATAATTTAATTAGGATACTAATATTAGCTGTTATTGGTGGATTTATAGGTTATGTCACAAATGTAGTTGCTATAAGACTGATATTTAGACCAATAGTACCTATTAAGATACCTGTTTTAAATATAGAGATAGTAGGTCTTATACCAAAGAGAAGAGCAGAAATAGCAGCAAATGTAGGTGAAATAATTCAAAACGAATTTCTTTCAATGGACGAAATACTTGCAAATATCATTACTGACGAAGATAAGGAAGAAGTTGTAAGATACATAAAAGCAAGGGTAAAAATTATCATACATGAGAAAGTTTCATTTATACCAAGCAGTATAAAGAACATGATTCAGGACTATTTAGGAGATATAATTGAATCTGAAGTGAAACAAAGTATAGATGAATTAAGCAAAAATATAATAAATAAAGCAAATGAGCGTATAGATATACAAAAAATGGTCGAAGATAAGATTAATGAACTAGATTTATATGAACTAGAAGAAATAATTATAAGAATAGCTAAAAATGAATTAAAACACATAGAAATCTTAGGCCTTGTATTAGGTTTCTTAATAGGTATAGTTCAAGGATTAGTGACTATATTTATCTAGTTATATCTATCATGCATGTAGATACGTTTTAAAAATTTAAAATTAGTGAAAATATTATAATGTCACTATAAATCAAAAGATTAAACTAATACAAAATATAAGAATATTAGTTTACAATTGATTGAAATGAAAAATAATGGGTAATTAATATATTACATTAATGTTGATTGATGTATGACTATCTGTTATAATGAAAATATATCAAAAATTATAGTGTTGAAGAGGAAGAGTAAAGTGGAAACCATTCACAGAGAGTCTGGGTCTATGGCTGAAAACCCATGTAATAGGTCTATTTGAAAACTACCTTGGAGCTGAGCTTATTAGCAGTGTTTGTTTTATACAATTTGTGAAAGTGCTCGGGTGACGACCTTATAGTCATCAAGAGGGTTGTATATATTTGTATACGCCAACTTGGGTGGAACCGCGAATTAATATCGTCCCAAATATTTTTGGGGCGATTTTTTATTACAAAAAATTTAAAAATTATCTCAATAAGGAGGAAAAAACAATGATTAAAGTTGCTTTAAAAGATGGTTCAATAAAAGAATTTGAAAATGCTCTTTCTGTTATGGATGTGGCTAAATCCATTAGTGAAGGATTAGCTAGAAATGTGGTAGCAGCGTCTGTGAACGGAGAGGTTGTAGGTCTGGACCACATGATAGATAGTGATTGTGATTTAAACTTATTTAAATTTGAGGATAAAGAAGGAAAAGACGTTTTTAGACATACATCAGCACATATGTTAGCTCAAGCTATAAAGAGACTTTACCCAGAAGCAAAACTTGCTATAGGGCCAAGTATAGAGAATGGATTCTACTATGATATAGATTTAGAACATAGATTAGTTCCAGAAGACTTGGAAAAAATAGAAGCTGAAATGAAAAAAATAGCTAAAGAAGATTTAAAGATAGAAAGATTTGAACTTCCTAGAAATGAAGCTTTAGAGCTTATGAAAGAACAAGGAGAAGATTACAAGGTAGAACTTATATCTGATTTACCTGAAAGTGAAATAATATCTTTCTACAAACAAGGTGATTTTACTGATTTATGTAGAGGACCACATTTACCATCTACTAAAAAGGTTAAAGCTGTTAAATTACAAAGTGTAGCAGGTGCATACTGGCGTGGTGACGAAAAAAATAAAATGCTTCAAAGAATTTATGGAACTTCTTTTGAAAAAAATAAAGATTTAGAAGAGTACCTACATTTATTAGAAGAAGCTAAAAAGAGAGACCATAGAAAATTAGGTAAAGAATTAGGTTTATTTATGATACCTGATGAAGGTCCTGGATTCCCTATGTTCTTACCAAAAGGAATGGAACTTAAAAATGAATTATTAAAATTCTGGAGAGAAATACACAGAAAAGCTGGATATATTGAAATAGAATCTCCAATTATATTAAACAGAAAATTATGGGAGACTTCAGGTCACTGGTATCATTACAAAGAGAATATGTATACAGTTAAAATAGATGATGAGGATTATGCTATAAAACCTATGAACTGTCCTGGTGGATTAATTTACTACAATTCTCAATTACACTCATATAGAGATTTCCCAATGAGAGTTGCAGAGCTTGGTAGAGTTCATAGACATGAGTTATCTGGGGCATTACAAGGGTTAATGAGAGTTAGAGCATTTACTCAAGATGATTCACATATATTCATGTTACCAGAACAAATTAAAGATGAGATAAAAGGTGTAGCTAATCTAATAGATGGTATTTACAAGACTTTTGGATTTGAATACAATCTAGAATTATCTACAAGACCAGAAAATTCTATGGGAAGCGAAGAAGAGTGGGAAGCAGCTGAAAATGGATTAAGAGAAGCTTTAGAAGAGTTAGGTCTACCATATACTATAAATGAAGGTGATGGAGCATTCTATGGCCCTAAGATAGACTTCCATTTAAGAGACTGTTTAGGAAGAACTTGGCAATGTGGTACTATCCAATTAGATATGCAACTTCCAAGACAATTTGATAATACTTACATTGGACAAGATGGTGAAAAACATAGACCAGTTATGATTCATAGAGTTGCTTTTGGTAGTATAGAGAGATTCATAGGTATATTAATTGAGCATTATGCTGGTAAATTCCCAGTTTGGTTATCTCCAACTCAAGTTAAGATACTTCCTATATCTGATAAGTTTATGGATTATGCTAATGAAGTTAAAAAAGTATTATTTGATAAAGGCATAAGAGTTGAATTAGATGATAGAGCTGAAAAAATTGGATTTAAAATAAGAGAAGCTCAACTTGAAAAAGTTCCTTATATGTTGGTAGTAGGTGAAAAAGAAGTAGCTGAAAATAATGTTTCTGTAAGATCAAGAGATAAAGGTGAAATAGGTAGCATTAAATTAGATGAGTTTATAGCTAGTATCTCAAAAGAAATTGAATCAAGAGAAAGTATTATCCAAAACTAATATATAAAATAAAGTTAATTGATATATAAAATATTAACTTGTGTATAGCTAAGTATTTTTTGGATAGATAAGTATCTTATGAATAAATAAGTATAATTAGAGGCACATTTAGTCATATTTTTTATGATAATGTGCCTCTAATTTTTGTTTGTAAGATATAAAGATTTATCTTCATGTGATTTATATAACTTTTTAATATATATTTATCTTTATGTAATTTATATAACGCTTTAATATAGCTATTTTTTGTTAGTTGTTTTTTCTAATATTTAAATTGGCACCTGTAGTATCTACATACATCTTTGCAGTCCCATTTTTATAAATATATGAATCGCCATCCTGAAGTAATTTAAAGCTACTATTTAAATTACCAGAGACCTTACTAAAATCTAAAGTAAATCCTGAATTTTCAGGAATATACAAATCAATATCACCAGAAATAGTATCACATTTGAAAGAAGATAACATTTCACTTGAATTAATTTTTATATCTCCACTAGTTGCCTCAGATTTAATATTAGAAAATCTACCTTCTATATTAACTTTACCAGAAGTTGATTCGCATATAAGATTCTTGTTGTCCATATTTTTTAAATCTATATCTCCGCTTGTTGTATTTATCTTCAAATCGTCAGTTTTACCAGAAAGCTGAATTTTACCAGAGACTGAATTACAAATAACACTTTTACTATCAAGTTTTTTTATGTTGATATTGCTACTAGTTGTCTCCAAAGTAATTTTGTCAATCTTACCAGACATTTCTATATTACCTGAAACTGATTCAATATCCGTCATGTTACTTTTAAGATAAGTACTATATATATCTGCTGAAGTAGTAGATACATTTATATTGTTATATAATTTTCCAGGTAAATATAGTTCAAGTACTGTTGATTTTGGAAGTCCAATTCCAATGAAGAATTTTTTTGCAGAATTATCAATGATAGAAAGAGTATTGCCATCAACCTTTATTTTTGCAATCTTTTTCTTTGAAAAATTAGAAGGAGCTTTTTGAATTAATTTAATTTTATTAGAATCACTCTTTAAAACTCTAACTTCACCTGAAGTCCAGTCAACATTAATATTATTTATTTTGTTTGAAAAACTCTCGCTTTTAACGGTTAGATACTTATCATAATTTTTATTAGAGGATAAAAAACTTTCATTTTTAACTGAATCTTTAATCAAATCTTTGACATCATATTCAGACGAAATTATAGTATTTGTAAGGAAAACAATAAATATTATAGAAAATACTATAGCTACAATACTCCAAACAATAATTTTTATTTTTAAAAATTTTTTATTCATATTTATCATCATCCTCCGCGTCTTTTAATTGTAGTACCCCTTCGGCTATATGAATTCCAGCAGCACCTATTATGAATATTATCCATGAAAAGCTCCAAGCATCAAAACATATGTTAACAATTAAAAAGATGCCAACTATTATCATCCAATATGCACTCATAAATGATTTATAAGCAAGATTTGTACTTTTAGTTTTTACTCTCCATTCTTTGAATTCTTCTACCATAGTATCATCAGATGGACTATAGTTTTGTTTTGTCATTCCATTGTAGACTAGTAGACCTGTTCCAACTGCTATTAATATAAACATTGGAAGACTAGCCAGAGTTGGTTGGATACCAATGTTTACAATTAAAACTGCAGTTAAAAATGGACTTATTATAAAAAGAGCAATTGCTATTGATACTCTCAAAGCTCTTTTCTTTCTTTCTTCAATTAATTCAGAAGGCATAAAATATGGCTCTTTAACACTTTCAATTAATTCAGATAAATCTCCAATCCCAGATATTACTGAATTATATGCTTCTTGCTTTGATTTACCATTTTGTATTTGGTCGTTGTATTTTTCTTTTAGATTTTCGAATAGTTCATCTTTAAGTTCTTTGACCTTTCTTGTTTCTTTAACTTCTGTAAAGCTTTGTTCAATATAATCATGTATTTTATCTAACATATTTTCACCTCCTAAATTAATGTGTCTATTAACAATTTTGTATTATCCCATTCTTCACGGCTTTTTTTATATTTTTCTCTACCTTCGCTTGTTATAGAATAATATTTTCTTCTAGCACCAGTAGCTTCATCTCCCCAATAAGATGTTATTGCACCAGATTGTTCAAGTCTACGAAAGGCTGTGTATAAAGTTGCTTCTTTTAACTCGTACAAGCCTTGTGTTTTTTCTAATATAGATTTATTAATCTCATAACCATAGCTATCTTTTTCAAGTAAATGCTTTAAGATAATTGTTTCTGTATGACCTCTTATCATATCAGATGCGATTGTCATAAACATCACCTCCGTTTAAGTATATAATACTTTTATATACCTCGCCTGTCAATGTATTTCGTGTGATAAAATTTATTTTATTATAATTCTTACGGCTTTATGCCGTTTTAGGGAAGAATTACATACTAAATTATATAAAAAACGTACTTTTATAGTTATTTATAGAGAAATGATGTTGTTATTAAATTGGAAGAAGGAATAATGCTTAAATACATTAGCATATGTAATGATATGATTAAAAAATAAAATAAAATTTAATTTATTTAGGATAATTCTATCAAGGTATTTACTACAGGTGTAGAGTCGTATATAATTAAGTTATATGGAAAATTTTAAAAATTAAATTATTAATACACTAGGAGAAAATATTATGATAAAGTCAAATTTGTTTTGGAATATTTTCATTGCTATGTCTTTTATCATAGAATGGTTTGTTTGTAAAAAAATACTAGATTACACAAGTATACAAAAAATTTCTAATGAAAGAATAAATATTTACATGATAGGTATTATTATTTTTGCTAATCTATTTTATTTCTTTGATGTACTTCCAAATATAAGAGTAATTATATCTATGATGATTATGGTTGTATTTTACAAAATTTCATATAGAGTAAGGCTTATAAAAGCCATACTAATATCTTTAATGTATTGGATGTTGTTAATGGGTATAGATGCTTTGAGTATGTCTTTAACAATTTGGATTAATTCTATAGATGATATGAGCAAAATGTTAACAGAAAACATATACAGAATTGAGTCAATTGTATCTGGAAAGACAATTTTGCTTTTAACTTTATTTTTATATAAGACATTAAAAACAAAATTGAATATAGAAATAAATAAAAAGACATTAACATATGTAATTATACCTATAATTGCCAATATAGCATCTTTTTTTACTATTTTTAAATACATATTTAATCCTAAAACTAGTGGTGGTTTAATACATAATTATCAATTACTTATTATCTCTATCATGTTACTTCTATCAAGTATTATCTTGATTTTAATTGCTAAAAAACTACAACAGTATAATGCATTGATAGCAGAAAATAATATGATTAAAAACGTTTTACACACTAAAAATGAATATTATGAGGATATAGAAAAGAAACATTTAAAAACTAGATTATTAAGTCATGATATGAAAAATCATATCTTATGCATAAAAACTATGGTTAAAAAAGGTATTGATGTTACTTCATATTTAGATGACTTACAGATGGAGATTCAAAGTAATGACATTTCATTTAATACTGGTAATTTTATCTTGGATGCTATATTGAGTGAGAAGAAAGAAGTTTGTGATAAAAATAATATAGAACTTAAAATAGGAATAAATTTTGGTCACTGTGAAGCTATTGAATTAATAGATGTATGCCATATATTTTCAAATGTCTTAGATAATGCAATTGAAGCATGCAAAAAAATTGATGAGGGAAGTAAAGTAATTTGTGTTAAAGGTGATGTTTTACAAAATTTTTATCTTATAAGAGTAGAAAACACTAAAGTAAATGAAATTATCACAAAGAATGGGAAAATTGTAACAGATAAAAAAGGTACACTTCATGGATTAGGAATAAAAAGTATAAAAAACGCTGTAAATAAATATGGTGGCAATGTTGTGATTGAGTATGATGATAAAAAATTTGTAGTTAAGATTGCTATACCACTTAGAAATGTAAAAAAAGCAATTAATATATAATTTGATTTGTCATGAGTAAATAATATAATTTTATAAATATAATGGACTTAATTATTACAATAAAATTGCCGAAAAGCACCCCTTCTTTAGATGTGGGGATGAAAGGCAAGGTATTAATATAAATAAAAATCAGAATAATACTTGCAACCTAACACTACGAATGATAGATTATGTGTAGGAGGTGTTAGTTTTTATGTATAAATCTAACGGAAATATAACATATGATTGTAAATATCATATAATATTTTGTCCTAAGTATCGTAAACCTGTTTTAGTTGGCGAAGTAGAAAAACTGTTGGCTCTGTAAGTTTAGAAGTAGTTAAACAATACATAGAGAATCAACAAGTTAGGAGTAAGAAAAAATGATAAAAACTCATAGAGTAAAATTAAACCTAACTAGAACACAAT
>NZ_JAGWDA010000017.1:0-75506 GCF_020657875.1 Clostridioides sp. ZZV14-6150 | reverse complement strand
AGCTTGGAGATACTGATAACAATAGTTATCTTGACCAAGAAGCCACCACTTCAAACATTACCGTAGGTAGTTAAGTGTATGGTAGTTCACCTAATATGTGTTAAGTATCATATTATACTGTAAGATATAAAAATCTTAATACAAGTGGATGGAGGAAAGTAAAATGAAAGTATTATTTACAATAAATTATGGAGAAGAAAAATTTAAAAAAATAAATGAATTAGGATATGATGTTATACATTATTCCGAAGATAGTATAGAAAATAATGAAGATGTAAACACTGCAGATGTGCTAGTTACATATAATCCTTTTGACAGATTAGATATTTCTAAAATGGAAAATTTAAAATATATACAAACAACAAGTGTAGGTATAGACCAAATCCCAAAAGAAGATGTGTTAAAAAGAGATATCAAGGTAGCTAATAATAGGGGAGGGTATAGTATACCTATTGGTGAAAGCATCGTTATGTATATTTTAGAAATTTATAAAAATAGTGCAAAATTTTTTAAACAACAGCAAAATAAAGAATGGAAAATGGATTTTTCTGTATCAGAATTATATGGTCAAAGGGTTGGATTTCTTGGAACAGGAACTATATCATCAGAAGCAGCTAAAAGGTTAAAGGCCTTTGGTGTAGAAATATGGGGAGTCAATACTGATGGAAGCAACAAAAAATACTTTGACAAGTGTTTTTCTACTGAAGATATGGATGTTGTATTTAAGGAATGTGATATATTAGTTGTAGCAATGCCTTCTACAAAGAGTACAGATGGAATAGTAAATAAAGATATGTTTAACCTTATGAAAGAAGGTTCTGTATTTATTAATGTAGGTAGAGGAAACACAGTTAATCAGAAAGATTTAGAAGATTGTGTAGAGAAGTTTAGAGGTGTAGCATTAGATGTATTTGAAAGTGAGCCTTTAAGTAAAGATAATAAACTATGGGAAAGTGAAAATGTTATAGTAACTCCTCATAACTCTTGGGTGTCTGATAAAAATAAAGAGAGAACATTTAATATGGTCTATAATAATTTAAAACATTATATAATAGAAAATAAACCTGTAGATAATGTTGTTGATATATCAAAAGGTTATTAAATATGTAAAAATTCTAATGAAAATAAAAAACTCTTATTAGTGTTATTAGAGATACTATAAGAGTTTTTTTTGTAATAAATTTAAAGTCAAAAAAGTGATATACTAAAAAATATATAAATAGGAAATAATTAATTATAGGGAAATTTTAAAATGATTCAATTTAAAAAATATGAAGAGGTGCTAAGAGTGAGCGTTAAAAATGAAATTAATAAACTTATAGAACAAATAAACTATCATAATGAAAGGTATTATAACCAAGATAGCCCAGAGATATCTGACTATGAATATGACAAGCTAATGAAAGAACTAATATCTTTGGAAGAACAAAATCCAGAACTAAAGAGAATTGATTCTCCAACAAATAGAGTAGGAGGTAAGCCATTAGATAAATTTAATCAAATTGTACATAAAACTCCTATGCTGAGTTTATCAAATGCTTTTTCAGAGCAAGATTTGAGAGATTTTGATAAGAGAGTTCAGGAATATGTGGGAGACAGTGTTGAATATGTTGTTGAATTTAAGATAGATGGGCTTTCAGTAGGTCTTACCTATAATAATGGAGCATTTGAAAAAGGAGCAACTAGAGGTGATGGAGTTGTAGGAGAAGACATTTCTCAAAATTTAATGACTGTCAAAAGTATACCTCTTAAAATAGATGAAAAAAAAGAGTTAATAGTTAGAGGAGAAGTATATATATCAAAAGATAATTTTAGAAAAGTGAATGAACAACAAGAAGAACAGGAACAACCACTATTTGCTAACCCAAGAAATCTTGCAGCAGGTTCATTAAGACAACTAGACTCGAAATTAACTGCAAAGAGACCATTAGATATATTTGTATTTAATATGGAAAATATAGAAGATTATACTTTAGAGAGTCATAGTGAATCCTTAGAATATTTAGAAAAACTAGGTTTTTCAGTAAGTCAAAGTTATAAAGTTTGTAAAAATATAGATGAAGTTATTGAACATATTGAACATTGGACAGAAAATAGAGGTAATTTAGAATACGAGATAGATGGAATGGTAATAAAAGTAAATAATATAAAACAAAGGGAAGAGATGGGATATACTGCAAAGAGTCCAAGATGGGCAATTGCATATAAATTTCCAGCAGAAAAGAAAAAAACTAAAATAGTAGATATAATAGTAGAAGTTGGAAGAACTGGTACAATAACACCATCAGCAGTACTTGAACCAGTTAGACTTGCTGGGACTACCGTAAGTAGAGCAACACTTCATAATGAAGACTATATAAAAGAGAAAGACATAAAAATAAATGATACAGTATTGGTTCAAAAAGCAGGAGATATAATACCTCAAGTTTTAGAAGTTATAAAAGAAGCTCGTACTGGAGAAGAAGTAGATTTTAAAATGCCAGAAAAATGTCCTGTTTGTTCAGAACCAACAGTAAGATTAGAAGGAGAAGCTGCTGTAAAGTGTATAAATATGTCTTGTCCTGCTCAAATAAGAAGAGGGATTATACATTTTGTATCAAGAGATGCAATGAATATAGATGGTTTAGGAGAATCTATAATTACATTGTTGCTAAATGAAAAAATAATTCAAGATGTGTCTGATTTATATTATATAAAAAAGGAAGATGTAGTTGATTTAGAAAGAATGGGTGAAAAATCTGCTGATAATTTAATAAATTCAATAGAAAAGTCAAAAGAAAATGATTTATGGAGACTTATAAATGGTTTGGGAATTAAATTTATAGGTGTTAAGGCAGCTAAGATACTTGCCTCAAAATTTAAAGATTTAGATGATGTGATTTCTGCAACAAGTGAGCAATTAGAAGATTTAGAAGAATTTGGGGGTATAATGGCAAATAGTGTTGTTGAGTTTTTTAAGGAAGATAAAAATATAAATGTCATAGAAAAACTAAAAAGTGTAGGAGTAAATACAAAATCATTAGAGAATACAGGTGAAACAGTAGAAAGAATATTTGAAGGAATGAAAATAGTATTGACTGGTACACTTCCTACATTAAAAAGAAATGATGCAAAAGATATGATAGAAAAAAGAGGTGGCAAAGCTACATCTAGTGTAAGTAAATCGACAACTTTTGTTTTAGCTGGCGAAGAAGCTGGCTCTAAACTTACAAAAGCAAATGATTTAGGAATTAAAGTTATAGATGAAGAGAGATTTTTAGAATTATTAACTTTATCATCGAAAGATGAAGTAAAAGCTGTATTAGAGGGCTAAAAAGTCATTTAATTTAGTAGAAAACTACTATAATTAATGATAGAATAGTTCAGTAAGCTATCAGATTATGAAAAATGACATTATAGAAGATTAATAAACTTAAAACTTATAAAAATAAATTTATAAAATATAAAGAATTAAGAAAGGATATAAAAATGATCAGAAGTTATGATAGAACTAATGAACAGATAAGACCTGTAAATATTACTAGAAATTATACAAAGTATGCAGAAGGTTCTGTTCTTATAGAAATGGGAGAGACAAAGGTTATATGTACTGCATCAGTGGAAGAAAAAGTACCTCCTTTTTTGAGAAATAGTGGTACTGGATGGATAAATGCTGAATATTCAATGTTACCAAGGGCAACTCAACAGAGAAAAATAAGGGACGCATCTAGAGGAAAAATCGACGGAAGAACTCAAGAAATACAGAGGTTAATAGGAAGGGCAATAAGGTCTGTTATAGACTTAAATAAACTAGGAGAAAGAACTATTTGGGTAGATTGTGATGTGATTCAAGCTGATGGTGGAACTAGAACTGCATCTATAACGGGGGCGTTTGTAGCAGTTGCTGAAGCAATCTATAAATTATATAAAGCAAAAACATTAAAAGAAATGCCAATAACAAATTTTGTATCTGCAATTAGTGTTGGAATAGTAAATGAAACCCATATGCTAGATTTATGTTACGAAGAAGATTCTAAAGCACAAGTAGATATGAATATAATAATGACTGACAAGTGTGAGTTTGTAGAAGTACAGGGTACTGGTGAAGAGAAACCTTTTTCAAGAAAAGATTTAAATTTATTGTTAGAGTTAGGAGAAAAAGGGAATAAAGAACTAATAAGACTTCAAAGAGAAGTTTTAGGTGAAATAGCAGATGAGATATTAGGAATGGATTATGGTAATGAAGTAGTGATTGCTACTAATAATGCTCATAAGCTAGAAGAAATAGGTGAAATCTTAAAGGATTTTGAATATGAGGTGTATTCTCTAAAAGATGTTGATTTAGCAGGTATAGAAATAGTAGAGGATGGAAAAACATTTGAGCATAATGCATTAATAAAGGCTAGAACAATAGCTAGAAAAACTAAACTTATAGCTATAGCTGATGATTCTGGCTTAGAGGTAGATGCTTTGGGAAAAAAACCAGGTGTTTATTCAGCTAGATATGCAGGAGAGCATGCTACAGATGAAGAAAATAGAGAAAAGCTATTAAAAGCCATGCAAAATGTGCCAATGAGTAAAAGAAATGCAAGATTTGTCTCTGCAATAGCAGTAGTTTTTCCAGATGGAAAAGAATTTGTAGTGAGAGGAATTTGTGAAGGAATGATAGGCTTTGAAGAAAAGGGCAAAAATGGCTTTGGATATGATAGCTTATTTATAGTAAAAGGATATAATAAAACCTTTGGTGAAATACCTAGTGTTATAAAAAATTCAATCAGCCACAGAGCAAATGCACTAAAAATTATGAAACAAGAGTTTATGAAAAGGGTAGTGAAGTAATGAAAATAGGCATAATAAGTGATACACATATGATGATTAAAAATATGGAAAAGACAATACCATATTTAGAAGAATGTGACTTAATAATTCATGCAGGAGACAACTTTACAGACTCAAGATATCTTCATAATATGACTAAGGTTGGAATTATTGCAGTTAAAGGAAATTGTGATTTTGATGCTATAGAAGAAGAAATTGTCTTTGAAGTAGCAAATAAAACTATATTTTTATGCCACGGAGATAAGTATGGTGTAAAATATGGCACACAAATGTTAGAAAATAAGGCTGCTGAGGTTAATGCTGACATAGTTATATTTGGTCATACTCATACTCCATTTAGAGAAATTAAAAATGGTGTGCTTTACATAAATCCTGGAAGTACTTCACTTCCAAGAGGAGTATCGTATAAGAGTTTTGTAATTATGGAGATAGAAGAAGAGGACATAAATATAGAGGAAATACGCATATAAAGGTGTATTTATCCAAAAAAATGGCAAAAAACACTCAAAAAATTAAATTTTATCAAATAAGTACAACGATATTAATGGAACACTTGTAAATAAAAAAACTTATGTGATATAATTAAGTGGTTGAATTATAAATAGAATGAATTATGATACCATTATCGGGTATTACATAAATATCACTAGGAGGATTAGAAGGATGAAAGCAGAACTAATTAAAAAAGAGGGTAATAAAGTTACTTTAAAAATAACAGTAGATAACAATAAATTTGAAGCAGCAGTAAATAAGGCTTATAATAAAAGCAAAGGCAAATATAATATACCTGGATTCAGAAAAGGTAAAGCTCCAAGAATTGTTATAGAAACTCAATATGGAAAAGGTATCTTCTATAATGATGCTATAGAAGTGTTATTCCCAGAAGTTTATCCAGAAGCTATCAAGGAATTAGATATAGATCCAATAGACAATCCAGATTTAGATATAGAAGAAATAAGCAAAGACAATGGATTAGTTATGGTTCTTAATGTTGAAGTTAAACCAGAGTTTGAATTAGGAAACTATAAGGGTATAGAAGTAGCTAAGGTTGAGAATACTGTAAGTGATGAAAATGTTGAAGCTAAATTACAAGAAATGGTTGAAAAAAATGCTAGATTAGTAAGTGTTGAAGACAAAGCTTTAGAAGATGGCGATACAGCTATAATAGACTTTGAAGGTTTTGACAATGGTGTAGCTTTTGATGGTGGTAAAGGTGAAAATTATAACTTAGTTATAGGTTCAAACACATTTATACCAGGATTTGAAGAGCAATTAGTAGGTAAAAAAGCTGGAGAAGAAGTTGAAGTTAATGTTACTTTCCCAGAAGAATACCACTCAGAAGATTTAGCTGGAAAGCCAGTTGTATTTAATGTAAAAGTAAATGATGTAAAAGTAAAAGAATTATCTGCATTAGATGATGAATTTGCTAAAGATACTAGTGAATTTGATACTTTAGATGAATTAAAAGCAGATGTAAGAGCTAAATTAGAAGAAGAAGCAAAAAATAAAGCAGATGCAGAAATTAGAAATTCAGTAGTAGAAAAAGTTGCTGAAAATACAGAAATAGAAATACCAGAAGTTATGGTAGAGCATCAAATAGATAATATGTTAAACGAACTTAACTACCAATTACAATATCAAGGATTTGGATTACAACAATTACTAGAGATGACTGGTAGAACTATGGAAGAATTAAGAGAAGAAAGAAAAGAAGATGCTAAAAAATTAGTTAAATCTTCACTAGTATTAGAAGCAATAACTAAAGCTGAAGGAATTGAAGCAACAGAAGAAGAATTTAAAGCTGAATTAGAAAAAATGGCTTCTGCTTACAATATGGAAGTAGAAAAAATAGAAACTACTTTAAGAGATGCTGATAAGGAAGATATAAAAGGACAAATAAAAATAAGAAAGACAATAGACTTATTAGTTGAAAGTGCAACAATAGCTTAATAAAATAACCGCTATAACTAATATAGTTGACGTTATAGAATGTTTAGTATATAATGTTGTGCAAATATAATTTAGTTAAATTATATAGAATAAAGGGGGTATGAAACCATGGCATTAGTACCTGTAGTTGTTGAACAAACAGGAAGAGGAGAAAGATCTTATGATATCTTCTCTAGACTATTAAAGGACAGAATAATCTTCTTAGGAGATCAAGTTAATGATGCCACAGCAGGGCTTATAGTAGCACAGCTATTATTCTTAGAAGCTGAAGACCCAGACAAAGATATACATTTATATATAAATTCTCCAGGAGGAAGTATAACTTCTGGAATGGCTATATATGATACTATGCAATACATCAAACCAGATGTAAGCACTATATGTATAGGTATGGCTGCTTCTATGGGAGCATTCTTGTTGGCAGCAGGAGCAAAAGGAAAAAGACTAGCACTACCAAATAGTGAGATAATGATACATCAACCATTAGGTGGAGCTCAAGGTCAAGCAACAGATATAGAAATTCACGCAAAGAGAATTTTAAAAATAAAAGAAACTTTAAATGAAATATTATCTGAAAGAACTGGTCAGCCATTAGAGAAAATAAAAATGGATACTGAACGTGATAACTTCATGAGTGCATCAGAAGCCAAGGAATATGGCTTAATAGATGAAGTATTTACAAAGAGACCGTAGATAGAGAGAGGTGTTAATATGTCTAAATACGAAGAGAAACGACAATTAAAGTGTTCATTCTGCGGTAAAAATCAAGATCAAGTAAGAAGATTAATTGCAGGTCCAAATGTATACATTTGTGATGAGTGTGTTGAACTTTGTGACGAAATTATTCAAGAAGAAATAGAAGATACTATAGATGAAGATACTACATCTTTACCAAAACCAAAAGAAATGATGAATATCTTAAATGATTATGTAATAGGTCAAGAAAAAGCTAAAAAAGCTTTATCAGTTGCGGTTTACAATCATTACAAGAGAATATATAGTAAAAAGTCTAGTAGCAAGGATATAGAAATCCAAAAGAGTAATATACTTTTATTAGGACCTACAGGTTCTGGTAAGACGTTATTAGCACAGACTTTAGCTAGAACTTTAAATGTACCTTTTGCAATGGCAGATGCTACATCACTAACAGAGGCTGGATATGTTGGAGAAGATGTTGAAAATATACTTTTAAAACTTATTCAAGCTGCTGATTTTGATATAGAAAAAGCTGAAAGAGGTATAATATATATAGATGAGATAGATAAGATTGCAAGAAAATCTGAAAATCCATCTATAACTAGAGATGTTAGTGGAGAGGGTGTTCAACAAGCTCTTTTAAAAATATTAGAAGGCACTGTTGCAAATGTCCCACCACAAGGAGGAAGAAAACATCCTCATCAAGAATTTTTAAAGATAGATACTACTAATGTATTATTTATATTAGGTGGAGCTTTTGATGGGCTAGAAAAAATAATCCAAAAACGTGGTGGAGATAAGACACTAGGGTTTGGAGCTAAGATAGAAAGTAAAAAAGAATTAGATTTAGGGAAGTTATATGAAAAAGTACTTCCAGAGGATTTATTAAAGTATGGTATAATACCTGAATTTATAGGAAGAATACCAGTTTTAGCTACTTTAGAATTACTGGATGAAGATGCATTAATGCAAATACTACAACAACCTAAAAATGCTCTAGTAAAGCAATATAAGAAATTATTAGAGTTAGATGATGTTGAGCTAGAATTTGAAGACGATGCTCTTCGTGCAATAGCTAAAAAGGCTATAGAAAGAAATACAGGAGCTAGAGGACTTAGAAGTATAGTTGAAAGTGTAATGATGGAAACTATGTTTGAAGTACCATCTAGAGATAATATAAAGAAGGTTATAGTAACAGAGAAATCTGTGAACGAAGACTCAGTAAATCCTATCATAGTACTTAAGGATCAAGAGGAAAGTGCATAAGATGATGAAAAGGAGCTTTAAAAGGCTCCTTTTTTTATGCTAATATGAAATTAGGTCTTATTATGATAAAAATGTGAGTAGAATACCTATAATACCAAAGACGAATACAATTGCAATAGAGCCAATTTTCCCTTTATATAGAAGGTAGAATGATGCTACAAATGCGATTATTCCATATAAGTCCCAACTAACTTCTTTTGCAGATGAAAAAGCGGCTGACAGTATAAAACCTAAAGTAATTGGTCTAAGTACCATTAATAAATTTTCTACTTTTTTATTATTTTTGAACTTAGCAAATAACTTTGATATAATGGTTAAGCCTACTAATGCAAATATTGTAACACCGATAGTTGCAGATAGAGAACCAAAAAAACCAGCAGTTTTAAATCCTACAAATGTAGCACTATTTATTGCTACAGGACCTGGTGTAGATTGCGATATAGCAAGTAAATCTAAGAATTCTTGATTAGTTATAAGGTGGTATTTAGATATAAATTCTTGTTGAATAAATGGTAGCATAGCATACCCACCACCAAAACTAAATGCTCCTATTTTAAGGAATATTAAGAAGAGTAGTGTTATTTCTGACATAGACTATATACACCTCCTCCAATTATTAAATAAATAGGACTTATATTGAATACACCAACAGATAAAACTGCTATAATTAATAGTAGTATGTTAGTTTTAGACTTTGGCAGTTTCTTAAACATGCTCGTAAAAGAATACAATATAAGAGCTATTACTACAGGCGCAACTCCTTTAAAAAATCCATCTAAAATTTTAGATGAGGAATTTTTAAAATATAAATATGACAACACTAAGACTATACAAAATGACGGTAGAGCAGAGCCTAGGGTACATATAAGAACTCCTGGTATACCATAAAGCTTATATCCTAATAATACAGAGATATTAATTGCTAGTACTCCAGGATAACTTTGAGCTATGGATAGATAATCGATAAATTCTTCCTGCTCTAAAAGTTTTTGTTTGTTTACAAGTTCATCTTGTATAAGAGGAACCATAGCGTATCCACCACCAAATGTAAACGCACCAATTTTTAAAAAGGTTAAAAACAATTTCAACATAATAGAAACCTCCAAAAGATAAATAACATCTAAGTATACTAACACTAATATTATATCATAATAAAATAATAATATAATATGCTAAGAAGTTATCATTAATGTTGAAAATTAACATGTGCAAATATATAATATAAAATGCAAAATAATTAGACTAGAAAAGGAGTAATGTTGATGGAACAAAATTATACTAAAATAGATCATGAATTACCATTAATCCCTTTGAGGGGATTAGCAATATTTCCATATATGATATTAAATTTTGATATAGGAAGAGAAATATCTCTTAAAGCTTTAGACCAAGCTATGATGGATGAAGAGCTTATATTTTTAACATCTCAAAAAGAAGCAGATGTTGATGAACCAGGTGAAGAGGATTTTTATCATGTAGGAACAATTTGTAAAGTTAAACAAATGATAAAATTACCAGGAGATACAGTTCGTGTCTTGGTTGAGGGTGTATCAAGAGGTAGAGTAAAAAAAATAGAGCAAGAAGAAGGATACTTTAGAGCAGTAATAGAAGAAATTGTTTTTGATAGTGATAATTTAGATAGTGAAACAGAAGTTGAAATTGAAGCATTTGTAAGAAATGTATTTGATGCTTTTGAAGAGTATATAAACATTGGAAATAGAGTATCACCAGAAATATTAATATCTTTAGCTGATATAGAGGATGTAGATAGATTTATAGATACAATAGCTGCAAATATTTATCTAAAATCAAGTCAGAAGCAGGAAATATTAGAAGAATTTGATATTAAGAAAAGACTTGAACTTATATATTCTATATTACTAGAAGAGATAGATATATTAAAAATAGAAAAAAAGATAACTTTAAGAGTTAAAAAACAAATGAATAAAGTTCAAAAAGAATACTATCTTAGAGAGCAATTAAAAGCTATACAAAAGGAATTAGGTGAGGAAGAAGACATAAATTCTGAAGCAGATGAGTATAGAGAAAAGCTTAAAAAAATAAAAGCACCTAAAACTACTAAAGAGAAAATAGAAAAAGAAATTGATAAATTTTCAAAGATATCTTCAATGTCTCCAGATGTATCTGTAAGTAGAAATTATTTGGATACTATATTCTCATTACCATGGAATAAAGAAACAAAGGATAAACTAGATATAATTAAAGCACAAGCTATATTAGATGAAGACCATTATGGGTTGGAGAAGGTTAAAGAAAGAATATTAGAGTATTTAGCCATAAGAACTCTTGCTAAATCACTTAAAGGTCCTATAATATGTCTAGTTGGACCTCCAGGTACAGGGAAAACATCTATAGTAAAATCAATAGCTAGAGCATTAAATAGAAAATTTGTAAGAATATCTTTAGGTGGAGTTAGAGATGAAGCCGAAATAAGAGGACACAGAAGGACTTATGTAGGTTCTATTCCAGGAAGAATAATTAATGGAGTCAAAGAAGCTCAGACTAAAAATCCTGTGTTTTTATTTGATGAGATAGATAAAATGGCAGCAGATTATAAAGGTGACCCAGCTTCAGCTATGCTAGAAGTATTGGACCCAGAGCAAAATAAGGATTTTGTGGACCACTATTTAGAAATACCTTTTGATTTATCAAAGATACTATTTGTTACAACAGCAAATAGTTTAAGCAATATTCCAAGACCACTATTAGATAGAATGGAAGTAATAGAGGTATCTGGATATATAGAAGAAGAAAAATTAAATATAGCAAAACAATACTTACTTCCAAAACAAATTAAAGAGCATGCTTTAAAAGAGAATTTTATAAAAATGGACGATGAAACTTTAAGAAGTATAATAAATCATTATACAAGAGAAGCTGGAGTAAGAACATTAGAAAGAACTATTGGTAAAGTTTGTAGAAAAATTGCCAAAAAATATGTTGAGGACCCAACACTTGAAGAAGTTGTTGTAAATAAGTCTGACTTAGAAAAATATCTTGGAAAAGATATGTTTAAATACCAACTTGCAGAGATTAATCCTCAAATAGGGCTTGTAAATGGACTTGCATGGACAGCAGTTGGTGGAGTTACCCTTGAAGTAGAGGTAAATGTGCTTAAAGGAAAGGGTGAAATTGTATTAACTGGAAAACTAGGAGATGTTATGAAAGAATCTGCTAAGACAGGTATTTCTTATATAAGATCAATAGTGGACAGGTTTGATATAGACCCTGATTTTTATAAAACTAATGATATTCATATACACATTCCAGAAGGTGCTGTTCCAAAAGATGGGCCATCAGCTGGTATAACTATGGCACTTGCAGTAATTTCAGCACTTACTAAAAGACCTGTGCCAGGTAATATAGCTATGACAGGAGAAATAACTTTAAGAGGTAGAGTGTTAGCTGTAGGAGGAGTTAAGGAAAAACTATTAGCAGCTCATAGAGCTGGTATAACAAAAGTATTAATTCCTAAAGAGTGTGAAGCTGATTTAGATGATATACCAGAAAATGTAAAAGAGAAGATGGAGTTTGTACTTGTAGAGCATATGGATGAAGTATTAGAACAAGCTTTATTAAAGAGTGGTGAAAAAAATGAAAATTAGAAGTTCAGAGATAACTATGAGTGCTGTGAATAAATCACAGTATCCAGCAGAAGGCATACCAGAGATAGCACTAGCTGGTAGGTCAAATGTTGGAAAATCATCAATAATAAATACATTACTTAACAGAAGAAACTTTGCTAGAACTAGTCAAACACCAGGAAAAACTAGAACTATAAATTTCTATCTTATAAATAACGAATTTTATTTTGTAGACCTTCCAGGATATGGGTATGCTAAAATAGCCAAATCTGAAAAAGAAAAATGGGGAGGTATAATGGAACGATATCTAGAAAGTAGACAAGAACTATGCTCTATATTCCTACTTGTAGATATTAGACATGAACCTACAGCAGATGATAAACTTATGTACGAATGGATAAAACATTTTGGATATAACTGTGTAGTTATTGCAACTAAGGCAGACAAAATATCTAGAGGACAATATCAAAAGCATATAAGTATTATAAGAAAGAAATTGCAAATGGAGAGTAGTGAAAAAGTAATCCCTGTTTCTTCATTAAAAAAGACTGGTGTTGAAGAACTTTGGGAAGAAATTGTAAATCAATACAATCAACATGGATATGAAATAACAGTAGATTAATTTTAAGTGTTTATATATATTAAAATCAAATAAAGGATGCCTCAAAATGTTTTTAATGGAGATTTTGTGGCATCCTTGTTGTTTATAAACAATAAATATAAGTAATTATTGTTAGAAACTAATAAAATTAGTGTAAATTAGTTTGTTTAAAGATTTAGTGATTTATATAATTAGCAATAAATCTTTACTGAGAAGTAGTTTTTTCTGTCTTTTTCATAAAGAAAATTGTAAGTATAAGTCCTATAAAGCATACTGCTGCTGCAATCCAGTAAGATTGATTACTAGCTGCGACATAAGCCAGTGTATGACTTGTAGACTTTTGATGATATATAAGTCTTTGTGCAAAGAAACTACTGAAAAATGCTGTCCCAAGGGCAAATGACAAATTACGAACAGTTGCTAGAAAACTTCCTCCATATCCTTGCTTTTGAGGTGGAACATCTGCCAAGATACTACTATTGTTTGGTGAGCTAAAAGAGCCTAATCCAAAGCCAAAAATAATTAAGCATAGAATCAAAAGATATAATGGAGAATCAGCTTTTAAAAGTGCCATTCCAACCAGAGCAATAGTCATAAATGAAAAAGATACAGTCAGAATATTTTTTGCACCATGTTTGTCAGAAAGAGAACCTGCAATAGGAGCTATAAGTACCATAATAAGTGGATGAACAGTCATGACAGAGCCAGCCATCATAGGAGATAAATTTTTTAGTTGTTCTAGATAAAAAGGAAGTAGGAAAGATACTGCCATTTGAGGAAAATAACAAGCTATTCCAATAATATTGCCTACAGTGAAATTTCTATTTTTAAACAAAGGTAAATCAATAAAACTTTGTTCAAATTTTACTTCTCTCAATACCAACAATAAAAATGCTATAATTGCCACTATTCCTAGATACCATTTTGTATTTCCTTCTCCATTCATTGCAAGCAATATAAGTGTGGTACAAGATGCAAATAATAGAAGACCTGGAATATCGAAACTTTTGTTTTGTTCATCTAAAATAGGTTTTGGTAGAAATTTTATCCCAAGAAAGACTGCTATAATACCAATAGGTATATTGATGATGAAAATAGAAGGCCATCCAAAGTGTTCTAAAAGTATTCCACCAATTACAGGACCACTCATATTTCCTATACCAACTACTGCTCCAGTAATTCCTATAGCCTTTCCCTTTTCATTTGCTGGAAATGCATTAGAAACTATACCAAGTCCAGTTGCCATTAAAATACTTGCTCCAATTGCTTGAAATATTCTTGATAAAATCAATGTTACTAGGTTATTAGATATACTACATAGAAAGGAACCTATTGTAAATATAAAAAATCCTAACGTATATAGATAATTTGAACCTACCTTATCACCTAGCTTTCCAAAAAACAACATAGTAGCTGTTACAACCAACATATAAGCTGTAACTACCCATTGGATTTGCGACATGTTAATTTTAAAGTCGGCAGCAATTGTAGGATTTGCGATATTTAGTATACTTCCATCAAGAGTAGACATAAATATACCAATACAGATGATAATTAATACTATCCATTTTTGTTTCACTGATAACACTCCAATCTTTTACATAGTAGATTTTGTTTTATAAGTACAGTATAGTTACAAAATAAACAACAAAAAAGCACCTATTTCTTAGGTACCTTAGAATATGTTTATTTTCATGAATAAATGCGGTAGTTGAAGGATTTGTATAGATTACTCATGTAAAATTACATAAAGGTACTCATATACTATTTTCTTCTACCATCCAGATTTTACTGTCGGCTTTGGAATTTGACCAAATTCTGCCATAAGGCTCGCGGGCTTTTACCGCCGATAGGGAATTTCACCCATTTCTGAAGAAAAACAGATGTATTTTTTAATTTTATTTTAACATAAAATAACAGTCGAGACAATTAGATTTAAGCAATACAGACAACTACACCACAGTATAGACAGTTTTATTATACTTTTGGACAAAACCTAAATTAGAGTATAGTAATAGATTGAAATTAAGTAAAACAAGTTATTGCCATTGCTGAATGATAAGTTTTATATTTAGCAAAAGCATAAAGCTGTAACAAAACTCGTATAATATTAATATCTTAATTAAGAGGTATGGTAAATTATGAGGAGGCGCTAATATGGAAGGAAAGATAAAAAAGGCATTTCCAGGTGGAAACACATCACAAGGGTCATATTCTTTTTTTGACTATATAATTCCTGAAAATGTAAAAAGAGTTTTTTGTTTAAAGGGTGGACCTGGAGTAGGAAAATCCTCACTAATGAAAAAAATTTATAAAGAGTTTTTGCATAAAGGATATGATATTGAATTATATCATTGCCCTTCTGACCCAAGTTCGTTGGATGGTGTAGTTATAAAGAAACTAGGCGTGGTACTTATGGATGCAACTGCTCCACATACTGTAGACCCTAAACTCCCAGGTGCTTTGGACGAGATAATTAACTTAGGCGATTACTGGAATACAGAGGAGTTAGAAAAAAATAGACAAGAAATTTCAAGCTATGATAAAGATATTAGTAATGCTTTTAAAAGAGCATTCAAATTTTTAAAATCAGCAGAACCAATTTTTAGAGATATCGAGGAAAAATATTCCGACTGTATGGATTATGGAAAAGTAAATTTAGTTACAGAAGAATTCATAAAAAGATTATTTGATGGAGTAGATAGTACAGGAAAGTTAAAGAAAGAAAAGCATTTATTTGGATCAGGTATAACTCCTGTAGGATGCTTAGATTATACAGAACATATTTTAAAGGATGTAGGTAAGGTTTATTATTTATCAGGAGAAATAGGCGCTGGGAAAACTACACTTTTGAGTAAAGTGTACAAAAAAGCCATTGAGAAAGGCTTGAATGTAGAAGTTTATCACTATCCACTTATTCCTGAAAAAATTGAAACCATATTATTAACTGATTTAGATATAGGAATAACTATAAGTAGTACTTTTAAAGATGAAGATACAATTGATTTGAATCAATTTTTAAATAGAGAAAAATTACTTAAGTATGAAGAAGACATTAAATTTGATGAAAAAGTTTTAGATGACTTAATTTGTTGGTCAGTTTTAAATCTTAAGAGAGCTAAATCAAAACATGATATTATAGAAAGTTACTATAGTCCTAACATGAGATTTGATGAAGTAGGAAAATTGAGAGATGAACTAGTTAAGAGAATTTCAAAGTATGAGGAAAATATATAAAATATGTCTGTTTAAAATTAATATTAACTAGTATATATAATCAACAGCAAACTGCTATAGCTTTGAAGCTATGGTAGTTTGCTGTTTTTTGCTATAATTTAAACAGATAAATCTTTGCACAAAAAGACAAGAAAATTTAGAGAATTTATTATAAAATATGGGGGTACATATGAAATGCAGTGGTTAGAGGGATTACAACAATCTATTGATTATATTGAAGACAATATTTTAGAAAAGTTAGATTATGAATATTTAGCAAGATAACATTAAAAATATCTTTAGATGGAGGAAATACTTTAGATTACAAAATTGTCGATAAGAGAGAATTTTCAGTAATTGCTTTAAAGAAACAATTTTCTAAAGATGAAGATGTATTTAGAAAACAAATACCAAGGTTTTGGCAAGACTTGTTTAATAGTAGTTTGTATAGAGAGCTAATTTCTTATGTGAAAGAAAACACTGTTACAAAAGGTGGTATTTTGGGAATAGATGAAATGGCAGTTTCACAAAACAAACAATTATTTAATTATTATGCAGCTGTTGAGACAGATGAAAAACCTAAAAATGATAAATTTACCTTATTTACAATACCTTCTCATAAATGGGCTATTTTCAAGTGTACAGGTGCCATGCCAAATTCTATTCAAAATCTATGGGTAAAAAAATAGGAGGAGTTTATGAAAAAATGTAGAGTATCTGAGATAACAGCTTATTTTAATACAGACGTGGAAACAGTTTGGAATATAGTTACAGACAATCGTGATTATAAATGGAGAAGTGATATAAGTAAAATTGAAATATTAGATGACGGAAGTACTTTTATTGAGTACAATAAGGATGGAAACAGCACAAAATTTACTGTTACAGAAAAAACTAAAAATAAGTTTTATAAATTTGATATGGAAAATAAATTTTTCTATGGTAATTGGCAAGGCGAATTTTTTGAAGAGAATGGAAAAACTAAAATAGTGTTTATAGAAAATATATATGTTAAAAATCTTATTATAAAAGTTTTATCTTATTTCTTTATGAACTTAAAAAAAATACAAATACAATATGTTGAAGACTTAAAAAGAAAATTAAATGAGATGTAAAATATTTTATTGTGAAAGTTGCAATAATTATATAATTGACCTTGATGATAATATCTAAAGTTGCATTTAAAAAAGTTACTATTATGAGTGACTTTTTTTATGTAAACAAGAGTATATTCTAGTATATAACTAAGTTTTTATGGAATATATAGATGACTTTTGTATATTAATGTATTATTATTGATGTTAGATTTGTATTATAAATTAAATATAATAAAGAATGAAATTAAGATTTATACTCAGAAAAAATAAAATTGGAGGATTTATGAAAAATAAAATAATTATAGGTATTACTTTTTTGTCTGTATTACTAATGTCTGGATGTGCCTCAAAACAAACAACAGAAATAAATGTATTAGCAACTACCGATTTACATGGAAACCTACCTTATGAGTTAACTTCTTATATAAAAGAAGAACGAGAAAAAGATAAAAATATAACTCTAGTAGATGCGGGAGATTTCTTTGATAGTGGGCCAATAGGTTCACCTATGGAAAAATATTTTGATGATAGACGAACAGATATTGATAATAAAACCGAGAAGTATATAGAAACTCCTATTGCAAAAGAAATGAAAGAATTGGGATATGATTCTGTAGTTCTTGGAAATCACGAATTTGTATCTAACTCTAAATTTTATTTAGACAATATGATATCTGATTTTAATAAACAAGGTATTGATGTATTATCAGCTAATACTTATAAAAAAGATGGGAGTAGTTACACAAAGCCATATATAATAAAAAATATTAATACCCCTAAAGGTAATGTTAAATTAGGTATTTTAGGTCTTACAATAAAAGAAGTTGGAGAGAGTGTGGATTCTAAATCTTTGGAGTTAAAAGACCAAGGAGGTTATAATGGTGAGCTATATATGAATGATTTAGTAGATGATGCAAATAAATGGGTCGATGTAATGAAAAAAGATAAAGCAGATGTTATAGTTGCTGTAGTACATTCAGGTGAGAAACCTAAAAAACCTAAAAATCCAGGAAATAGAATACAAGAATTGGCTCGAAATGTTGATGGTATTGATGCAATAGTAGCTGGACATACACATGTTCAAATTAAACAACATGACTATAAAAATAATTTAGGAGAAAAAGTTATAGTTACACAACCAGGAAAACATGGAGAATGTGTTTCTAAAATTAACTTTAAACTAGAAAAAAATAATGATAAATGGAATGTTGTTGATAAATCTAGTGAGTTATCCACGTTTGAAAAAAATCAAGAAATGGATAGAGTTAGTGAATTTTTTGGAAGTATTTTCAGTCTAGATAGCAAAACTAAAGAAATTAGCTTAGGGAAATTGCTTCCTTTTAAATGGGATAAACTATATATATTTGAACCATATACACCTGTTGAAACAATATATAAAACTGTAGGATATAAATGGAGAAATATCATACCAGCAGATAGTGAGGATATAGTACAAATGGTATTTATGAGTAATAAAAAACCTATTTGTTATATATATGGTGACTCTAATAAGACAGGATTAAGTTTAAAGGTTGATAAGTCTGAATATAAAGATAGTATTATAACAGTTTTACCTAATGATAATTTTAAAGTTCAAAAAGATGAAAAAACTTTTAAAGTGAATCTTGAACATATCAAAACGGATATATAAATAACTCATAGAAATTCTATGTTTACATAAAATATTTAATCTTCTCTTACTACTTTTTGTAAGGATTCAATTAGAAATTTTATTATGATTGAATTTTTACAATGTACAGAAGATTTATTTTTAAATATATGTACATAAATGTTTGAAATTTTTATATAATTATATTGGAGAAATATTTTAATTTATAAATAAAAGGAAATGAATTAGTAAAAATTCATTTCCTTTTTCTATTTTAGATTTTAACTTTTGATAAATTTATATTTACACTATCGTCTACTTTCGTATAGTAAGAAAGATATTTTATAAGAAACTACTAAAATAATAAAACTAGCAATAAGCCCAAGAATAGAAAATATACCTTGGTTGTATATTATAAAATCTATTACAAATGATATTTTATCAATCAATGAGGTCATTAAAACTAATGTCAATACAATAATATATGGAATTAATGACCAAAATCTTGCTTTTAGGTATCCCATCTTAAAAAAGATAGGTATTTGAACTCCTATTATAGCAGAAAAAACTAAAAAAGAGGTACTTATTCCTAGTATAATTTATTGAATATCAATAGATTTACTTTTAAAAAATAATACGACTATTGAAAGTATAGTAATTATAAATACTGTTAATACAAAGTTAATTAAAATGAAAATATAGCGACCTAAAACTATATCTCTTAATTTAATTGAAAGAGTACCATATAGGCGACTTAAGTTGTTTTTTTCTTCTATGGCAAAAACGTTAGAAATCATAAGGGCAACAAACCAAGAACAAGTAATATAAAGTGTTAATGTTGATGAGCCCATATATGAAAAAAGCATTATAACAGGTAACAAAACTAAATTCATATTAAAATAAGATTTCATTGTAAAAATATCTAGTTTAGTAAATTTAATTGAATCGGTCATCTTACTACACCTCTCTTGCTAACTTTTATAACTATATCATCAATAGTAGCAGTATCTATGATACAGTTATTATATTTAATAGTATCATTTGTATGAATTAATCCATCAAATCCAATATCTGTTTCACGTAGGCCAATAATATCTTTTTTAAGTGTTTCTGTTAAATCTTTTGGTCTTCCTTTAATTAATCTAAATTTTTCTAATAAATCTTGCAAACTTCCAGTATAAAATAATTCTCCATTATTTATAAAAGTAATATAATCAGCAACTTTTTCCAAATCAGTAGTAATATGTGTAGAAAATAACACACTTCTATCTCCATCTTTTATGTAGTCCTGTAGAATTTCCAAAAGTTCATCACGAGTTACTGCATCAAGTCCACTTGTTGGTTCATCAAGTATAAGCAACTTAGCATTATGAGAAAATGCACATGATAACATAAGTTTCATTTGCATACCTCTAGATAATTCACTTATTTTTTTATTTAGAGGTAAATTAAATCTGGTTATCATACTTTTAAAAATATCGTGATTCCAGTCTTTATAAAAGATAGATATAGCTTTTTCAGTATCTCTTATTGTCCAATTATCTGCATAAAATATATTATCAAATACAACACCAATATTCTGTTTAATAAGATTTTCATTTTTAACATTGTCCATATCAAAAACTAAAATCTCTCCTTCATCTTTTTCTAACATATTTAGAATTAATTGTATAGTTGTTGTTTTACCTGCACCATTTGGGCCAATTAATCCCATTATATATCCCATTGGTAAGGTAAAATTTATATTTTTTAGATTAAAATCATTAAAGTTTTTACTAACACCATTTAGTTCCAAATAATTATTCACCTTTTTCCACCTCCAATAATAATCTCAAAAGACTTATAATTTCTTTATCTGTCATAGACGCTCTTTGTGCTGCTTGTATTGCATTATTAAGATTTGATTCTACTTCTTGTATTAACTGTTCACGAATAAGTTCAGAACTACTTGACATAACAAAAAATCCCTTGCCTTGACGGCTCATAATAAAACCTTCTTGCTCAAGTTCATTATATGCTCTAGTAGTAGTCAAAACGCTAATCTTTAAATCTCTTGCTAGTTGTCTAAGTGAAGGTAGAATTTCATTTTCTTTTAATTCTCCTGAAAGAATTTGTTTTTTTATCTGTTCTTTAATTTGTTCATAAATGGGTAAGTTAGAACCATTTGAAATAATTATATTCAAAAAAACACCTCTTTAACTGTATATTTTCATACAAGTACAGTATAAACAGTTGGATGTTTTTTGTCAATATAAAAAATTACAATACACATTTACAATAATAATCTATATGTATGTACTTATTTTGAAAAGTTTTTAAATTAAAGTGTGTAAGCTGAAAATAAAGTATGTAAGCAAAAATATTATCAATATACATTTTAAGCTTAGTTTATATTTATTTAGCTAGACATTATACTTTAACAGATATTAAAAGTATAAGTTATCTAATTAAATTATA
Source organism: Clostridioides sp. ZZV14-6150 (assembly GCF_020657875.1). Classification (NCBI taxonomy): domain Bacteria; kingdom Bacillati; phylum Bacillota; class Clostridia; order Peptostreptococcales; family Peptostreptococcaceae; genus Clostridioides; species Clostridioides sp. ZZV14-6150. The sequence continues at coordinate 54,191 of NZ_JAGWDA010000017.1, read as the reverse complement.
TACTTTTTACTGTTTATAACAGAATCCTTTATATTCAATGCTAGTAGGGTGGGGACATAAGTATAATGTATGATATTATATACTAAAGATGAATTTTAACATATAACTTTGATATAATAAGCATATGTAAATGTTTAATATTTAATTAAAGAAAATTATCATATAAAAATAAATTTGTAAGGAGTAATACAGTATGAAAAAACAATATGTGTTTATAATACTAGCAAGTACTATTTTAGGTATGCTTGTTGGAACCATATTTAGAGATTATAGCAATGAAGAAACAGTTTATACAAGTAAGGATAAGTCAATAAGAAAAGAAATAAGAATAACAAGAAAATCTATAAAAGAACTGGCAAAAGAGAAAGATAAATTAGATAAAGAAATTAATTCGATGAAGAAAAATCAAAAGAATTCTAATGAAATCTCTAAAATAGAAAGTCTTAGGGAGAGTCTTTCATATTCAGATGTAAACGGTAGCGGAATAGTATTAAGTATAGATGCCATAGATGAAAAAACAGGAAACATTGCCAATAGCATAGACTACAATAAAATCTTAGTAAAAGTCATAAATGAATTAAAAGCAAATGGAGGAAAATACATAGAAATAAATGGTCAAAGAATTAATCAGTACTCAGAAGTTGTACTTGCAGGTAGCCATATAAATATAAATGGAGTTCCAGTAGCACAACCCTATGAAATAAAATGTATTGGTGATAAAGATAAACTATCTAGTTACATAGACAAAGGTAGTAAATATTTAGATAGTGTACAAAGTACTTATCCAATGAAAGTTAGTATAAAAGCTGAAGAAAATATCTCTATGAAAAAACTGAAAATACCTAATAAATTAAAGTATATAAAGGGTGATTAAGATTATATTAGAGGAAAGCAGTTTACCAATGTTAATACCAGAAAAACTTGCAAAAAAGTATAATGTATTTCCAGTAGAATTTCAAGATGACAATCTAGTAGTAGAAATAGAAGATGAAGATATATATGCACTGCAAGACTTGAGATTAGCAACGGGGAAAGAAATTATATTAAAAAAAGAAAGAAGAGAACTTATAAGTGAGAAGATAGAAAAATATTACAATAACTTTGAACTTGATGAAAATTATGCAAAAAGATTATTTGAAAATCTTCTAGAAAAAGCTATAAAAGAGAACGCAAGTGATATACATATAGAACCATTTAAAGAACATTTGATAGTTAGAATGAGAGTTGATGGAGAGTTAAAAGAAATATCAAAGTTTTTAATAGATGTTTATCCAGCATTAGCTACAGTTGTTAAATTAAAGGCTTCAATGGACATAACAGAAAAAAGGCTTCCTCAAGATGGAAGAGTAGACATAAAGCTAGATGATAGCTTAATTGACATTAGGGTTTCATCAATCCCAACTGTATATGGTGAAAAAATTGTTTTGAGAATACTTAATAGAGATACTTTTTTAAAAGATAAATCAGAACTTGGATTTTCAGAAGAAGCGATAAACTCTATAAATCGTATAATAAGTAAAAGAGCTGGAATATTATTAGTGACAGGACCTACAGGGAGCGGAAAGACTACTACAGTATATTCCTTACTAAATGATTTAAAGGGTATAAATAAAAATATAATGACTATAGAAAATCCAGTAGAATACAAGATGGATGGAATAAGTCAGATACAAGTAAATTCAAAAGTAGGGTTGAGTTTTGATGTAGGTCTTAGAGCTATATTAAGACAAGACCCAGATATAATAATGGTTGGAGAAATAAGAGATGCAGAAACAGCTAAGATAGCAGTAAGAGCCGCTATAACAGGACATTTAGTTATAAGCACTTTGCATACTAATGATGCAGTATCTGCTATAGCTAGACTATTGGAAATGCAAATTCCACCATACCTTTTAAATGCATCTCTTATAGGTGTGATATCTCAAAAGTTGGTTAGAAAAGTTTGTAATCATTGTAGCCATGAGATTATGATAAAAGATGATTTTAGTGGAGATGTAAATACTAAAGTAGCTGTAGGATGTGAGAGATGTAATGATAAAGGTTATTTTGGGAGAACAGCAATTTATGAAATTCTAGAAATTAATGATGATATAAAAACATGTATAAGGGATATGAAGGATTCTAGTATTGTTAAAGAAGTAGCACGAAAAAATGGAATGATAACATTTGAAGATAGCTGTAAAAGGCTAATAAATGAAAAAATAACAACATTAGAAGAATGTTTAGTGGTAAATGAAATAATTTAGTTAAACAGTGTAACCAAATTTCATACAATCGATTTTAATTAAAAGTCTCGATTGTAAATTGTATCTAGATAAAATAAAATTAACATATTAAATTAGAAAATATCGAGCCTATTTAATTATAATTAATATAATTTGGAAGGAATTATAATACATGAAAGTATCTAAAAGTATATTTTATAATTTAGACAAGATTCATTTAGTATTAAACAAGATTAGTAATAAAGAGCTTAGAGTAATTTGCAAAGAGATAGGTATTTTACTAGAATCTGGATGTGAAATTACAAATATATTTCAAATTATTGAAGGACAATCTAGCAAAAAAGTAAAAAGTTTGTTTAATACAGTATCAAATCATATTCAAAATGGAAATTCTATAGCAGAATCATTTCACATCACAGGAACATTTTCTAAATTTTTTATAAGCATGATAAAAGCAGGGGAAACTAGTGGAAACTTAGATGTAATAATGAGCGATTTATCTAATTATTATGATAAAGAATATAAATTAAAAACAAAAATAATAACTATTTTAATCTATCCAATGATACTTATCATATTATCAATAATATCAATAATATTTATCTTTATATTTGTGATACCAAATTTTCAGGTGGTTTTTGCCAGTAATGGGATTGAACCACCTTTCATAACTAAGATTTTAATAGGAATTTCTATGATAGTTACAAATTATCTAGGTTATTTAATACTTAGTTTTATATTGATTTTAATAGGAACTATTTATTTTTTTATAATGAATAATAATCTAAAAAAATTAATTAATTCATTTAAATTCAAAATACCTTTTTTAAAAGGCATTAATCAATTAGTAGCTACAACCAGATTTTCAAGAGCGTTGTCTATTTTACTTAGTAGTGGCATACAAATAGTGGATGCAATAGACATGTCAGCAAGTGTCATAGATAATGAATTCATTTATGAGAGACTAGAGATTTCTAATAATTATATAAAAAAAGGAAATAGTATAGGTAAGTCTTTGAATCTAGCAAATATTTTTCCTAAGTTATTTGTTTCAATGGCAAATACAGGTGAAGAAAGTGGAAAGCTAGATAAGAGTCTAGATGTAATAAACAGATTTTATGAAAATGAATTAAATAATAAAATAGAGCAAATAATGAAATTTGTAGAGCCTGTAATAATTGTATTTATGGGATTGATTGTTGGAGTTTTTATTTTATCAATGGTTATTCCTATGTTTGATGCAATTACTAGTTTCTAATATAAAAATAAATTTTACTAAATAAAACTTTTAAAAAGGAGAGAAAATTTAATTGATAAATAAAAAACGAAAAGGGTTTACACTTGTTGAAATGATTGTAGTAGTAACAATTTTAGGGGTTATATCTAGTATAGCATTAGTTAAATATAGTAAAGTTCAAGAAAGTGCCAAGATGAATGCAGACTATACAAATGCAGCTAATATAGTAACTGCAGCTAGTATGGCTATTAATGATGATGAAAATATAGCAGAATCTCTAAGCGTAGAATCACTTAAAGAAAAAGGTTATTTAAATACTGTTCCAGTTCCTCAAAGTACATCAGGTAAGTTTGAACTTGTTATAAGTGATAATGGTACAGATATAAGTGTAAATGTAAATTCAAAACAATTTTATCCAAGATAATATTTGTTTTTATACGTTTTTAGTATCAAATTATAAAGATATTTTTAGTATTCAATTGTAAATGTAAATATATTAAGTTTAATTAAAAAATATACAAGTTATTATTACTTAAGAAGGAGATGGTTATAATTAAAAAATTTTTGACTTTAGAAATAAATGATGATTATATAAGGGCTGTATTTTTAAGAAAAAACTATAAAAAAATCTTTATCGATAAATCTAGTATAAAAGAAATTGGTTTTAATATTAAAAATGACAGTGATGAGATTGAAAAAACTAGTTATGTAGAAAACGTAGTTAAATTAGTAAAAGATGATATAAATAACCTAAAAAAATCATACAAAAATTTGCACTTTAATATTCAGACTCAAGATATAGTTATTAGAAATATTGAGATATTGAATACTAAGAAAAAAAGAGATATATTAAACATGATAGAATTTGAGATAACCCAATATATTCCAATAAATATAAATAACTATTCAATAAAATATAAAATTATAAACTCTAGTAATGATAAGTTAAATATACAAGTAATTCTTTTTCCTAAAAATATTATACAAGTAATTAAAATCATTTCAGAAAATCTAAATATGAACCCAAAAGCTATAAACATAAATTTTGATATACTACAAAAACTTATAAGTTTAAATCTAATAGATAATTTTATAGAAGATGGAGTATTTATAGAATGTAAAAGGAATCAATTTATTATAAACATAACAAAAAACAAAAAAATAGAAGAAACATATCTATTATCAAAAGAAATAAAATCATATGACTCAGTAAAAAAATTAATAAGTAGATTTAAATATATTTACTATTATGGCATAGAAAATTGTTTTATAGATGAGTATCTTAAAGACACAGAAAAAATTGCTGAAGTAAATCCATTGAAATTAAAAAATAAAGTAAGGGTGGAAAATAATTTTGATAAGGATTTAAGAGATACTAGTATAATTTATATAAGTAGTATAGGGATGATTATTTAAATGAAAGCTTATAAAACAATAAATTTTTTAAATGGATTTAAAGAAACTAAGCAATATAATAAAATCTATAAAATAACGATAATCTTAATTTTAACATGTGTTTCATTAAAAATGTTTATGTATATGAAATCTATAAATGAATTAGAAAATTATATAAGTCACAATAAACCCATAAATGAATCGAAATATACTGTACCAAAGCTGGAAAAAACAAAAGAAAAGTTTTCTAGAATAAAGCTTGATGAAATAAAAAAAATATATAAAATAGTTGGAACAGATAACATTACTAAAATATCTATAGATAAAAATAAAATGGAGATGGAAGGCGTGTGTGATAATCTAGATATTTTAGATGATTTAAGAAAAATAAATTACATAAAATATTACTACATAGACAGCATTATAAGAGATGGAGAATGTTATAAATTTAGAATAAAAAGTTAGACAGGTGATTAATTTTGAAATTAAATAAGAGAGAAAAAAATCTGATAAAAATATTGCTAATATTAATTATTGTATTAGTAGTTAATGTAATGTCCAGACCTCTAGAAGAGAACCTAACTAATTTGAAGAAAGAAAAACAAAATATAGTGAATGAAATAAAACGACAAGATAATTATAAAATGAAGGATAAAAAGCATAAAGATAATAGATATGTAAAAAATGTTGAATTAGATAGCAATACAGAATTAAAAAATAATTTTAATAATTCATTTTTAGATAAAAAAACAAATAAAGATATAGTATTATTAGTAGAAAATGAATTGAGAGATATTGTAAGTGTGGAATATATCAATCAAGAAAGTAGCTTAGACAACTACAATAAAAAACAAACTAATTTAGAAGTAAAAGTTAATGGGGAACTTGAAAATGTGTTGAAACTTGAAGGTGTAATGAAGAACTTAAAGTTACATAATAAAATTGAAAAAATAGAAATTAATAAATTAAAAACAAGTAATCTTGAGGTCAAAAATCTTTCAAATGAATATAAACAAGAAAAAAGCAATCTTGTAGAATGTAAAATGACAATTAGAGTCACATAACAAAAAAGAATAGATAAAGTAAAAAACTATTATCAATTCATAAAACTTTATAGAAGAATTAGTTTTACGATAATCCATTTCTGTAAGAGGGATTGTTAGTGATTTTATCGAAATCCTAATTAAAGTGAATATATTGTACCAAAATATAAGTAAATTTGAGATAATATTTGCTTATACTATAGATTGATTGATAAAAAAATGGTATAATAACAAATTGTACTTTAATTTAATAATAAGGGAGTGGAAGTCATATTGTTAGGGAGAAATGAGCTATGCCCTTGTGGAAGTGGCAAAAAATACAAGAAATGTTGTTTAAATAAAGATATTGTTTCAGAAAGAGCAAGCAGAAAAACTGAACTTTCACAAAAGCAATATACAGATTTATATTCAAAATTATATGATTATTCAAGACATGATAGATTCAAAGATGAATGTGAAAAAGCTAAAGAAATGTTTTATATAATGCAAAATGATAATGTAAATGAAAAGTTTGAAAGATTTTTTAATACGTATTTAATACAAGACCACATAATGGAAAATAAAAAGGTCATGACGGTTGGATTTCTTGAAGAGAATGGTGCAAACCTAAGTCAATCAGAAATTGCAATATTAAAAAGTTTGTTTGAATCCTATGTAAGCATTTACGAAGTAAAAGAAATTTCTACAGGAAAAATAGTTTTAAGAGATTGTTTAAGTGGGAAAGAACTTTACACAGAAGATGTAAAACTTCTAAGAAGCTTTAAAATCGGAAGCTGTATGATAGCTAGAATAATTGATGTTGAAGGAACTAATATATTAATAGATGTAACTATAAGTATATCAAATGAAGTTAAAGATATAATTTTAAATGATGTTATGAATTTATTCAATCAATATGAAGACTTATATAAAGATATGAAGACGTTCTTAATTTATCATACACATGTATTATATAAATATATACAACAGCTTTTAGACCCAAGTATAGCTGAATATTTAAAAAGAGAAAGAGATAGGAATAATAATAAAAAAGTTAATTCAGAAGGTGAATTAGCTGAAGTAGAATGTAAGGTTTTAGATACTCTTAAAGAAAATGTGGAAAAAGAAAATATAGATGCATGTATAGAGTTCTGGAATGAATATAAGAAAAGTCATGAAAATATAAAAGGAGCTGAAAGTGGTTGGGCAGCTGCGGTCGAATACTATGTTAAGAAAGAAGCAGGACAAGCTATAACTCAAGTACAAATATCAAAAAAATATGATATAAGCTCTAGTACATTAGGAAAAAGATACAAAGATTTAAAAATATCTTAATTAATTATAAAAAGCTTTAAGTCATAGATAAAGAATCTATAGTATAATATATGTATAATGTGTAGAAAGAGGTATTAATAATGAGTCTTAGTTTAGGAAATGCAATTGCTGTATCAACAAACTTTATAAAATCTAACCCAGCAGTACCTGTATACGACGGAGAAGAAATATATGCAGTTATTTATCATATAGAAATAGGATATAATAATGGTGTATCACCTGATACTAAACAATATATAATAATAGACTATAAAGAGTTCGATTTACCTATGGATAGAAAAAATGAACTAATAGAAGTTGCTAAAGAGTACTGCAAATCTAAAGATATTGTAGAAAATGAAAATCTTGAAATAAATCTTTTGGATAATGAAGAAGCAGAAAACTTCTTAGAAAAAGTATTTAATAACATGAAAGTTATAAGAGGTCTTATAACTAAAAGAGGATAAGTTAATGGAGTTTATTGGGATAGAAAATATAACACCATATGAAAACATATATGAATTTAGTATATATAAATACGATGATGAAATCACTTTAGGTAGTGAAGAGTTATATATATGTGAATTAAGGGTTATATTAATTAAAGTGAATTCTTTATACGTTGAAAGATTGAATAAATCGGTTGAAGCGATGGTTTTAGTGAAAAATCTAAAAAAGGATTTGGATAAAGAACTTATTGTAGACAAAATAAAGAAATTTGTGCTAGACGAGATTTGGGTAGAAAATCTAGTAAAAGAGAATATAGAAGTTATATTTGTAGAAAGCTAGGAGTAACCCTAGCTTTTTTATATTACAATCTAAGAGAGGAAAACAATATGTTAAGGGTATCTAATATAAAACTTGAAATCGATAAAGATATATCTTTATTAAAAGATATTGTACTTAAGAAGTTAAGAATAAAAGAAAAAAATTTAATAAAATACAGTATATATAAAGAATCTATAGACGCTAGAAAAAAAGGAAAGATGGAATTTGTTTATTCTGTAGATGTAGAAGTTAGAGATGAAAGTAAAATACTAAGCTCAAAAATAAAAGATGTAACAAAGATAAAAGATGTAAAATATGTAAATGTAGCTATGGGTAATAAAAAATTAAATAATAGACCTTTAGTAATTGGAAGTGGACCAGCTGGCTTATTTGCAGGGCTTATTTTGGCTCAAATGGGTTATGAACCAATTCTACTTGAAAGAGGTCTTGATGTTGATAGTAGAACTAAGGATATAAGTGATTTTTGGACAACTAGAAAGTTTAAAAATAATTCAAATGTTCAATTTGGAGAAGGTGGAGCAGGAACTTTTTCAGATGGGAAACTCACAACTAGAATAAAAGATATACGATGTAGAAAAGTGCTAGAAGAATTAGTTCAGTTTGGAGCACCAGATGAAATATTATATTCACATAAGCCACATGTTGGTACAGATATATTAAAAAGTGTAGTTAAAAATATAAGAAATGAAATAATAAATCTAGGTGGACAAGTTAAATTTGATTCAAAAGTGACAGATATAGTTGTATTAAATAATTCTATACAATCTGTAATTGTAAATGATAGCGAAAAAATAGATACAGATGCAGTTATATTAGCTGTTGGGCATAGTGCAAGAGATACTTATGAGATGTTGCATTCAAGAGGTGTAAAAATAATTCAGAAACCATTTGCAATAGGAGCTAGAATTGAACATCCTCAAGACCTGATAAATAAAGCACAGTATAAGGAATTTTATAATCATCCTCGATTAGGAGCTGCTGATTATAGACTTATAGAGCATGTCTCAAATGGAAGAACAGCATATACTTTTTGTATGTGCCCAGGAGGCAGTGTCATAGCATCTGCATCAAATGATTTTGAAATAGTTACAAATGGAATGAGTGAACATGCAAGAGATAAAATAAACGCTAATAGCGCATTTCTAGTAAATGTACTTCCTGAAGATTTTGATAGTGATAATCCACTAGCAGGGGTTCATTTTCAGCAAAAATATGAGAAATTAGCTTTTGAATTAGGTGGTAAAAATTACAATGCTCCAGTTCAACTTGTTGGAGATTTTATTAATAATAAGACTTCTGAAAATTTAGGAAGTGTTGAACCATCATATAAACCTGGATATAAGCTTACAAATTTGAATGAATGTTTGCCTAGTTTTGTGATAGAAACTATGAGAGAAGCATTTATCTCTCTTGATAAAAAATTAAATGGATTTGCAATGCATGATGCAGTTTTAACTGGTGTAGAAACTAGGTCATCATCACCAATAAGAATAGTAAGAGATGAAAACAGTTTGGAATCAATAAGTGTTAAAAATTTATATCCTTGTGGTGAAGGTGCTGGATATGCAGGTGGAATAGTCACAGCGGCAGTCGATGGTATAAAATGTTCAGAAAAAATAATACAAAAATATGCTAATAGCACAAAAATTTAACATAAATTTAATGATTTTTTAATATTTAACATGAATTTAACATTACTACTCCTATAATTTGATAAAATACAATAGGTTATAAAATTTTTAAATATAGTAATCTCTTTACAAGGAGGAAATAATTTGAACATTATAATAAGTCTAATGGGTGGATTAGGGCTGTTCTTATATGGTATGAACCTTATGGGAGAAGGTCTACAAAAATCTGCTGGGACAAAATTAAAAAAGATAATAAAATTACTTACTAGTAATCTATTTATGGGAGTTTTAGTAGGTACAGGAGTTACAGCAGTAATACAAAGTTCAAGTGCTACTACTGTAATGGTTGTTGGTTTTGTAAATGCAGGAATAATGACTTTAAAACAAGCAATAGGGGTTATAATGGGTGCTAATATAGGTACTACTGTTACAGCCCAATTAGTATCTTTTGATTTAACTGGAATGGCTCCAGTAGCATTAGGTATAGGTATTATACTTTATTTATTTGGAAATAAACCTAGAATAAAAAATATAGCTGAAATACTTATAGGTTTTGGGATATTATTTACAGGTATGGATTTTATGAAAATGGCAGTTGAGCCATTAAAAGACTATCAAGGATTCACTGATTTACTTGTTACATTTGGTAATTATCCACTACTTGGACTATTATTAGGGTTTGGTATTACAGCAATAATACAGAGTTCAAGTGCATCTATGGGTATGTTGGTTGCATTAGCAGCAGAAGGTTTAATCCCATTGGCAGCAGCATTACCAATTCTTTATGGTCAAAATATTGGTACATGTGTAACTTCATTGTTATCAAGTATTGGTGCTAATAAAAATGCACGAAGAGCAGCTATGATGCATTTAATCTTCAATGTTTTGGGAACAGTAATATTCTTAGTGTTGTTGAATAAACCAATTGTAAATTTAGTTACAAGTTGGGACCCAAGTAATGTTGCAAGACAAATAGCTAATACACACACATTGTTTAATATTATATCTGTCTTAATACTTCTACCATTTACAAAGATTATCATAAAACTAGCAATTAAGCTTGTTCCTGATAAAGCTGGTGACGCAGATGAAGATGAAGCTAAGACTATTAAATATATAGATGATAGAATGATAGAAACTCCTTCTATAGCTCTTGCTAATACGATAAAAGAAGCACTTCGTATGGGAGAAAAAGCTAAGGAAAGTTTAAATGCATCTATGGAAGCGTTAGTAGAACATTCAACTGAAAAAATAGATAAGACATACAGACGTGAAAAACTAATAAATGATTTACAAAAAGCTATTTTAAATTATTTGCTTAAGCTTTCAAAAGCACCTTTAGATGATCATTCCAGAGAAGTTGTGGATACCTTATTTAATACAGTTAATGATATAGAAAGAATTGGTGACCATGCTAAAAATATAGCTGAATTATCTCAAGTTGCAATAGATTCAAATATTTCTTTCTCTAAAGAAGGACAATCTGAACTTGATATTATGTACAATAAAGTCGTTTCATCATATACTTATGCCTTAGAATCAATGAGAACTGATAATGTAGACTTGGCTTATAAAGTTATAAAAATTGAAGAGCAAGTTGATATAATGGAGAAATCTTGTAGAGCTAATCATATGTATAGATTGAATAATAACTTATGTAGTATAGAGAATGGTGTTATCTATTTAGATGTAATAAGTAATCTAGAGAGAATTTCTGACCATGCTGTCAACATAGCACAACAAGTTATAGCTAAAAGGTTAGGAAAGGATTAAAAATAATATCTTAAAATGATGTAAGAATTAAAATAAAGAATAAACAAAAAATAAACTCTAGATGATAGTTTAGAGTTTATTTTTTTATTGATTAATTACTGAAAATCCAATCATCTTTATTGTATAACTGTTTATTGTTTACCATATTTTAATCAACCTAAGTAAATAGGATTCTAGTTTTCTAAACTAAATACTTTGAAAGAAATTTCTCTGATATTTCAGCAATTTCTTTATATACAAATTTATATAGATTATGTGGATAATCAAATAATTCATATTGAGCAATTTTAATATTATTTAAATATTGTAAAGGATGGTTTATCCAACTCTGTTTTTCTATCCCAGTTCCTTCTCCATTTGATATAAAGAAAAGCATTGGAATCTGTAAATATGGATTGTCCCTTTCTATTAGAGCAATCGTATTTCTTAAATTTTTGGCTTCACTAATCCAATTTTGATTGGCAAGATTATGATATAACACGTTTTCAAGCTCTTTCCTTTCTATTAATGGAATACAATGTTCTTCTACTAATTGCTCTATTAAAGCGTTGGTTGTTACTTTTCTGAGGTGTTCATCATTTGATAGCTCTATTAGTTTATTTGTAGCATCATCTATGTTAAAGTCTCTATTATAGCATTCTGGTGTTGCGGGATCAATACCAATAATACCAGCAATTTCAGAAGGATTTTGCTGTCCCCAACGGAGAGCCTCTAAAAATCCCACACTATGTGCTACTAGTACAATAGGTGTTTTTATTCCTAACTCTTGTAGTATGCATCTGTACTCATGAACAACAACATTTATATTTCGGTTATTCTCAGATAAATCACTATGTCCATAGCCCAGTTTTTCGATTCCAATCACTCGATAGGTTTTTGCTAACGTTTTTGCTAAAGACATATATTCAAAATTTGGGAAAGGTATGCCTGAACCTGATAAAAGCACTAAAGTAATGGAACCTTGACCATATGAATATATAAAATTCTTCTTACCATTTATTTCAATAAATTTTTTCATGAGAACTGTACCTCCAACTTAAGTTTATTTACATTTACCTATTGAGTATGTATAAAGCATATTTCAATCAGTTTAAACAAAACATTATTTTTTGTCAATCCTTACTGTAGTGTATTTTAATTCTTTATGAAATCCAGATAGGTATTTGAAGATATAACATCTAAAAATCATTTAAAGAATATGTTGTAATAGATGACAAATACCTTATCCATCCAGTATTTGGGAGTCATGTGCATCTAAAAGGAAGTTTGAAAGTGAGATAAAACCTATATTTGGTATAATTTTATTTAATTAAAATTTTATAATTGGCAAATAGTTGTAATATTTAGAAGAATCGATTTCCTAATAATGCTTGAGGATATATGTATTATTTTGTGGCAAACTTTTTAAAAAAACACCTAGATTTTGTGTTATAATCTCTGTAAAACGCATATGCTGAAAAGAGGGATTTAAATGGGAAAAATAAATTTTGATTATAGTAAAGCTACGGAATTTTTTTGCCAAAAAGAAATAGATGTCATGCAGCCGTATGTAGATGTGGCACATGATATGTTACATAATAAAACTGGTTTAGGAAATACTTTTTTAGGATGGATAGACCTTCCTAAAAATTATGATAAGGAAGAGTTTGCTAGAATAAAAAAATCTGCTGAAAAGATAAAGTCTGACTCAGAGGTTCTTTTAGTAATCGGTATAGGAGGCTCTTATTTGGGTTCAAGAGCTGCTATAGACATGGTAAGTCATTCTTTTAGAAATGGGCTTAAAAAAGAGCAAAGAAATGCTCCTGAAGTATATTTTGTAGGTCATAATATAAGTTCAACATATATTATGGATTTACTAGATGTAATTGAAGGTAAAGATGTTTCTGTAAATGTAATATCTAAATCAGGTACTACTACAGAGCCAGCTCTTGCTTTTAGAATATTTAAAAATTATCTAGAAAAAAAATATGGAAAAGAAGAAGCTAGAAAGAGAATATATGCAACAACAGATTCAAGTAAAGGTGCACTTAGACAATTAGCTACAGAAGAAGGGTATGAGACTTTTGTAATACCAGATGATGTAGGTGGTCGTTTTTCTGTATTGACAGCTGTTGGATTACTTCCTATTGCAGCTGCAGGACTTGATATTGATGCCATGATGAATGGTGCAAATGATGCTCGTGAAGCATTTCAAAATTCTGACTTAAAAAATAATGACAGTTATAAATATGCTGTAGCTAGAACAATTTTACATAGAAAAGGAAAAGATGTAGAGTTATTGGTTAACTATGAACCTCAACTACATTATGTGAGTGAGTGGTGGAAACAACTTTATGGAGAAAGTGAAGGAAAAGAAAATAAAGGCTTATTCCCTGCTTCTGTAGATTTTTCAACAGATTTACATTCTATGGGACAATATATTCAAGATGGAAAAAGACTTTTATTTGAAACAGTACTTAATGTTGAAAGTTCTAAGAGAAATATAACTATAAATTCAGAAGAAGTAGATTTAGATGGTTTAAATTATTTAGCAGGCAAAACTGTAGATTTTGTAAATCATAAAGCTTTTGAAGGGACTTTATTAGCACATACTGATGGAAAAGTGCCTAACTTAGTAATAAATATACCTCAATTAGATGAGTATAATTTTGGATACTTAGTGTATTTCTTTGAAAAAGCTTGTGGAATAAGTGGATATTTACTAGGAGTTAATCCATTTGACCAACCAGGAGTAGAAGCATACAAGAAAAATATGTTTGCTTTGCTAGGAAAACCAGGTTATGAAAAGGAAAAAGAAGAATTAGAAAAAAGACTTAAATAATTTTAGATAGTTAAGGTTTAATTAAGATTAGAATAATATAATGAAATCATCGAAAGAGAGTTTACTCAAAATAGATGATTTCATTTTTTTATGGAAAATTGGGAAAAATATATTTTGATAATTTATATTATATTAGATAGGGAGTGGTGTGAGATGTCAAGAAGAAAGAAAGGTATAAGTTTAGTAATATTAGTCGCTATAATAAGTTCAATACTTAGTAGTTTACTAACAATAATTTTAGTTAAAGATAATTTAGGAAGTAAATCTACAGGAAGTTCTACACCTATAGTTGTAAATGATGATGGAAAGAGCCAAAATATTTATCAAGCAGTTGCAGAAAAGGCAACACCATCTGTTGTAGGTATTACGACAACTAGTGTCGATACTAGTAATATGTTTGCAATACCAACTGAAACACAAGGAGTAGGAACTGGGATTATAGTAGATTCAAATGGATATATACTTACTAATTCTCATGTTATATCAGATGGTCAAGCAACTAGTGTTAATGTTTTATTTAATGATGGTTCAACAACATCAGGTAAAGTGGTATGGTTTGACCAACAACTTGATTTGGCTATAGTTAAAGTTGATAAAACTGGATTAACACCAGCTGAATTTGCAGATAGTGATAAAGTAAAAGTTGGAGATATATCAATAGCAATAGGTAACCCACTTGGACTAGACTTCCAAAAGACAGTTACTCAAGGGATAATAAGTGGATTAGATAGAACTATACAAACAGAAAAAACTAATATGACAGGATTATTACAAACTGATGCAAGTATAAATGCAGGAAATAGTGGAGGGCCGTTGTTAAATCAAAAGGGTCAAGTAATTGGTATAAATACAGCAAAAGCTTCTCAAGCAGAAGGGTTAGGATTTGCGATACCAATCAATACAGCTAAAAGCATAGTTGAAGAAGTAATAAAAACTGGAAAATATGAAAAAGTAACTTTAGGTATAAAAGGAACAGATGTATCAAATTATGAAGCAGCTACAGGTACAAAATTAAGTACTGACAAAGGAGTATATGTTGCAGAAGTGATATCTGGTTCATCAGCAGAAAAAGCAGGAGTAAAAGTAGGGGATATTATAACTAAAGTAGGAGATGCAGATATAACTGGTATGAATGACCTTAATAAAAAGTTATATACTTTCTCAAAAGGTGCTAGCACAAAACTTACATTAAATAGAGGCGGAAAAGCAGTAACAATAAATGTAAAATTCTAAATGTGACTAGAGAAACAGAGACTACATGGTAAAGTGTAGTCTCTATTTTTATTTAATTTTTATAGTATATATATCTAAATTAATTAAAATAACATATTGTTTATAGAGATTATCTATATTTACTTATAAAAATAAAATTAATAAATATTTAAATTTAATTTATAAAATCAATATAAATATCATAATAAAATAAAAATTTTTAATATTACTAAAAAAATATAGACAAAATAATAACAAATATAGTATTATGTAATTGTAGAAATGCTTTTCATAGAAATGACCTATGAAGATGAATTACATAAAGATGAAAAAAATGAAATGGATATTCTTTAGGGGTGAAAAAATTATGAATCCATTAGTTATAAATTTACAAAAATGTAGTATACATGATGGTCCAGGGATAAGAAGTACAGTTTTTTTTAAAGGATGCCCACTTGAATGTGTTTGGTGTCATAATCCAGAAAGTCAAACATATACAAAACAAGTTTTGTATAATGAAGAGAGATGTTCAAGATGTGAAGCATGTGTAAATATATGTCCTCACAAAGCAATTTACAAAGGTGAAACGAAAATATGTCTAGACCAAGATAAATGTGAGTTTTGTGAAACTTGTTTAGATTATTGTATAAACAATGCTAGAGAAATAGTTGGTCAAGAGTATTCTGTTAAAGAACTGGTTAAAGAGATAGAAAAAGATAGAATTTTCTATGAAGAATCAGGTGGAGGAGTAACTTTATCAGGTGGAGAAGTAATGGCTCAAGACATGGATTTTATTTGTGGAGTAATAAACATGTGTAAATCAAAGGGAATTCATGTAGCAATTGATACTTGTGGATATGCAAAGTCAGAAAATTATGAAAGAGTTGCTAAATATGCAGATTTGTTCTTATACGATATTAAACTTATTGATGAGGAAAAACATATAAAATTTACAGGAAAATCAAATGATTTAATACTTAAAAATGTTAAACTTTTGAGTGAATCAGGTGCTAATATAAATATAAGAATACCATTAATTGTAGGAGTAAATGTAGATGATGAAAATTTAGAGGTTAAAAAAATGATAGAATTTTTAAAGCCTTTGAATATAAAAGATGTAAGTCTTCTTCCATATCATAATATTGGTAAACATAAGTATGATAAAATTTATAAAAAATATGAAGGAGAAGAGTTACAAAGACCTACTGAAGAAAAATTAGAAGAAATAAAAAGGCTGTTTGAAGCAAGTAATTTCAATACTAAGATTGGGGGGTAATAAAATGTCAAGAGGAACTTTTGAAAGAACTAAAAAATTAAGAGAAGAAAGTGTTAATGCAGAACCACACATATCTATTGAAAGAGCAGTACTTATGACAGAAGCTTATAAAAAATATGAAGGAAGTGTAGAAATTCCTGTACTTCGTGCTTTATCATTTAAACATTACATTGAAAATAGAACTCTTAGTATAAATGATGGAGAATTAATAGTAGGCGAAAAAGGAGATTCACCTAATGGAGCACCAACATATCCAGAAATTTGTTGTCATACAATGGAAGATTTAGAAGTAATGCATAATAGAGACATAATAAATTTTAGTGTGTCTGAAGAATCTAGAAAAATACATCAAGAGGAAATAATACCTTTCTGGAAAAAGAGACAAACAAGAGATAAGATAATAAATGCTATGACACCTGAATGGTTAGCAGCATATGAAGCAGGTATGTTTACAGAGTTTATGGAACAAAGAGCTCCAGGACACACAGTTTGTGGAGATACAATATATAAAAAAGGATTTTTAGATTTAAAGAAAGATATAGAAGTAAGACTAAAAGAATTAGATTTCCTTAATGACTTAGATGCATACAACAAAAAAGCTGATTTAGAAGCTATGGCAATCGCTTGTGATGCAATGGTTATATTAGGAAAGAGATATGCTGAAAAGGCAAGAAAAATGGCAGAAGAAGAAACTGATGAAGCTAAGAAAAAAGACCTATTGTTAATTGCTGAAACTTGTGATGTTGTACCAGCTCATAAGCCAGAAACTTATCATCAAGCTATACAAATGTACTGGTTTGTTCATATAGGGGTTACTACTGAGCTTAATATATGGGATGCATTTACTCCAGGAAGACTAGACCAACATTTAAATCCTTTCTATGAAAGAGATGTAGAAAATGGAATATTAGATAGAGAAAAAGCACAAGAATTACTTGAATGTTTATGGGTTAAATTTAACAATCAACCAGCACCACCAAAAGTTGGTATAACATTAAAAGAGAGTAGCACATATACAGACTTTGCAAACATAAATACTGGTGGAATAAATCCAGATGGTCAAGATGGTGTTAATGAAGTTAGTTATATAATACTTGATGTTATGGATGAAATGAAATTAATACAACCTAGTTCAAATGTTCAAATAAGTAAAAAGACTCCTCAAAAATTCTTAAAGAGAGCGTGTGAAATATCAAGAAAAGGATGGGGTCAACCAGCATTTTATAATACTGAAGCAATAGTTCAAGAGCTTATGGAAGCTGGTAAAACTATAGAAGATGCAAGACTTGGAGGAACTAGTGGTTGTGTTGAAACTGGATGTTTTGGTAAGGAAGCATATGTTTTAACTGGATATATGAACATTCCAAAAATACTTGAATTAACATTAAATAACGGTTATGACCCAATTGCTAAAAAGCAAATAGGTATTAAAACTGGAGACCCTAGAGATTTTAAATCTTATGAAGAATTATTTGATGCATTTAAAAAGCAGTTACATTATATGATTGATATAAAAATACAAGGAAATGCTGTAATAGAAAATATATGCGCAAAACATATGCCTTGTCCACTTATGTCTACAATAGTTGATGATTGTATAGCAAAAGGAAAAGACTATCAAAGAGGTGGAGCAAGATATAATACTAGATATATACAAGGTGTTGGTATAGGAACTATAACAGATAGTTTAACAGCAATAAAATATAATGTATTTGACAAGAAAAAATTTGATATGGATACATTACTTAAGGCACTTGATTCTAACTTTGAAGGATATGAAGCTATACTTAACATAGTTTCAAATAAAACTCCTAAGTATGGAAATGATGATGATTATGCTGATGGAATAATGGAAGAAATATTTAATGCATATTACAATGAAGTAACTGGTAGACCAACTGTTTGTGGTGGAGAATATAGAGTAGATATGTTGCCAACTACTTGCCATGTATACTTTGGAGAAATTATGGGAGCAAGTGCAAATGGTAGACTTTGTGCAAAACCAGTTTCAGAAGGAATCTCTCCAGAAAAAGGTGGAGATACTAATGGACCTACAGCAGTTATAAAATCTTGTGCTAAGATGGACCACATAAAAACTGGTGGAACATTGTTAAATCAAAGATTTGCGCCATCAGTAGTGCAAGGTGAAAAAGGATTAGACAATATGGCTAATCTGGTAAGAGCATACTTTAATATGGATGGACATCATATACAATTCAATGTATTTGATAAAAATGTATTACTGGAGGCTCAAAAGAATCCTCAAGATTACAAAGACTTAATAGTTAGAGTTGCAGGATATAGTGACCATTTCAATAATTTAAGTAGAACATTACAAGATGAGATAATAGGTAGAACTGAGCAAACATTCTAGGATTGTTTGTAAATGAAACTTCTTACTATATAAAAATGTAACTGGTATAATAGTATATATATTACTAGATAACATTTTAAAAAATTTTAGATTAATTCTGAGCTAACTTTCTGGATGGGAAGTTAGCTCGTTGAGTTTAATGAAAAAATCGTTAAATTTATATTTAATAAACTATATTAAATAAGTAATTTATAATAATCATAATAAAATTATATTTTATAATAACTAAGATAATTTTAAGCAGTTAAAATATTGTAAATTTAGCTACTTTAAAATAAAAACTAATAGAAAAAGAGGAGATTTGATATGAAAACTTTAGGATTTATTGGTTCAGGAAATATGGGAAGTGCAATGATAGGTGGTATAGTAAAATCAGGATTAGTAAAAGCAGAAGATATAACTGTATCAGACTTAAGTCAAGTTGCTTTAGATAAAGTAAAAGAACAATTTGGAATAAATACTACAACTGATTCAAAGGTAGCTGTTGCAAATTCAGATGTAGTGATAGTAGCACTTAAGCCTAATATATGTGAAAAAGCTTTAGCTCCACTTAAAGAATTAATAGATGCAAGTAAAATAATAGTATCAATAGCAGCAGGAAAAACTATAGAAACTCTTGAAAGCATTATAGGTTCAGATAAAAAGATAGTAAGAGTAATGCCAAATACTCCAGCACTTGTTGGAGAAGGTATGTCAGCTCTTTGTAAAAATGCAAATGTAACTGATGAAGAATTGAATATGATTAAAGCTCTATTTGAATCATTTGGAGAAGCAGAAATAGTAGCAGAATATTTAATGGATACGGTTACAGGTATTAGCGGTTCTTCTCCTGCATATGTATTTATGTTTATAGAAGCTATTGCAGACGCAGCAGTACTAGCTGGTATGCCAAGACAGCAAGCTTATAAATTTGCATCTCAAGCCGTTATGGGCTCTGCTAAGATGGTTCTTGAAACTGGAAAACATCCAGGTGAATTAAAAGATATGGTTTGTTCTCCAGCAGGAACTACTATAGAAGCAGTTAGAGTGTTAGAAGAAGAAGGATTTAGATCAGCAGTTATAAAATCTATTGTTGCTTGTGTAGATAAATCTAAAGATATGAGCAAATAATTGATTTTAGATATATACGTTTTTTCGCATTAGCTTGAAGCAATAGAAATTTGCCTAGACGAAAATGAAAATGTTAGTCTAAATTAGTTAGAAGAATACAGCTTTTTTATAAATTTTATAACTTTAAAATAAAAACGGTATAGCACTTAATTATGCTATACCGTTAATTATTCCAAAAAATTTTCTTATGAATCTATCCTTTAGAAGATAATACCATAATTTATTTACTTTTAAATATAAGATATCTATATATTAATGTATACTACTTTTTTTGTTATCATCTTCATCTATTGAGCAAGAATTAGAACCTGGACATCCAGAGCAACCAGAACATCCACTACAGCTACTTCCATTTTTTGTAGATTTAAATTTATTAAACAAAATTAAAAATGCAAGAACTATGATTATTCCACCAACTAAAGCTTCCATTATTGAATTTCCCATAAATAGTACTCCACCAATGCTTTTAACTATAAAAGCCATTATCCATGCTAATATAAATTGATATGCAAATGATGCAAACATCATCTTATTGCCATATTCTTTTTTCATAGTTGCAAGAGCAGCTATACATGGAGTATATAGAGCTGTAAATATTAAGAATGTATATGCAGTAACGCCATTAAATATTGTTGGCAATACAACAGTCAAATTACCATATAGTATATTCAAAGAGTTTACCACGATTTCTTTTGCTCCAAGACCACTTAAGATAGCAACTGAAGTTCTCCAGTCATCAAAACCAAGAGGTTTAAATATAGGAGATATAATATGCCCTATAGTAGCTAAAAAGCTTACATTTATATCTTCTGTAAATCCAAATACATTAAATGAAGAAAGTCCCCAAATAACAACTGACATTGCAAACATTACAGTAACAACTCTTATTAAAAATCCTTTTGATTTATTCCAAGTATTTTTAATAAGTGCATCTATAGTAGGTATTCTATATTCTGGTAACTCTAATATAAATGGTTCAGCTTCTGTCTTAAAAGCTGTTTTATTTAAAAATAGTGCAACCACAATTGCCATAACTATACCAACTAAGTATAATGATGTAGTTACTAAAGCAGCATTGTGTGGGAAAAATATAGCTACAAATAATGCATATATAGGTAGCTTTGCTCCACAAGTCATAAGTGGTGCAATAAGAGCTGTAACTCTTCTGTCTTTTTCACTTTCTAGTGTTCTAGTTGCCATTATAGCAGGAGAAGAACATCCCATACCCATAACTATAGGTATAAAAGCTTTACCAGATAGACCAACCTTTCTCATAACCTTATCCATCAAAAATGCTGTTCTTGACATATATCCACTATCTTCAAATAGAGATATACCAAAGAATAATGTAAATATTAAAGGGAAGAATGGTAAAGTACCACCAACACCTCCAATTATACCATCAACAATAAGTGATTTAAACCATGGACTAGAGTTAGCTAACATATCACTAACAGGTGTAGAGATATAAGCCTCTATAAGGCCTGCAAAGCCTTCTTGAAGTGGACCTCCAACCCAATCAAAGGTGAACTTAAATAAAAGAAACAATACACCAATAAATATAGGATAGGCTAATATAGGATTTAAAACTATATTGTCTATTTTATCACTGATAGATTTTTTGTGTGTATATGTAGTCTTTGTACATCTTGATAAGATAGATTCCAACTTCTTATATGTTTCTGTTTCACTTCCAAAGTCTGTTCGATATTTAAATGATTTTTTAGTAGCATCTTTAATTTCTGCTTCTATTTTTTCTACGCCATCTTTCTTTTTTGCGATGATTGGAACAACGATTACTCCAAGTTCTTCACTTAATTTTTTATCGTCTATATTAACACCTTTAGATTCTGCAATATCTAACATGTTAAGCAGTATAACTATAGGTTTATTAAATTGCATAAGTTGAGTTGTTAAGTAGAGATTTCTAGATAAGTTAGAAGCATCTACTACATTTACTATTACATCAACATCTTCATTTTCTAAATATGACTTAGAAACCTTTTCTTCATTTGAGAAAGTATCCATTGCATATATACCAGGTAAATCTACAACCTTTATTTCTTTCCCAATAAATCCTTCTTTTTTTTCAATAGTAACACCAGGCCAGTTACCAACATACTGATTTGATCCTGTAAGCAGGTTAAAAACAGTAGTCTTACCAACATTCGGGTTTCCTAATAATGCTACATTAATCACGGGTAGCTCCTCCTCTATTATTGTAAAGAAATATTTTTAGCATCAGATTTTCTAATAGCTAGGTCAAATCCTCTAAATCTAATTATAATTGGGTCTCCAAATGGGGCAACCTTTTTAACTTCTATTTCAGTACTATTTATACATCCAAGTGCAAGTAATCTTTTAGATAATTTAATATCTCCATCTATATTATTAATAAGTCCTTTTTCTCCTATTTTCAAATCGTAAACAGTCATTATTAACACCTCCTAATGAAATTCATTATCATTAAAATTGTAACAAGTATGATACAAAAAGTCAAGGATTATAGGGGGAATTACAAGTTCAAATTACTGATATTTATTTTAAATATATTATAGAATATTTTAGTCTAAATTAGGTGTTTTTATATATTTTGTATTATAATGTAATATGATATATAAAATTTGGAGGAGTTAACTTAATGAAAACTAGAAAAATGACATTTTTAGGTCTTATGATAGGATACAGTCTAGCCTTATATGTGTTAGAGACATATATACCAAATCCTCTTATAGTTATATTTCCAGGAGCAAAATTGGGTTTGAGTAATATTATAACTTTAATTTCATTAATGTTGTTAGGTGTCAGAGATACTGTTATAATTGTTACTATCAGGGTAATTTTGTCATCAATATTTGCAGGTCCTCTATCTTATCTTTTATTTAGCATAGGAGGAGCTTATTTGAGCCTTTTATTTATGTATTTAGCAAGTAAAATAAAGGGATTATCAATGATAGGAATAAGTATTTTAGGGGCAATAGGGCATAATATAGGTCAATTAATAGTTGCAAGTTTAATAATAGAAAATATACTTGCTATAGGATACTTGCCATTTATGTTAATGGCATCATTAGTAACGGGTATGTTTGTAGGATTAGTATCTAGGTATACAGTACCCAAATTAAAGCATTTTTATAGTAAGTTTTATTGACATAATATTGACAAAATATAATATTGTTTGATAAAATGTATATAAAAATATACAAATTTGTAATAGTGGTGATTATTATGGCGAACAATGAATTAGAAACGTTAAAAAATGAAATTGAAGCAGTTAGGGAAGAGATAAATACATACATAGAATATCCAGAAATATTTCAAGAAGAGCTCGTAGAATCAAGTAAGAAAATAGATATATTAATAAATAAATACATGTACTTAAGCAAATAGCCCACGGTTGTGGGTTTTTTTGTATTAAAAATTAACAGATATTACTATTTCTCATATCTTAATAATAATATTAAGATATAAGATATTATCTCTGATATAGAAATTATCTGTATGATATGATGTGTGATGTGGAAGTTATTTATATGATATAAATTATAATTGGGTCGGGAGGTTTTATATTATGGGCGATATAGGAACTAAGGAGATAGCAATAAGATTATTATTAGCATTAGTTATAGGAGGCATAATAGGGCTAGAGAGAGAAAAGATAAGGCAGTTTGCAGGATTTAGAACACATATATTAATAGCAATAGGTTCTTGTATTACTTCAATAACTTCAATCCAGTTATTGTCTGACTATAGTTTATATACAAATGCTGACCCAGCAAGAATGCCTGCTCAAGTACTGTCAGGAATTGGTTTTTTAGGTGCAGGAGCAATTCTAAAGAACAAAGGTGGAGTGAAGGGGCTTACTACAGCCGCAGGTATGTGGGCAACTGCATGTATTGGTATAGCAGTTGGTTATGGTTATTATGAGCTAGCAATTTTGGGATGGTTGTTTGTAATGATAGCATTATTTGTGCTTAGGATACTAAATACGTTTCTATTTAGCCAAGAAAAAAATGTATTGATATTAAAAATAAATAATTTAGATTCAATACCTTTTTTATATGATAAATTTGAAAAAAATCAACTTATTGTAAGGAATATGGAAATAGAATGTCGTAGCGAAGAATATTGGAAAGTTAACTTTTTTATATCTTATGATAAGAGAATACACTTACATGATGTTATGAAAGAAATAAATATGATAGAAGGAGTAATAAATGTAGATTATTTGGACTAAAATATATACAATATATTTTGTAAAGCAAATAAAATATAAAAATGAATTAAAATAGAGGTGTATAATATGGGAACTGATAGAAGTACAATAGAAGAAAAATACAAATGGAAAATAGATAAGATGTACTCTACTAAAGAAGACATTGAAAAAGACATAAGTAAAGTAAAAAATCTTATTCAAGAAGTAAAAGAATACAAAGGTAAACTTTCTGAGAGTAAAGAAAATTTATACAAAGTATTAAGTATCTCTGAAAATGCATCTAGAATCATCCAAAATCTATATGTATATACTCACATGAAACAACATGAAGATACTAGAATCAATGATAATCAAGGAAGAGCCACTAAGACAGAAATGCTATCAACTGATTTAGGAGTGGCTACTTCTTATATAGTTCCAGAAATACTGTCTATAGAAGAAGACAGATTAAATGAATATTTAAAGGATGAGAAGTTATCATTTTATACCAAATATATAAAAGATATATTGAGAGATAAACCTCATACTTTGAGTGAAAGAGAAGAGGAAATACTTGCAGCTACATCTGAATTATCAACAGTTCCAGAAAGTGTATATGATATGTTAGCATATGCAGATATGGAATTTCCTGAGATAGAAGATGAAAAAGGTAATAAGGTTAAACTTTCTCATTCAAACTATTCTTTATTTATAAAAAGTAAAAATGGAAGAGTTAGGAAAGAAGCCTTTGAAGGAGAATTTTCTACTTATGGAAAATATAAAAATACATTTGCTTCAACACTTTATGGTGGAATAAAGTCAGAGATATTTTATGCAAAAACTAGAAAATATAATTCAGCAATAGAAGCATCTCTATTTTCAGATGATGTAAGCTTAGATGTTTATAATAACCTTATATCAGCAATAGATGAAAGTCTTCCTATTTTGAATAAGTATGTTGAACTTAAAAAGAAGTTCTTAGGATTAAATGAAATACACATGTATGACTTATATGTTCCTCTAACTGATAAATTTGATATGGATATACCTTATGAGAAAGCGCAGAGTATTATATTAGAAGCACTTAATCCTCTAGGCGAAGAATACTTAAAAGTTATAAAAAATGCATTTGAAGAAGGTTGGATTGATGTATATGATAATGAAGGTAAAAAAGGAGGAGCTTACTCTTGGGGAAGCTATGATTCGCATCCTTATATACTAATGAGTTATAAAAATGACCTTAATTCTCTATTTACATTAATTCATGAATTAGGTCACTCTGTTCATAGCCATTATTCGAGAACAAGTCAGCCATTTTTATATTCAGATTATAAAATATTTGTTGCAGAAGTTGCATCTACATTAAATGAATTACTTCTTATAAATTATTTATTAGAAAATTCCAAGTCTAAAGATGAAACTATATATCTATTAAATTATTATTTAGAGCAATTTAGGACTACAGTTCATAGACAAACTATGTTTGCTGAATTTGAAAAAATTGTACATGAAAGAGTAGAAAGTGGAGAGCCTCTTACTGCTGATGAATTTACTGATATATACTATAAATTAAATGAGAAGTATTATGGAAAATCTGCAATAGTAGATGAGCAAATAGGGATAGAGTGGGCAAGAATTCCACATTTTTATTCAAATTTCTATGTGTATAAGTATGCTACAGGATTTTCTGCTGCAAGTGCGTTAAGTCAACAGATACTTTCGGAAGATAGTACTGCTGTAGATAGATATATAAACTTCTTAAAAAGTGGAGGGTCAGAGTATCCTTTAGAACAATTGAAATCTGCTGGTGTAGACATGACGAAAAAACAATCTATAGAAGAAGCTTTAAATGTGTTTGCCAGTTTAGTTAATAAACTAGAAAAAGAATTATAAAATATGATAAATTAATAGATTAGATAAAAAAATATGAGAATATTATACGATGTATTATACTAGTATTGATTGAAGATTACTTAAAAAAATTAATCTAATTTTAAATATACTATATAAAATTAAATCTTTACATGCATTTAACAATATTTACATTTACTTAACCTCGCTCTAATATTCACTTAACAAAAAATATGTATTATTAAAATATAGCAAATATGAAAACAAAAAAATTAAAATATAAGCGGGGGTAAGTAAAATGTTCAAAAAGAAAATAGGAGTTCTTTTAGCTAGTACAATATTGGTTGGAGTCTTAGCAGTGGGATGTGGTTCTGACTCTGGAGGTTCAGGAGACTCAAGTAAAGTTTCTGTTTCAGGTTCAACTTCAATAGGTCCTCTTATGGAAACTATCGGAGAGAAGTTTCAGGAAAAAAATCAAGGTGTTAGTGTAGAAGTACAACAAATTGGTTCTTCTGGAGGTATAAAAAATGCAATAGAAGGAACATCTGAAATAGGTATGAGTTCAAGAGATTTAAAGGATGAAGAAAAAAGTGCTGGATTAAAGGAAACTAAGATAGCAATAGATGGGATAGCATTAATAACTAATAAGGACAACCCAGTAAAAAATCTTACAATGGACCAAATAAAAGGTATATACACAGGAAAGATAACTAACTGGAAAGAAGTTAACGGAAATGATGCACCAATAGTAATAGTATCAAGAGAAGAAGGTTCAGGAACTAGAGATGGATTCCAAGAAATTGTAGGATTCAAGTCAGAAGAATTAACTAAAGATGCACAAATAAGTGATGGTTCAGGAAATATAAAAACTACAGTTGAAGGAAATAAAAATGCTATAGGATATATATCATTTGGATATGTTGATGAGAAAGTAAATAGTTTAAAAGTAAATGATGTTGATGCAACTGATGCTAATGTAATAGCTAATAAATATCCAATATCAAGACCATTTATATTAGTTAATAAAGAAGATAACTTATCAGAAAAAGGTAAAGCTTTGATAGATTATATATTGAGTGATGAAGGACAAGCACTTGTCTCAGAAAAAGGATTCATTAAAGTTAATCAATAAGATAAAGTTAATCATTAAGATAAAAATTTAACATAAAAAATATATGATACCCTGCAAAGTGAGCTTATAAAAATGCTACTATAACTTGCAGGGTATTGTCTATTATTGATGATAGAAATATAAACATTTTTAAGTAAAAAATATATACAGTTAGTACATTATATTTAAAAAATATGTAAATATTGACAAGATAATATTACAATGTTAGAATAGAAAGGAAATTTATCAGGACAATTTAAACACGTTTAATGAAAATATTTTAGAAACTGAGAAGTATACCTTATTATTGGGCATCTAGAGGTATATGGAGTTAGTGGTGCAACCGGCTATGAATATAATTTTATATTGCATAGCTTTTTTTGTTTTAAATTTAACATAATTGATATAAAATTTGAAAATGATAAGTATTAATAACTTTACTTATATGTATAAATGGCTATATTTAGCCAAAGTAGCCCTTTGTTGGAAAAGGGATATTTTTAAAAAAATATAATGCAATTATAATGAAATGATAAAAACTTTATAATTAATTAAAATACATAATATAATTTTTTTATAACAATATATTTACTAAAATAATACAATTTATTTTATATTATAACCATATAAACCGTATAAATCAATACTCAAGCTGGCTAATGGACAAGTTTCTATAAATATCTTATCTTGATGATATATAATGACTTTAAGTTCCATTTTCCAACAATCGGAGACTTTGATTAGTATTTAATAATGAATGCTTAATATTTAAGACAATGTTCAAGAATTATTCAAAAATACTTAAGTTTTATAGTCTAGTTTGTAAAGATATTATAAAATAATAATATTAGTTAGATAAAAGGTAAAACATTATAATTTGTAATACTTATAACTTTAGATTATGATTAAAATATTTTTGAATGGAGTGGTGTAATGTATAACTTATTGGTTGTAGATGATGATATTGATATTTTAAACATAAATCAAATTTACTTTTCTAACATAGGTTTTAATGTATACACAGCAGAGACTGCCAAAAGTGCAATGAAGATAGTAGACAATATAGTTTTAGACTGTATAATACTAGATATTGCATTACCAGATTTAGATGGATATAAAATATGTAATGCTATAAAAGAAAAGGTTAACATACCTATAATATTTTTATCTAATTATGAACATGAAGAGGAAAGAGTTCAAGGTTTTTTATCTGGAGGAGACGATTACATAACAAAACCGTATAGCTTAAAAGAACTTGAACTTAGAATCTATGCTCGAATGAGGCAATATAAAAACATTACATCAGTTCCTAATGTATTAAAGTTTTCATCTTTAGTAATAAATGTAAATTCAAGAAAAGTAACATTTGATGAAAAGAGTATTGACTTAACCACCATGGAGTTTGAAATACTATTATTTTTAGCTGAAAATAAAGAACAAGTATTTTCAAAAATAGAGATATATAATCAAGTTTGGAAAATGCCTGATGTTGGAGACCAACATACTGTACAAGTTCATATTGCACAGATGAGGAAAAAAATTAATTCTTTAAGCAGAGAGCATCAATATATTCAAACCGTATGGGGAAAAGGATATAAGTTTGTACCATAAGCAAGATAATGTAAGCAATAAATAATTCTTGTTTTATCATTTAATATTACTACAAAAGAAAGAGATGTGGTTAATGCAATGAAAAAGTCTAATGTATTAAAAGGAACTCTCATTGTATTGATAGTCTCTCTGTTGGCAATAACAGGATTAAATTTTCTGTATAAATATGATAATAAATATACATATAAGTCTATTAGAGCGAGTGATGGAATTTTAACTATAGATGAGGATACCTTTTCTAAAAATAAACTTGTTTTTTTAATAGATGATTGGGAATTTTACAACCATAAGATATTTAAGCCAAAAGATTTTATAGAGAAACACATAAAACCAGAATACATTTTTATAGGACAATATCCAGATTTTTCTATGAGAAAAGAAAAACAGTCGCCATATGGAAATGCAACTTATCGCATGAGGATAAAAAATGAAGGTAAAGACAAAGTACTAAGCCTAGAACTTCCAGAAATTTTTTGTTCAAGTGAAGTTTGGATAAATGGTGAGATGGTCTCTAAATTGGGAGATATAGGTACAGAAAGATATAGACCTAAAATTAAAAATACAGTAGTAAGTTTTGTTGCAAAGAAAGATACAGAAATTATAATCAATGTGTCCAATTTCTCACATTATTATAGCGGTTTGTATTATCCACCTGCATTAGGAAAAACAAAAGATGTAAGTAATATGATATTTTATAGATTACTTTTTTATAGTATCATTTGTTTTACAACTATTGCAATAGCTATATTTTCTCTAGCTGTTTGGGCACTTTCAAAACAAAGCAAGCTATATTTATACTTTGGATGTATGTGTATTTTTTTTGCTATACATGTGTCATACCCTTTTATACATTTAATGGGGTTTCCTTTAGTGAATTTTACATATGCAGTTGAAGATTCATCATATTTTATAGCAGTTTTATGTATTATTTGTATAAATGGAAACATATCCAAAATTGAGAGAAATAAAGTATATAGATTTTTAATTTTACCATTAGGAATTACTATGTGTATCATATCCATTGTGATACCAGTTATTCTTCTTCCATATGATATATACTTTGTTAATATCTATGGAAAATTAATAGACATATATAAATACGTTGTATTTATTTATATATTGATGTCTTCAATAGTTTCAATTTATAAAAAAACATACTCTGAGCAATTAAGCTCCTATATTTTAGTTTCAGCAGACATAGTGTTTGGTGTCAGTATATTATTTGATGTAGTGACTAGTAATAGGTTTGAACCTATATTTACAGGATGGCAAACAGAATACTGTGGGTTTTTAATAGTTATTTTATTTTCTATTATGATGATAAATAGAAATAGAATAATAATAAAAGAAAATGAAAAACTCACACAAAATCTTGAGCATGAAGTTGAAGTAAGAACTAATGAACTTACAACACTATTAAATGAACGTAAAAAATTCTTGGCAGACGTAGCACATGATTTAAAGGCACCTGTTTCAGCTATACAGGCATTTATAGATTTAATAAAGGTTGGGAATATTCATGTAGATGAAGAGACAAAAACCTATCTTTATGCCATAAACCAAAAATCAAATGAAGTGCAAAATAGAGTACGTAGTTTACAAGAATTTACATCACAAGACAAAAAAATTGGCCTTAGTGAAAAAATATGCCTAAATGACTTTATTAAGGAGGTATATGAAAATAATTTACCAGATACACAAGCATGTGGTGTAAATTTTGAAGTTTATATATTAGATAAAAAAATATATGCAAAAGTAAATAAAGAAAGATTGGCTAGAGCATTTGAAAATTTAATTTACAATGCTTTAAGCTTTACTCCATTTGATGGGAAAATAATCTTGTCAGTGAATAAAGAAGATGGATTTGCAATTATTAAAATTTCTGATAATGGCAAAGGGATACCAGCAGAAAATATACCAAAGATATTTGACCGATTCTTTACAGAAAGGGACAATAGTACTTCAAAAGGCCAAGGTTTAGGATTATATATTGTTAAATCCATTATAAGAGAACATGATGGAGAGATTTTTGTAGATTCAGAGTTGGGAAAAGGAACTGTTTTTACAATAAAATTAAGTTTATGTTTTTTATAATAAATGGTTATTTAATATAAAAGAATAATGATATTTAGGAGTGATTATAATGCAAACTAAGATATTAATAATAGATGGAGACAAGAATAATTGCCAGGAATTAAAAAATTTCTTGGAGCAAAAAGGAATAAATGTAGATTTGGCGTATAACTGTGAAGAAGCTATTGGAAAAATATTTAGCAATAAATACGATTTGATATTTTTAGAAATAATCTTAACTGATGGTGATGGATGGACTTTATGCAAAAAGATTAGAAATGTAACTACGTGCCCGATTGTTTATATGACTTATATAAATGAAGACCAAAGTATTTTAAATGCTTTAAATTCTGGTGGTGATGATTATTTAATTAAACCTTTAAATTTAGAAATACTATATGCAAAGGTAAAAGCAATTTTAAGAAGAGTAAATTCATACATAAATAACAATGAAAGTAATACAAGATTAGAAGAATACAATAGAACAAGTGGAGTAATAAAATTAGAAGATAAAATAATAAAATTAACTCCAACAGAAAATAAGTTGTTGAACTATTTTATAGAGAATCCGGAAAAGACCTTAACTACTAAAGAGATATATGAACATGTATGGTTAAATGATTATCTAGAGGATAATTATAGTGTAGTAGTTGCAGTAAATGGACTGAGAAAGAAAATAGAGAAAGATTACAAAAATCCTCAAAAAATCATAACAATAAGAGGAGCAGGATATTACTTTAATAAGGAATAATAAATATATAGATTATAAAAGGTTAAATCTAGTTAACAAATCTTAATAGCAGATATAAATAATAAATTACGTGTAGTACGTATTATTACTTATATCTGCTATTTTATTGTCGTCAAATATAGTTAAATTGTAAAGTAAATGTCAAATATAGTCCAAAAAGTAAAATTAATGTTAAAAAAGTGAATATAATTTTACACTTGTTTAACTTAAACCTAATATAGATTTAACTTAAAAAAAGTAGAATAAAAATATAGAAAATTTAATAATGACGAACTTATAAAAATTTAAATTTTAAATACAGAACGAAAATAAATTAGGTATATTTTAATGGGAGGATATTATGATAGTAAAATCTAGGTTAGTAGGTTTAGAAAAAAATGACAATAATGGAAATAAGACAAAATATATAGTTGAAAAAGTAGCAAAAAATATATTTCTACTAAGTGCTTTAGTAGCAGTTGCAAGTTTACTTTTGATAATAGGATTTGTATTTTATAAAGGGTTAAGACCTTTTATATTTGAGGGATACTCATTTATAGATTTTTTAACAGGTGCAGATTGGGTTCCTTCAGCTAATAAGTTTGGAATATCATCTATGATAGCAGCATCAATAGTTGCTACAATTGGTGCACTTATAATAGGAGTACCAATTGGAATATTAACATCTATATTTATAGCAGAAGTAGCACCTAAAAGATTAGCAAAAATAATGTCACCAGCAGTTGAACTTCTAGCAGGTATACCTTCAGTGCTGTATGGAGTGTTTGGTCTTGCAGTAATAGTTCCAATGATACAAAGTATATTTAATCTTCCAAAAGGACAGAGTTTATTAGCAATAATAATAGTATTAGCAGTAATGATGTTACCAACAATAATATCTGTATCAGAAACAGCTATAAGAGCAGTACCAAAAGCATATAAAGAGGGTTCATTAGCACTTGGTGCATCAAAAATAGAAACAATATTTAAAGTTGTATTACCGGCTGCAAAGTCTGGAGTATTAGCTGCAGTAGTATTAGGAGTAGGAAGAGCTTTAGGAGAAACAATGGCAGTAATACTTGTTGCAGGAAATTCACCAGTTATGCCAACTTCTATAACAGATAGTGTAAGACCACTTACAACTAATATAGCACTTGAAATGGGATACGCATTTGGGACACATCAAGAAATGTTATTTGCAACTGGAGTAGTATTGTTTACATTTATATTAATTTTAAACTTAGTTTTAAATAAACTTTCAAATAAGGCGGTAAATTAAGATGAGAAAGTTCAGAGAGAATATATTGAAATTATTAGTATATCTATCAGCATTATTTACAATAGTATCACTGGTAGTTATAGTAGGATTTATATTTATAAAGGGAATCGGAAATATGAATTTTAATTTCTTATTTAGTAATTATTCAGCATCAGGTGATGGTGGTATCTTCCCAATGATAATTACAACATTATATACTGTAGTGGTTTCTATAGTTGTAGCAACTCCAATAGGAATCTTAGCAGCCATATATTTACAAGAATATGCTAAAAAAGGAAAAGCAGTTACAGCTATAAGATTTGCAACTGAAAGTTTGTCAGGAATACCATCCATAGTTTATGGATTGTTTGGAGGAATTTTCTTTGTAGTTACCTTAAAAATGGGATATTCAATAGTTGCAGGGTCACTTACAGTTGCAATAATAATATTACCAGTAATAATTCGTACTACAGAAGAAGCTTTAAAGACAGTTCCTCAATCATATAGAGAATCATCTCTAGCATTAGGAGCTACTAAATTTCAAACTTTATATAAAGTAGTACTTCCAAGTGCAGTACCAGGAATTCTATCAGGAGTAATATTGTCAGTTGGTCGTATAATTGGAGAATCAGCTGCCATACTACTTACAGCAGGTACTGTAGCTAAGATGCCAGGAGGAATATTTGATAGTGCAAGAACACTAACTGTACACTCATACTTACTAACTAAAGAGAGTGGAGACATAGCAACAGCAGCTAGTATAGGTATTGTTTTAATAGTAATTGTATTAGTATTAAATATGTTAGCAAGATTTGTTGCTAAAAAGTTAAATAAGGCTAATTATTAAATTTAAGAGGTGTAAATGATGGAATTAATCAATAAAATAAAAATGAGTGTAAAAGATTTGGATTTATTTTATGGCGACAAGCAAGCTCTAAATAAAATAAATATGGATATAAAAGAAAATAAAGTTACTGCTTTAATAGGTCCATCTGGATGTGGAAAATCTACTTTTATAAGAACATTAAATAGAATGAATGACCTAATAGAAAATGTAACAATTACAGGGAATATTTCTGTTGATGGAGAAGATATCTATACTTCAGATGATGTTATAAACCTTCGTACAAAAGTAGGAATGGTATTTCAAAAACCTAATCCATTTCCTATGAGTATATATGATAATGTTGCATATGGACCTCGTACACATGGATTAAGAGATAAAAAGCAACTAGACAAGATAGTAGAGGAAAGTTTGAAGGGAGCAGCTATTTGGGAGGAAGTTAAAGATAGGCTTAAGTCATCTGCATTAGGATTATCTGGAGGGCAACAACAACGTATATGTATAGCAAGAGCAATTGCTATGAGACCAGAAGTTATACTTATGGATGAACCTACATCTGCTTTAGACCCAATTTCAACATTAAAAGTAGAAGAACTTATAGAAGATTTAAAAAAGGACTATACAATAGTCATAGTTACACATAATATGCAACAAGCTGCTCGTATATCAGATGAAACAGCTTTTTTCCTAAATGGAGAGGTTATAGAATTTAGTGATACAAAAACTATGTTTACTACTCCTGTGGATAAAAGAACAGAAGACTATATAACAGGTAGATTCGGTTAAAATATATAACTATAAAGGAGTTAAACAATGGTCAATAATAGTTTAGATATAAGTATTGATACTTTAAAAGAACAGACAGTACTTATGATGGAAAAATGTGAAGATGCAATAGAAAAGTCTGTAACTTGTATGATAGAGAAAGATTTAGAAGGTGCAAGAAAAGTAGTAGAAGATGATGAAAAAATAAATAAATTGAGAGAAGAAATAAGAGATAAAAGTATAGAATTAATAGTACTTAAACAACCAATGGCAAGGGATTTAAGATTTATTTATTCTTTGGGAAACATATCAATAGAATTAGAAAGAATTGGAGATTATGCAGCAAATATAGCTAGAGAAATGTTGAAAATAGGTGGAGAAGCGTATATAAAAGAGCTAATAGATATTCCTAAAATGGCAAAGGAATGTAAGAATATGATGTCTCAAACTAGAGAAGCTTTAATATCATTTGATGCAAGTATAGCTTATAATGTTGGAAGTAAAGATGACATTGTAGATGATTTGTATGAGCAAGTACAAATTGATTGTTTAAAAATAATGCATGAAAATTCAAATACGATAGACCAAGGAGTAAAACTTTTACTTATAGGAAGATACCTTGAACGAATTGGAGACCATATAACAAACGTATGTGAAAAAATAATCTTTGCAATTGAAGGTAAAATGGTAGAGATAGGATAAAAAAAACTGCTTTATAGCAGTTTTTTTTATTGTCTAAATTAAAATGTAATTGTTAAAAAGATGCGATTAATGGGTAAATTTAAAAAATTGTGATATACTAGGAACATATTAAATATGAGGATGCGTATTTTATATAAGGTGCTTTTAGGAGGTGGAAATTTGAAACTTCAAAAGATGGGTATGAGGACTATAAAGACAGGAATTAGTGTAACTTTATGTATGCTTCTTGGTAATTATTTAGTTGAGAATATGTTTTATTCTCTAGTAGCATGTATAATTTCTGTTCAGGACACAGTGAAAGGTTCTTTAAAGACAGGAATCAATAGAGTAGAAGGTACTATTTTAGGTGGTATAATAGGATTTTTATTTGCTATCACCAAAGCGGGAGACCCATTTTTATGTGGTCTTGGTGTAATGTGTTCAATATATCTATGTAATCTGTTTAAAATAAAGTCAGTAGTTGTTGCCTGTGTCACTTTTCTAGCCATACATCTAGGTGTGGGAAACAATGACCCCGTATACTATTCTTTACACAGGGTATTAGATACATCTGTAGGAGTTTTATTTGGTGTACTCGTTAATTATTATGTTGCTAGACCAAACTACCTAAATAGTGTTATAGATGAGTTTAAAAAAATAGAAGAACTTTCAATGTTGCTTATTGAAGAAAAAATACTTAGAAAAGAAAATCTAGACGTAGAAAAATTTGAAGAAGAAGTAGAGAAATTGGAAGAAATATATTCAAAACTTATCGATGAGTTAGACTATAGTTTAAGTGAAACCAATATAGAAAAAATAGAAAATGCCTTAAGGATATGTAGAGAAATCCACTTTCACATGCAATCTATAGAGTTACTAGAAAACAAACTCTATTTAAAAGAGCATACATATAAGTACCTTAAGAAAACATATGGTGTGGATGAACTGGATTGGAATGTAGATGAAGAAAAAAGTCCAGTATTTAACTATCATTTAATGAAAATAATGCTTGAAATAGAATTATTGAAAAAATTAAATAAGTCATATCAATAATAGTCAATAAATAATAAATAAAAAATAGTATCTTTGTAAATATTAAACATATATAAGTTTAATTTACGGAGGTACTATTTTTTATGAATACTATAAATGAAAATTCTAAAATATTAGAAAGATACAAAATGAAGCTTTTTGGAGAACTTGTAAAGGCAGTATGGAATGAGGATACAGAAGATATTGAAAACTTGCCTGAAAAAATTTTAAGTGAAGACTTAAAAGAAAATTTAGATAGTCATTTTGATAAGCAATTTGATAAAGATACTATGGTGAATTTAATCAGGGTAACTATGGGATTAGATGTAACAGGAGATACAGATAAAAACCTAAAAGATGCACTGCACGAAGCTGTAAATTTAGATGAAGTAAAAAGACCAATAATATCTATAATATCAGATGCTTGTAAATATTGTGATGAAAATAATAAAGAAGATGAGTCATGCAAGATAAGAAATAAGCATATTAATTGTAATGAGGAAGATACATGTAGTGCCTGTGGTGATTGTGTGTCAAGATGTAAATTGGGTGCAATATCAGACAAGATAGAATTTATACCGATGATAAAGCTATTAAAAGATATAAAGAGTCCTGTATATGCAATAGTCGCACCAGCTTTTGTAGGGCAATTTGGAAAAGATGTAAGTCCTGGTAAGTTAAGAACTGCATTAAAAAAGATAGGATTTGAAGATATGATAGAGGTTGCTTTAGCAGCAGATATGCTTACTGCAAAAGAAGCATATGACTATTATGAGCATATGAAAAATGATGAAGAAGGATGCTTTATAACTAGTTGCTGTTGTCCTATTTGGGTTAGCTTAATACAAAATAGTTTTCCTCAAATATTAGATAAGGTATCACCATCTGTGTCACCTATGATTGCTTGTGGTAGAGCTGTAAAAATTTTAAATCCAGAGGCTAAAGTTGTATTTATAGGCCCTTGTATGGCAAAGAAGAAAGAAGCAATGTTGGAAGATATAAAGGATGCGGTTGATTTTGTGCTTACATTTAAAGAATTACAGGAAATATTTGATGCATTAGAACTAAATCCAGCAGTAATGGATGAAAGTAATAGAGTAGAAGCATCTCTTTCAGGTAGAGTTTATGCTAGAACAGGGGGTGTAAGTAAAGCTGTTAAATTATCAGTTAGAAGAATTGATAAAAATATAAAGTTTAAAGAAAAAGCATTTGAAGGAACAAAAGAATGTATGGATGGTCTAAAGAAAGTTTTAAATAAAGAGATAGAGGCTACTTTCATAGAAGGAATGGGTTGCGTAGGAGGTTGTGTGGGAGGTCCTAAGCGTATTTTAAGTGTAGAAGAAGGTACTAAGAATGTCGATGAATACAGTGAAAGTACAAATATGGAAACACCATTTGATAATTTAAATGTGCTACAATTTTTAACTTCTATGGGAATAAAGAGAGTAGAATCATTGGGAGAAAAAGAAGAAGAACAAGTAAAGAAAATATTTAGTAGAGACATAAAAAGTAATAAGAAGGACAATAAATATAAAAAATAATTTTCTTAAGTTTGAGTTTATGTTTTTATAAAAAGGGAGATATGGGGGATGAAAATTAAAGATAATAAAACTGTTTTTCATGTAATTATACGTGTATTTCTTGTAGCTATTTTAATTCTAACTGGGACATTATTAGAAGAAAAAATTAACAATGTTCCAGTTGAAAATCTCAATACAAAAGATAAAACTACATTAGAATTACTTTCTCAAAATAATACTTTAGGAGAAATTATATATAAAACATCTCAAGAAGAGGGGAAAGGACCAGGAGCTACATCTGAAAAAGTTGCATACATAACAATAG
This sequence comes from Clostridioides sp. ZZV14-6150, assembly GCF_020657875.1. Lineage (NCBI taxonomy): Bacteria > Bacillati > Bacillota > Clostridia > Peptostreptococcales > Peptostreptococcaceae > Clostridioides > Clostridioides sp. ZZV14-6150. Next base: position 16,016 of record NZ_JAGWDA010000017.1, on the reverse strand, counting down.
ATGATGGACCATCAAAATATACAAATGCATTGCTCGATATTTTAAAAGAAAATGATGTCAAAGCGACATTTTTTATGCTTAATCAAAATATGAAAAACCACAAAGAAGAGGTGAAGAGAGTCTTAGAAGAAAAAAATTCAATAGGATTTCATAGTGTAAGTCATGATATACATAAGTTGTATAAGAGTCCAGAAATAACAGTTGGAGAATTTAACACATGTAATAAAACACTACAAGATATAACTGGTCAAAGCTCAAAATTAATAAGGCTACCATATGGAAGTAAGCCATATATGCCAGAAGGTTCATACGATAAGCTTATGGCAAATGATTACCTAATTTGGGATTGGAATTTAGATACGCAAGACTGGAAATCGTCCACAAGTCAAATAGTTAGTAATATCTTATATTATGGAAGAAAAAGAGATGAATTAGTAGTATTAATTCATGAAAAAGAACAAAGCGTAAATGCTTTAAATAATATGATAAGAATTTTAAAAGAAAGAGGATATACTATATTGCCAATCACAGAGAATGTTATGCCTAAAAACTTCTGGCAAGAAAACCTATAGTAAATTTTTAAAAATATAAAATACAATAAAGCATTTATAAAATATAATACATAACTTAATGACATTTAAAATATTATAGTTAAAATGTCATATAGGAAAATAGCATATAAAGTGAAGCTAGCATAAAATTGATAAAATAGTAGCAAAAATGTCAATAAAGGAATAGAATAATTATTGACTATATAAAACAAAATAATGTAAAAAACATAGTATAGATTATAATAATTAGCATAGAATATAAAAAATAATAATTAAGAAAATTCAGAAAAAATAAAATAAAAATAATTGACAAAGAGAATAATATTTGTATATAATAATATATAATATTAAAGACTAAGAAGAAGAGGAGTAAGTAAATACTACTAAAAGAGAGGAAAATTCACTGGCTGTAAGATTTTCTAAGTATAAGGTTTACTGAATGTAGCTTTGGAGTTTCTAAACTGAACTATTAGTAAGTTTAGACGGTTAGAATCGTTAAATTCTTTGAGAGTCAAAGTTATTAAGATTGTCATTAACTATTAATTTAATTATATGTTGATGAATTTTTAAACTTTGGAATTAAGGTGGTAACGCGAGCTTTTCGTCCTTTTAAAAGAGGATGAAAGGCTCTTTTTTATTCACAAAAATATTTTAAAAATTTATTTATAAAAATATAGGAGGCAATACAATGGAAAATACGAACTTATCAAAAACTTATAATCCTAAAGATTTTGAGGCTAGGCTATATAAAAAATGGATGGATGAAGGGTATTTTAAATCTAAACCAAACCCAGATAAAAAACCATTTACAATAATGATGCCACCTCCAAATATAACAGGGCAATTGCATATGGGACATGCGCTTGACCATACTCTTCAAGATATACTTATTAGATGGAAACGTATGGATGGATATGAAGCTTTTTGGCTTCCAGGAACTGACCATGCTTCTATAGCAACTGAAGTTAAAGTTGTTGAAAGAATAAAAAAAGAAGAAGGTAAGACTAAATACGAAATAGGAAGAGAAGAATTTTTAAAGAGAGCTTGGGCATGGAGAGACGAATTTGGAGGAAAAATAGTTAATCAGCTTAAACAATTAGGAGATTCTTGTGATTGGGATAAAGAAAGATTTACTATGGATGAAGGTTGTAATGAAGCAGTTATAGAGTTCTTTGTAAACCTATATGAAAAAGGGCATATATACAGAGGAAATAGAATAATAAACTGGTGTCCAGACTGTAAAACTACTTTATCAGATGCAGAAGTTGAGCATGAAGAGCAGGATGGAAACTTTTATCATATAAAATATCCATTAAAAGATAGTGAAGACTTCTTGGAAATAGCTACTACTAGACCTGAAACAATGATAGGGGATACTGGTATAGCTGTAAATCCAGAAGATGATAGATACAAACACTTAATAGGAAAAACAGCAGTACTTCCATTAGTAGGAAGAGAACTTCCAATAGTTGCAGATAGTTATGTAGATTTAGAGTTTGGAACTGGTGCTGTTAAGATGACTCCAGCTCATGACCCTAACGACTTTGAAGTAGGTTTAAGACATAATCTTGAGCAATTAAATACAATGAATGAAGATGGAACTATGAACGAAGTTTGTGGAAAATATGAAGGCATGGATAGATTTGAGTGTAGAAAAGCCATCATAGCAGACTTAAAAGAACAAGGATATCTAATCAAGATAAAAGAACATAATCACAATGTAGGAACTTGTTATAGATGCCATACAGTAATTGAGCCTAGATTATCAGAGCAATGGTTTGTTAAGATGGAAGAACTTGCAAAACCAGCTATAGATATTCTTAAAAAAGGAGAATTAGAATTTGTTCCAGACAAGTTTGATAAAACTTATTTACAATGGTTAGAAAATATAAGAGATTGGTGTATATCAAGACAATTATGGTGGGGTCATCAAATACCAGCTTACTATTGTCAAGAGTGTGGAGAAATAGTAGTTGCTAAAAAAATGCCAGATAAATGCCCTAAATGTGGAAGCACTCATTTTAAACAAGATGAAGACGCACTAGATACTTGGTTTAGTTCTGCATTATGGCCTTTCTCTACCCTAGGATGGCCAAATAAGACAGATGCATTAGATTATTATTACCCAACAAGTGTACTTGTTACAGGATACGATATAATATTCTTCTGGGTAGTTAGAATGGCATTTGCAGGTATGTTCTGTATGAATGAAAAGCCATTTGACCATGTATTAGTTCATGGCTTAGTAAGAGATTCTCAAGGTAGAAAAATGAGTAAATCTTTAGGAAATGGTATCGACCCATTAGAAATAATCGAGCAATATGGAGCTGATGCACTAAGATTTACATTAACAACTGGAAATTCCCCAGGAAATGATATGAGATTCTATATGGAAAGAGTAGAATTTGCTAGAAACTTTGCTAATAAATTGTGGAATGCATCAAGATTTGTATTTATGAATATTGATGAGGAGATAATTAAGAATATAAATAGAGAAAATGTAAAAGATAATTTAACTCTAGCTGACAAATGGATAATATCAAGAGCCAATAATATTGTAAAAGAAGCTACTAATAACATGGATAAATTTGATTTAGGAATAGCATTACAAAAGATATATGATTTTACTTGGTCAGAATACTGTGACTGGTATATTGAAATGGTTAAACCTAGATTATATGGAGACGATACAGACGCTAAGTCTGCTGCTTTATATACATTAACTTATGTACTTGAAAAAATATTAAAATTATTACATCCATATATGCCATTTATAACAGAGGAAATATATACTCATCTTCCTACTGTTGAAGGTTGTATAATAGTATCTGAATGGCCAAAATATAATGAAGAAGATAATATGGCTGATGAAGAAGAAATGATGAGTTTATTAATGGAAGGTATAAGAAGTATAAGAAATGTGAGAGCAGAAATGAATGTACCACCTTCTAAGAAAGCTAAATTGATAATAGTACCAAGTGAAGATAAGATAGAAACTATTGAACTTGGTAAGGATTATTTTATAACTTTAGCATCTGCTTCAACTGTTGAGATAGCAAAAGACAAATCAAATGTACCAGAAGATGCAGTTGGTGTAGTTATTGATGGTGTTGAAATATTCATACCTCTTAATGAATTAGTTGACTTTGAAAAAGAAATTGAAAGGCTATCTAAAGAAATGAAAAAGTTAGAGGGAGAAATAAAGAGAGTTAATGGAAAACTTGCAAATCAAGGATTCTTAGCAAAAGCTCCTGAAAGCTTAATAGAAGAAGAAAAAGCTAAAAAAGAAAAATTTGAAGAAATGATTAAGTCTGTTGAGGAAAGATTAGCCAATTTAAAAACTAAAGTAAAATAAATGTGTAGGATAAAAACATACAAAGAGTACTAAATATGTATTCTTTGTATGTTTTTCTTTCTATGTAGATAAATATGATGTTATAATTTTTTAGAGATATATGATATTTTTATCTTATTATGACTATATTAATTTTATATTTTTGAACTTTATAATCAATAAAAAATTGATATATTATAATATTTAATATAGGATAATAAATACATGTTGCATTTATTTTCCTATATTTTTTTATGTTGTATAGTTGAAAAAATATATAAATTTGTCAAAAAATAAGTTTATATATCAAAAATAATTGTTATAAGTAATTTAATCGACAATTTAAATTTATATCAAAATTTAAATATAAAGCTAGCTAGATACAGTTTGTAAATTGAAATAAAGTAAACTAAATGATATTTTAGATTTGGAGGTGATATTATGTTTAGGGTAGTTATATGTGATGACGAAAAAATACAAAGAAGCATACTAAAAGAGTTTGCAGAAAAACTGTTGTCTGAAAGGTGTCTAAATTATCAAATATTGGAATTTTCCTGTGGAGAAGATTTACTCTCCAAATACCCAGAAAAAATTGACATTATATTTTTAGATATCCAAATGAAAGATATTAATGGAATTGAGGTGGCTAAAAAAATAAGAAAGTTTGATGAAAAAGTAGAGATTATATTTACAACAGCTTTTTCAGAGTATGCCCCACAAGGTTATGAAGTTCGTGCTTATAGGTATTTAGTAAAACCTATAGACTATAGTAATTTCGCAATGGGTGTAAATCTTTGTATTGATAACCTTCAAAGAAAGAAGGAACGTTATATAGTTTTGTACAACAAAAAAGGATTTAACAGAATACTGATAGATTCTATTTTGTATGTTGAAACTGTAAAGAGAGATTTAGTTGTACATACATCAGGTAGAGATTATAAAGCTAATATGAGTATGAAACAAGCGGAAAAGTTATTGTGTGAAAATGGCTTTTTTAGATGTCATACAAGTTTCATTGTTAACTTGAGAAGAATAGAAGATATTGGAGACAATATGATTACTATTAATGAAAAATTTATACCTATTAGTAAGTACAGACTCAAAGATTTAAAAGCAACACTAACAAGCTTGTTATGTGATATAATGTATTAATTTTGAAAAAGGTAAAGAAATATGGTAAAAAATATTTAGTGTCATCACAAAGCTATTGATTCAAAGCTGTCTTAATGTAGAAGAACTTTTCTATATTAAGACAGTCTTTATTATGTAAAATGGTAATTTAGCAGTTATCAATATTGTTTTATATGTAAGGTATGCTAATTATAATATGTATTAATTTAATTTTTAAATATTAACTTCAATATAATGTATTTTATATTTTGTACTATATCATATGTTGTATATAGTATTATAATATAATTCCAAATAAAAATATGGATATTGCACCTACAGCTATTGATACTGCAATAGACTTAAATTTATAAGCTACTAATAGTACTATTATACCTGAAATAATCTTAGGATTAGTAAATGAAAGGTATAGATTATCTCCATTAAAGAAAATATCTTTTGCTATTAGTGAACTAAGTATAGCAATAGGTATAAATTTCATGATATCTTTAATAGATTCAGGCATATCATTTTTTGAGAATATTATCATAGGTAAAATTCTTGGAATATAAGTAACAATTGCCATGCCTAAGATAACGATAATTATGTAATTATTATTCATAGTAGCCTTCCTTTCTATGTGTTAATTTTTGAATATAAAAACCAAATAAAGAAGATAAAATTGATGCTATTATAATAACTAAACTATTCTTAAAGAAAGTATATAAAACTACTGATAATAATATAGAAAGTATAGAAACAAGTACATATATTTTATTTTTAATTTGATTAACTATTAGAGTAATGAACATAGCTGTTAATAGAAAGCCAGCAACAGAATCGCTTATATGAACAATCTCTCCAAGAAATGCGCCCACGAAGCAACTTACAGCCCATACTAATATACAAAGGTTATTTAAGTATAAAGCATGTGTATCAGTCCAATTTCCATAAGTATATTTTTCTAAGTTTATAGCAAATGTTTCATCTGTAACACCATGACAAAAATACATTAAAAATTTCATGTTCTTATTTTTTATGTGCATATGTAAGTTAGAGCTCATTAGGAAGTTGCGAAGATTCAATATAAATGTAGTTAAAATTATCGAAGTAATACTTCCATTTGAAGCGAGCATAGAAGCAGCTACAAATTGTGAGCTACCAGCAAATACTATAAATGACATAAATAATATATAGAAGGCTGGTAGACCTGCTTTTTGAAGCATAATACCACAAATAAGTCCTAAGGGAATATATCCTAGAAATATTGGGATTGATGCTAGAAAGCTTTCCTTTAAGATTTCTCTTTTTGACATGTCTTTTTTCAAATACAATCACCCCTTAAAAATAATGAATATTTATAAAATTCTATAAATAATTGCTTCATTTTATTATAGCTATTTTAGCTAGTTATATCAATGCTTAAGATAGTAGCATGTAAGTATCAAAAAATCCACTTATAGTCTGTAGAACTTATGGTAATGATTTAATAAATAGTTTAATTCTATTAAAAGATTTCCTTTTATGCAATTTATTTATTGAAATATGATATAATGTATTAGGTATGTGGTATTATTTAACATGCAAGAGAAATTTTATTTGATTGGATTTTTTAGATACTAACAAAATATAGTTTTTTAATATTATTTTTTAATATTACTTACTGATATTAATTTTTAGAATAGTGCTTAAATGGGTTGTACAACATATAAAGATAATTATTCCCCCTAGATAAATAAAATTAAGATATATAATATTTAAATTACAAAATATGAAATATAATTAATAGTTAATTGTGAATAATGAATAACAAAATATACAAGGGGATTGTCTAATAGAAAAGACAATCCCCTTTTTACAAATAATTCTAAATTGTGATATAAATCTAAAAATTTTATCGTAATATTTAACAATTTAATGACAATAATTGATATAATTAAGATAAATTAAGTATATAGTGTACTTATTTTATGTTTTTAGCAACAAATAGAGCATTTAAAAGATAAATTGTGCCACTTAAATTAAGGTTTAAGATGAACTATTAATGTAGATATATTAAAAACTTTTAGTAATGGAGAATATATGTGATATGAATAATAAAGTTAAGGTTGCAGTATTAGATACAGGAATAGATAAAGAACATGATTACTTAAAAGATAACTTAGTTGGAGGAATTGCTTTTGAATGTATACATGACTATATTTTTATATCAGACAAATTTGATGATGAAGATGGTCATGGAACTGCTTGTGCATCAATAATCAAAAAGGAGTATGAAGATGTAGAGCTATTTGTGATAAAAATTTTAGGTAATAAAGATAGTATTACAAATATAAAGGTTCTTGAAGAGGCATTAAAATACCTTTTGGATACTAATATAAGACTGATTAACTTAAGTTTATCAGTTATAGGTGTAGAAAGTGTTAAGGGCTTATTTGAAGTTTGCTATGAATTGTTTAGAAAAGGAAAGATAATAGTATGTTCCTTAGCTAATAACTTTGACTTGAGTTATCCAGCTATGTTTAACAATGTCATAGGTGTAAGGGCTTCTACTTTGGATATAGAGAATTCTTTTTGGTACAATAAAAAATATGATGTTCAATGTGTTATGGATAGTAATTCATATATAAGTTGTGATATAAATAATTCTTTCAGATTACCACCAAAATGTAATAGTTATGTAGCTGCAAAATTTACTGGGAAAATAGCTAAAATATTGTCAGAAGAGCCAAACATAACAATATACGCGTTAAATAAAAAACTCGAGTCTCTAGCAACCAAAAATTGTTGGAGTAGTTGTGATTTAGACAAGTATAGTAGGATTCCAGATTTTAAAGTGGATTTATATGATAAGGAAAATGCTCTGCTTGTGGAAGTTGCTGATGTTATTAGAGAGTGTTTAAATACTGAAGCTGATAATGAAAAATTATTTCAATGTAGCCTTTTTAATAAAGAGATAGGATTAGTTTATGATAATTGTTTTAATCTATTAGAAAAATTAGAGAACAGATTTGATTTGAAATTTAATTATATGGACATATCAAAATATGACTTAGTTTCCATATATACATTAACTGAATTAGTAGAAAGATATACAAATACAAAAGATAAATAAAAATTTATGAACCAAATTTAATGTAGAAGGTGTTAGATTATATGTATTCTTTGTCAGTAGATTAAAAGTGAAAAATATACTATAATTAGATAACATAAAATAAAATGCCAATACAGGGGGAATTAGATAATGAAATATGAAGAAGCATTAGAATATATATCACAAACCAATAAGTTTGGTATAAGATTAGGTTTAGAGAATATTGGGAAATTATTAGAACTGTTGGGAAATCCACAAGAAACTTTAAATATAATACATGTAGCTGGAACTAATGGAAAAGGTTCGGTGTGTTCTTTTATTTCTAATATACTAAGAGAAAGTGGATATAAGGTCGGCCTATACACATCTCCATATCTAGAAACTTTTACTGAGCGTATAAGAGTAAATGGAGAGAATATACCACAAGAAGATGTTGCTAGAATAATTGATTTAATAAAAGAAAAGATAGAAGTTATGGTAAGCCAAGGTTATGCATATCCAACTGAATTTGAAGTAGTTACTGCAATGGCATTTTATTACTATTCAGAGCAAAAAGTAGATTTTGTAGCTTTAGAAGTTGGATTAGGTGGAAGATATGATGCTACAAATATAATAACAAAATCACTTGTAAGTGTAATAACATCTATAAGTTTAGACCATACAGGAATACTTGGAGATACAATAGAAAAAATAGCATATGAAAAAGCTGGTATAATAAAGGAAAATGGAGTAGTACTTGTATATGACCAGACTGATGAAGCAAAGGATGTTATAAAGTCAGTTTGCAAAGAAAAAAATGCAAAATACATAGAAGTTAATTTTGACAATATAAATATAAAAAAATCAAACATAAACTTTCAAGTGTATGATTGTAATGTAATGGGAGAAACTTATAAGAATCTTGAAATAACGTTGATAGGTGAACATCAAATAAATAATTCTATATTGGCAATGAGTGTACTAAAATATCTAAAAGATACAAAAAAATTAGATAATGTAAGTGAAGAATCTATAAGAGAAGGTCTCATAACTACTAAATGGCCAGGAAGAATAGAAAAGATAAAAGAAAGTCCAATTTTTATAATAGATGGAGCACATAACGAAGATGGAGCAAAATCTTTAGCAAAAGCACTTGATAAACATTTTAAAGATAAAAAACTAACTTTATTAATAGGTATGTTGGAAGATAAAGATATTGATGGTGTTTTGGACATACTAATGCCTAAATTTAGCAAAGTAGTGACAACAACTCCTAATAATCCAAGAGCTATAAATTCAGATATATTAAAAGAAAAAATATTAAAATATGTAAGTGATGTAACGTCAAAATATGAAATAGAAGATGCAGTTAATTATACATTGGAAACATCAAATAAGGATGATATTATAATAAGTGCAGGTTCTTTATATATGATAGGCACAGTAAGAACTTTGGTAAAGAAATTATAATCTTATAAAATAAATACATATAAATATATAGATAAAAATAAAAGACATATAAAGAGGAGTTGGCTAAAATAATAGACAACTCCTTTTTTAATAAAATCAGTTTTTAGATGAGTGTATTACTATATATTATCAATATCTAGATAGATTGACGAATGGCTTTAGATAATTGGTCTGGGCAAGAAGTACCTTTACCTCCACAATCAATACCATTTAATTTATCAGCAATTTCAAGAGCATTTTGACCAATTATTAAACTCTTAAGCCCTAATAAATTTCCATTACATCCGCCTATAAACTCAGCATCAACAATCACATTATTTTCATCAACTTCAAAAAACATCTCTCTACAACAAACACCACTTGGGTTAAAAGTAACCTTCATAAAAAAGACCTCCATTAATTATTATTTCATTGTGTCAACATCAATAATAATACCAAATATATGTATAATAATGCAACTATAAAGCATAATACAAGCTAATAAAATAATATATTATTGTAGTATATGTATTGTAGAGAGGAGGGGTTATATGAAAATCTATATTTCTAACTACCTATCAAAGAGCATTAGTATAGTTGATTATTCTACGCTTGAACTAGAAAAAGAAATAGTATTAGAGGATAATATATATCCACATCATTTTTGCATAGAAAAGGAAAAAAATTTGATATACATACCTAGTTCGAGCAATGGAATACTATATGTTTTAGACTTAAGTAATGATAAAATAATTGATACTGTTTCTATAGGAGGAAGTCTTAGTCAAGTTATGCTTAGTGATAATGAGTTATTTGTAGCAAATGAAGATTCAAATAGCATATATGTATTGGATAAAAACACATTAAATCCAATAGGAATCATTGGCGTTGATAATATGCCACATGGATTTGATTTTGACAGAGAGAGTAAAAAGCTATATGTACCATGTATAAATTCGATAGTATGTATAGACACAATAAATAAAAGTATACAAAAGAAAATCAATATGGACTTTAGAGCATGGCATATAGCACTTGATAAACAAAAGAAAGAAATGTATATATCAACACTTGATGGAAAGCTTGTAATAGTTGATGAAGTAAGTATGGATATAAAAAAGGTATTATATGAATTCTTATTGCCAGTAGAAATAAGGTTTAATTATAGTGGGAAAAAAGTTTATGTTGCTGACTTGGGTTATAATAATGTAAGAATTTTGGATTATACAACAAGTAAATATATTGGAAATATTGAAATAGATGGAATTCCTCAGGGATTAGAAATATCTAAAGATGAAAAGTTATTATTTGTATCAGATACTCAAGAGAACTCAGTTAAAGTCTATGAAACTGCAAATAACAAATTAATAAAGGTAATCAAGGTAGGAAAAGAGCCTACAACTATAGTTTGTTTGTAGGCCTTAATGTATGTCTCTTATAAGTAAGTCGATAACTTCAGCATACATATAAGATGCATTGTTTTTCCAATTGTTACAAATAAGTTTTGCTTGTTTCTCTGATGAAACATTTAGATTTAAATCTATTAAGTTAGATTGATTTTCTATGACTCTAAGATTGACAATGAATTCATTATCACTTTGTTTTACGAAGCTAGATTTTACTTGAGTATCTGCTAGTAAATTTTCTTTATTAGAATCTATATACTTGTCTATTTTTTCAGTAACACTAGTAGGTATTCGATTAAAAAAGTATTCTAGACTTTCTACGCCTCTTTGAGTAAGAGCATAATATTCTCTGTCAGAGTCTTTATATGTAGTCAAAAACTTAGATTCCATAAGCTGAGATAAAAGTTGTTGTAATGAAAAGTAATTCATCATTTCAGTCTCTAATACTACTTGAGTTATTTGAGAATTAGTTAAGTCCATTTTAATTTTTTCCAATATATACAAAATTAAAAGTTTGTGATAAGCTAATTCTTCAGATGAGTTTTCAAACATAAATATCATCCTCCGTCAAACTATTTCTATATATAATATATTAAACTAATTTATACAAAATTAAAAGAATAATTTGTATAGTATCATTAATCTTTAACAAATTATATAAAATTAATTTTATAAATGAAGACAAGAAAACAGGGCTACCAATCGGCAGCCCTGTTGATACCCAGGTGTCAAAATTTACTATCTATTTTCCAGCCATTTGTCTTTCAGCCATTTCAACTAATTTCTTAGTCATGTATCCACCAACATATCCATTTTCTCTAGCTGTTAAGTTACCTTTGTCTATGTTTTCATAGTTAGATAAACCTATTTCGTTAGCTATTTCTAATTTCATTTGATTTAAAGCTGCTTTTGCCTCTGGCACTACTGTTCTGTTTGAATTTGACATAGTAAATTTCCTCCTTAAATAATTAGTTTATGATGTCTAACAACACTTTTATTTATGTGATGTTAATACTAATTTCTCCAAAATAAAAATAATATATACAGAAAAATAAAGGTAAAAATGTAAAAAATATAAAAAAATTAAAAAAAGTAGTATTTTAAAGAGGTTAATTGGTCTAATATAGAGTTTATTTTTTTATTTGTTGTCCTATAAATTAAATATTACAGTACTTTTTTGAGCTAAAAAAAAATAAATTTTAAATATAGAAGAATTTATTTAAAAGGGGGAATAGTATGAAAAGAGAAGTTAAGAGAACTAAAGCTTTAATATATAGTGTTTTATTTTTTTCATTGTTATTGGTATTAATATTTGCTCTTGTTTATGGAATAAAATATGTATGCTCTAAATCTGATAACTCAAAAATGCCTATATATAGAGTTGATACAAATGAGAAAAAGATAGCTCTGAGTTTTGATGTTGCTTGGGGAACTGATAACATGGATGATATTCTTAAAATTTTAGATAAACATAACATAAAAGCTACTTTTTTTCTAGTTGGTAGTTGGGTGGATGATAATGAAGAAATTGTTAAAGCTATAGATGAAAAAGGACATGAGATTGGAAATCATTCAAATACTCATGCTAATTTAAAAGAAATATCAAAAGAGGATATAACAGAAGAAATAGAAACTACATCAGAAAAAATATTTAATATAACAGGTAAAAAGACCAATCTATTTAGACCTCCTTTTGGAGACGTAAACAATAAAGCTATGGACATTTGTGGAGATTTAGGTTATAAAGTAATTAAGTGGGATGTAGATTCGATAGATTGGAAAGAACTTGGCCCAAATCATGTAATTGAAAAAGTAATAAAAGAAGCTCAGCCTGGTTCAATAGTTTTATTTCATGCTAATATAAATGATGTAGATAACTATTTGGATACCATAATAAATCGACTTAAAAAAGATGGATATAGCTTAGTAAAAATATCTGATTTATTATATAAAGATAATTACATAGTTGATTCTAATGGAGTACAAAAACCAAAAAATTAATAATCAATAAATGTATATTTTTAGTAGTGTTGTGGAAAATTGTATAGTATATGTTAGAAAAGTGTCGATAAAAAGACGGTGTCTATTTTTTGACACTTTTTTATGCATGTATGTAATATCAATAATTATAGATTAAATCAGTAAAAAAAGCGTCTAATAATTGACTTTTTTTTATTGAGTTTAAATGATTAAATTGAACTACAAACGCTGTAAGATAGTATTTTCAAAGGGTATAACTTTGTTTAAAAGTTGGCATAGAAATTGCTTTGATAATAAGCGATATGTTCTATAGAAATAAACAATATGTTAAAGTCTTGTAATAGAAAAACAAGATTAATATTATTTGAACAGCTTATAAAAAAAATTAATATATTTAAGGGGGCGTACTAGTTGAACAAACTATATTCTATTTTATTAAAACAACACGTTGGTGGTCCAGATAAGCCAGTAGTAAGTGTTGGAGATGTAGTAAAAAAAGGAACTCTAATCGCAGAACCAGCTGGATTAGGAGCAAATATTTATGCCAGTGTTAGTGGAAAAATAAGTGAAATAAATGACCAAGCTATAGTAATTGAAGCTGATGAAGCACAAGATGATACTTTTGAACCATTAAAAGGAGAAAGTATACTTGATTTAATTAAAGAAGCTGGAGTTGTAGGAATGGGTGGAGCAGGATTCCCTACTCATATAAAATTAAATATAGATTTAAAAGGTGGAACAATATTAGCAAATGCAGCTGAATGTGAACCTTTACTAGCTCATAACATAAAAGAAATAGAAGAAAATCCAGAAATAGTTTACAAAGGTATAAAATATGCTATGGAAGTTACTAATGCTGGAAAAGGTATGCTAGCAATAAAGAGCAAACATCCAGAAGCAATAGCAGCATTCAAAAAAGTAATAAAATCAGGAGATAATATAGAGGTTGCTGAACTAGTTGATATGTACCCAATGGGAGAAGAAAGAGCTATAGTAAGAGATGTTCTAGGAAAATTACTTGAGCCAACTCAATTACCTTCAGAAGCTAATGCAGTAGTAATAAACGTAGAAACATTAACTAGAATAGTAGAAGCTGTTGAGCAAAAAAGACCAGTTATATCTAAAAATATAACTGTAGTTGGTCAATTAAACAGTGGAAAAGAATCTATAGTATTTGAAGATGTGCCAATCGGAACTACTGTTGGAGAATTAATTGAAAGAGCTGGTGGAATAAAAGGTGAATATGGTGAAATAATCCTAGGAGGACCTTTCACAGGAAAAGCTACTACTTTAGATACTCCAATAACTAAAACTAGTGGTGGTATAATAGTTACTATGCCATTTGTTAATGAAAAGAGAAAGATGGGTCTTTTAGTCTGTGCATGTGGACCTAACGAAGAAAGAATGAGAGACATAGCAGCTAAAATGGGCGTTACTGATATAGTATCAGTTCAAAAATGTAAACAAGCTCAAGAAATAAAAGGTGCATTAAAATGTGAAAATCCAGGACACTGTCCAGGACAAGCTCAAAAATGTATAGAATTTAAAAAAGCTGGAGCAGAAGTTATATTAATAGGTAACTGTACTGACTGTAGTAATACAGTAATGGGTTCTGCACCAAAATTAAAATTAGGTGTATACCATATCACTGACCATGTAATGAGAACAGTTAATCACCCATTAATAAGAAGAATAAAAGGTGACGTAAGATTAAAAATAAAATAATTAATTAATGTAAAGCCATATAATAAAAACATCTTTAGAAGTGAATCTTAAAAATTACTTCTGAGGATGTTTTTTGATGTAACATATAAGTTAAATTGATAAGATGTGCAAATAAGATGGAAAAAATAGACAAAAATTCATCTATATTGTATAATAATGACAATAGCTATTAAAATTATATCAGACAAAAATAGTAAAGCTCAAATATGTGATTTGTATTGACATATCTAAATTAAATTTAGTCAACTATCCAAATAGAGTAAAAGTTTTTGTGTTATTTAAAGATACTCTATGGTATCTTTTTTAGTATAAAAACGAATTTTTGTCTTATATTAGAAAAATTATCTTGAAATATTAGTTTGTATTTTAATACATTCATAAAAAGTGCACTTAAAGAGTTAAAACATTGAACAAAACATTAAAAAAATAAAAATTACAAAAACCTATTTATAGAAACTGTGAAGTATATCTTAAATTTGGGCACTTAAGGGATATATGGAGTTAGTAGTGCAACCTGCTATAAATATAAATAGGAGTAACTTTTAATTATCAAAAATATATAAACAGACATAATAAAGTACATAAATCATAGTAAATATAGATATAAAATATATTTTTGAAATAGCTCCCTACATTCATAAAGAGTGTAGAGTGGTAGAACATCTGCCCAAAACTCCTTTAATTGCTGGAAGTTCCTAAAGCTAACTAAACCACAACATAATCATGAAATAAGGATAGGTGTGATAGAGTATCTATTTGATAGATACTTGACGGTTACGAAAGTAGAAAAAATTAGTTAGATAGCATAAGGTTAAACCCTAAGTGCCTTAAAAATGGATAATCAGCAGGTAAGCTTCGAAAAGAAGAAACTTCAACGACTAGAGAGAAATCTCGTACCTACAAGTGTGGGGAAATGGGGAGTACCTAATTATTAGGTAATGATATAGTCTGTGCTTAATAGAAATATTAAGAAGTTCATTAGAGAACTGGTTAGGATTAACGACCCTAATTGAACATGCTAAAGATGTATTGTGGAATCAAATCTATACAATAATATAATATTTTGAATTATATTAGATAGATACAATATATATTTTTAGTATCAGGAGAATTTTGAAATTAAAAATTAAAAAATCAAGTATAATTAGTTTAGCCATCGCTTTGAGTATGGCATTTACTACATTTACACCAATAGTATCTTATGCTGCTGAAATGAATGGCAAAGATGTAGTATTTGATGGGGAGAAGCCATCAGATGGGCAAACTCCAGAAGGAGAACAACCATCAGACGGACAAACTCCAGAGGGAGAACAACCATCAGACGGACAAACTCCAGAGGGAGAACAACCATCAGACGGACAAACTCCAGAGGGAGAACAACCATCAGA
>NZ_JAGWDA010000016.1:0-117827 GCF_020657875.1 Clostridioides sp. ZZV14-6150 | reverse complement strand
CAAAATATCTGGCTTTATGGTTTGTTTCTTGTTTTATAAATTAACCTACTGTTTAATTTTCAAAGTTCATTTTTCATGTTTGCCCTTTTCTTAAGGACAAGTAATACTATATCACCTTAAAAATAATTCGTCAACAGCTTTTTAATATTTTTTTCAAAAAACTTTATACATTAAACTTTTTTAATTCATCTAAATCAAGTGCTATCAACATATTAAGTATACTTTTTCTTTTATTCTTATCTTGATATTTTTTTATAACTTCTTTTCTAATCTCACCTAACACATTCAAATATTCCTCATAATCCTCAGTATATTTTTCTTCAAGCTCCTTTTTTATTTTTGAAGACAAAGATGGACTTTTTCCCCCTGTGGATACACTTATAAGTAAATCACCTCTTTTTACATAGGATGGAATGGTGAAATTTGATATTTTTACATTATCAACAACATTTACTAGTTTTTTATTTTCTCTGCAATATAATCCTATTTCTAAATTCAACGCCCTATTATCTGTAGCAGCAATTATCACAGAACTACTTTCTATATATTCTTCTTTATAATTGTCTTTTATTATATTTATGTTCCCTTCTAAATCATAAAACTTATTTAAAATATGTTTAGAAACTACAGTAACACTCTTATTAAAATCTAGAAAGTTTTTGCATTTTCTATATGCAACCTCTCCTCCTCCTATTATGACTACATCTAAGTCATCTAATTTTAAGTTAATAGGATATAGCATTTTTACCCTCCAAAATTTTTATTAAATACATAAACAAATATAGAAATTGTAAGGTCACTCATATTTTCATTTACTAGGACTATAGAGTACTAGACTTGTAGATAAAATAGTTTAAAATAACAAATTACAATTTCTATACTTTTCATAATACTTTATATTTTAATAGCTTATTTTCTTAATAATTTAGCAATATCTTTAGCAAAGTAAGTTATTATTATATCTGCTCCTGCTCTCTTTATAGATGTGATTGCTTCAAGAATTACATCTTCATTTAATAATCCTTCTTTAACAGCTAACTTAAGCATAGAGTATTCTCCACTTACATTATAAGCAGCTAAAGGCAAATCAAAATTATCTTTAACTCTTCTTATGACATCTAAATATGATAATGCAGGTTTAACCATAAGTATATCTGCACCTTCTAATATATCAAGTTCCGTTTCTATCATAGCTTCATTGCTATTTGCAGGGTCCATCTGGTATGTCTTTCTATCTCCAAATGATGGTGCTGAATGAGCTGCTTCTCTAAAAGGCCCATAAAAATTTGAAGCGTATTTAACACTGTAAGCCATTATACCGATATTTTCCAGACCATTTTCATCTAAAGCTTCTCTTATTGCTTGTATTCTTCCATCCATCATGTCAGATGGAGCAACCATATCTGCTCCTGCTTTAGCATGACTTACAGATATCTTAGCTAAATATTCTAATGATTTATCATTATCAACATAACCAGTATCTGTTAAAATTCCACAATGCCCATGACTTGTGTACTGACACATACAGACATCTGTTATTACATTTATATTTGAATCTATTTCCTTTATCTTTCTAATCGCTTTTTGTACTATTCCATTCTCATTAAACGCTTGTGATGCACATTCGTCTTTTTCATCTGGTACACCAAATAACATTATATGTTCAATTCCCAAATCTCTTATTTCTTTTATTTCTTCTTCCAACATGTCTATTGATAAGTGATAAACATCTGGTAAAGATTTAATTTCTTCTTTTACATTCTCACCTTCTACTACAAATAGAGGGTATATTAAATCTTCCACATTTACTTTAGTTTCTCTCACCAAATTTCTTATTGCTTTACTTGCTCTTAGTCTTCTTGGTCTTCTTAACATCTCAATCCTCCAAAATTAATTTTCTATAATTAAATCTACTAATCCATTTATTGTAGATGTTGTAGCCTCTTTATATAAATTTATTCCTAAATTATTTATTGTCTCTGTAGTTATAGGCCCTATAGACAATACTTTTATTTTATCTAAGATTTTAATATTTTCTTTTCCTATAATCTCAATAAGATTATTTACTGTTGATGAACTTGTAAATGTTATATAATCTATCTCATTAGAATTTAAAATATCTAATATCTCATTTCTTTTATCTTCATCTATCACTGTTCTATATGTATGTATTTCTGCTACTTCACAAATATCTTTAAGTTTATCAACTAAATAGTCTCTAGCATTTTCCGCTCTAGGTATGAGTATCTTATCATTGTCATTTAAAATTGGTGCTAGCTCTTCATATAATGATTCTGCTACAAATTTTTTTGGTACTATATCTGCTATAATTCCTCTTTTTTTCAATTCACTTGATGTAGCTGAGCCTATAGCACATATCTTTAGATTAGACAATATTCTTGAATCAAAATTCATTTCATAAACCTTCTCAAAAAATATTTCTACTGCATTTTTACTAGTTAGAACTAGATATTTATATTCACTTATATTTTTTATTTCCTTTTCCAATTTAGTATTATCTTGTATTTTTTCTATCTTAATAGTAGGTATCTCTATTGGATTCCCACCTAAATCCATTATCTTTTCGACTAATACACTATTTTGATTTCTAGACCTAGTTACAGCTATACTTTTTCCAAATAAAGGTTTACCTTCAAAGAAATTCAGTTTTTCTCTAAGTCCTACAACACTTCCAACTACTATAAGAGTTGGTGGTTTTACTTCTTCTTTGATAGCAACTTCATATACATTTTCAAGTGTAGATGTAACAACCCTTTGATTATATCTAGTTGCCCAACTTATAAGAGCAACTAGTGTATCTTTGCTTTTTCCCTCTTTCATCAAGTTTTCACTTATTTTCTTCAAGTTAGAAATCCCCATCAAAAACACAAGAGTACCTTTATTGTTTGCAAGAGCATTCCAATTTAATTCTCCACTATCATCACCTTTCAAATGACCTGTTATTACATGAAATGATGAAGCATGGTCTCTGTGTGTTATAGGAATACCCGCATAGCATAAGCCTCCTATTGCAGAAGTTATCCCTGGAACTACTTCAAACTCTATATCTTCATCCACTAGAGTCTCTGCTTCCTCTCCACCTCTACCAAATACATAAGGGTCTCCACCTTTCAAACGAGTCACAAGTTTTCCTTCTTTAGCTTTTTCTGATATAACTCTATTTATATCCTCTTGTGGTAAAATATGATTGCTTGATGCCTTTCCTACATATATAAATTCACAATCTGGTTTAGCTTCTCTTAAGTAACTACTATTTGCTAATCTATCATATACTATTACATCTGATTTTCTTATACACTCTAAACCTTTTATAGTCATGAGTTTATAATCACCTGGTCCTGCACCTACTAAGTAAACCTTACCCTTCATAATTTTCATACTCCTTCAATACAAGTTTAGCTAACTTTAAACCTAACTCTCTAGGAGAAGAAATATCTCCTTCTATGGACTTAATTACTATTTTATTTCCATCTGAATCACCATATAAACCAGTAAGATGTATTTTATCTTGATTTATTTCACAATAAGCCGCCATTGGGATATGACAACTTCCATTCACACCATCTAAAAATCCTCTTTCAGCTAATATTTGGATTTCTGTATCATTATCTTTTAGCGAGTTCACTATTTCCTCAACATCACTATCATTACTTCTTATCTCTATAGCTAAAGCCCCTTGAGCAGGTGCTGGAATAACAACATCAACAGGTAAATAAGAACTTATTTTATCTTGTAAATTAGCTCTTATTATTCCTGATGCAGCTAATACTATTCCATGTAGATTTTCATCTTTGATTTTTCGTATTCTAGTCTCTACATTCCCTCTAACTTGAACTATGTTTAAATCAGGTCTTTGCTTTAATAATTGAAACTTTCTTCTTTTACTCCCTGTTCCGATTACTGCTCCATGAGGTAAATCATCTAAGCTTTTATATTCATCTCTAAGTATTAACACATCTCTTGGGTCTTCTCTTTTAGGTGTATGAGCAAATTTTAGTCCATCTGCTAAATAAGATGGCATATCTTTCATACTATGTACGGCTATATCTATCTGTCCATCCAATAATTGTTGCTCTATTTCTTTTACAAATAATCCTTTATCGCCTATCTTATCTAAGGAAACATTTTGAATTATATCTCCTTTTGTTTTTATAATTTTGATTTCAAAATTAATATGAGGATATTTCTTTTTTAGCTCATTTATTACCCATTCAGTTTGTATAAGTGCTAGATTACTACCCCTAGTTCCAACCACAATATTCATATTAAATCTCCTTTAAGTATTACATTCGTCTATTTTATTTTGTTATCTTTATTTACTAGTATTGTAGAAAAATAAGATATCTTATCTTCAAGGTGTGCTTCTCTTAAATCCTTAAATACAGTTTCACTATCTTGAGACGAATTACTAACTAAAATAGCATGTTCTATCAGATTATATTTTTCTAATTTTTTTATTATTTCTTTAAAATTCTTATACACTTTCATTAACACTATGGAATTATAATTTTGTAGAGCATTCTCTATCTTATCATCTTCCATAGTACAAGGAACTACTACTAATGCTTCTCTATCCATAACCAATGGAAAATTTTGATTAGATGCTATATTCGAAAATGAAGAAATTCCTGGTATAGTTTCTACTTCTATCTCATCTACTATTCTGTTCATTATATACACATATGTACTATAAAGCATAGGGTCACCCAGTGTTACAAATCCTACATTTTTTCCATTATTAACATCTAAGATAATTTCCTCTGCTACATTGTCCCAAGCTAGTTCTTTTTCATTTCCGTCAAAACTCATTGGGAAATGTCTAGATTTTATCTCTAATGATTCTGGTAAATATTCATTAACTATTGATAATGCCAAACTTTCTCCACCCCTTTTTGACTCTGGAGTGTATAAAATATCTAGTTCTTTTAGAGTATTAACTGCTTTTATTGTAAGTAAAGAGCTATCTCCTGGTCCTGTTCCTATACCATAAAACTTAGCAGTTTCTGCACATTTAAGAGCATGACGAACAAATTTATCTTGTATATAAGGATTTTCTCCTAGCCCTTTTAAATGAATTTTCACATTAAATCCATTATCTTCAAGTATTGTCTTCCAAGAATCCTCTTCATCTCCTGCCATATCATTTATAGCATGGTCACCTGCAACTAGCATAAATGGCATTAAATTTATAGTTTTTATATTTCCTTCTTTTAATCTTCTCATTACATGTTCTATTTCTGGATAACCTTCAACTGTACCAACATAAGCATTTACTCCATTATCTCTAAGCATATATTCTAAGGCTGGGTATGCTGAATGAGACTCATGAACTGTTCCATGTCCCATAAATACTACTGCTTCATCACTTTCCATATGAGGAATTTGATGTTTAATTGCCTCTACTGATTCTTGATAGTCCTCTATGTGAGTAAGTAAAGGTCTACCTAATACAAGTTTTTTAAATTTAGAAGAATAGCTTTCTACTTGTTCTTTTAGCTTATTAAATTCTTCTCCACATATAATATGAAGCGTTTGAATTATTACTTCTTCATACCCTTGCTCATATATTTTATCTAAAGCTTGTATAGGGTTGTCTATTTCTATGCCATCTCTTTTCTTTATTTTGTTTATTATCATGTTTGATGTATAAGCTCTAAAAAAATCATAATTTTTTAATGAATTTTTTATTTTATTTTCACATGCATCTATTGTCTTTTCTCTTGTTTCATGATAGCTTGTCCCAAAACTTACTACTAATAAGGCTTTCTTCATATCTTCTCCTCCTAAAAATCACACAATTACGTCTTTAATTTTATTTATGTCATTAATTACATTTTCATAGTTAATCGATTCTCGTTTAATAATTACTACTGGTATATTGAGATTTTTACATGCATTTACTTTTTCTAAAAAACCTCCTGCTACCCCACTTTCTTTTGTTATAACTAAATCTACATCATAATGTTTATATGTTTCTTCGTTTATACACTGGCTAAACGGACCCTTCATTGCTATTATATTGTCTGCATTTAAACCTAATTTTTCACAACTTAAGATAACTTCACTTGTTGGAAGAACTCTAACCACTAAATTTTTATTACTTATTTCTTCTACAAATCTGTTTAAGTTTTTACTTCCTGTTCCTATAAATATATTTTTTCCTATTTTATTTGCAATTTTACAAGCTTCTTCAATTGTATTTACTATAAACTTATTGTCATAATTTATTTCTTCTATTAAGGATTTTCTTTCAAATCTTATATATTCTATGTTTGATAAATTTGCACAAGTAATAGCATTTTTAGATACTTCAACTGCATAAGGATGAGTAGCATCTATTATTCTAACTATATGATTATCCTTTATAAACCTTAGCATCTCTTCTTTTCCAAGCTTACCTAAAACTATATTATTTGCATGTTTTTGTGCAAGTTCTTTTCCATATTCTGTAGTTACTGAAAGTACATAGGGATGATTTCCCAATTCATTTATTCTATCACATATGGCTAAACTATCTGAAGTTCCTCCTAAAATCAAAATCATACTGTATAACCTCTTGGAGTTATCATCAGTTCACCATCAATATAAGTAGATTTATTTCCGATTATAACCATAGTAGTCATATCAACTTTTTCAAAATCCATATTCTCAAAAGTACATATAAACTTAGTTTCTTTTTCTCTACCTACATCTTTGACGACTCCAACAGGTGTATTTCCATCTTTAAACTCTCCCATTATTTTAAATGCTTTACTTAGATGTTCACTTCTTCCCTTACTTCTTGGATTATATAGACATATTACAAAATCAGCTTCTGCAGCTAACTTTAATCTTTTTTCAATTACTTCCCATGGAGTCATTAAATCACTTAAACTTATATGGCAGAAATCATGCATAATAGGTGCTCCAAGTATAGCCGCTGCACCAATACTAGCAGTAACACCTGGAATTACTTTAACTTTTATATCTTCACTTTCCTTAGATATTAATTCTAAAATAAGTCCTGCCATTCCGTATATACCAGCATCTCCACTACTTATAACTGCTACTTTTTTCCCTTTTTTTGCTTCCTCTACTGCTTGTTTACATCTATCAACTTCTTGTCTCATACCATTTTGAATTACTTCTTTATCACTTATAAATTCTTCTATTAAATTTATATAAGTCTTATATCCAACAATAGCCTCAGAGTCCTCTATTGCTTTTATCGCCTCCAAAGTCATTGT
This sequence comes from Clostridioides sp. ZZV14-6150, assembly GCF_020657875.1. NCBI lineage: Bacteria > Bacillati > Bacillota > Clostridia > Peptostreptococcales > Peptostreptococcaceae > Clostridioides > Clostridioides sp. ZZV14-6150. Next base: position 110,580 of record NZ_JAGWDA010000016.1, on the reverse strand, counting down.
ATCTTTACTGCCTGGTCCAATTCCTACAACATATATCATATTTTTATTCTCCCTACTGAAAAAGTTATTCCTTTACATTTATGTTTTTCAACTATTAAGTTCCCTTTACTTAAAAGATATGCTACAGGTTCTGCTACTGAATATACACCTACATTTTTTTTCACAAAATCAGATTTATCAAACATATCATCAACCTTGGATATTTCATCCCTTGAAAATGTCTTAAATGGCACTTTTAGTTTTTTTGCTAAATCAATGATTGCCTTTTCATCTTTTTTTAGTTCTATACTCCCAATTATTTTCACAGCTTTAATATCTATATTTTGTTCCTCAAAAAATTCTAGTAAAGAATCAAACATCAACTTACTATCTGTGTCTTTTCTACACCCAATTCCTATAACTATATCTTTTGGAATCACTTTTATTATTTTTTCTCTGTAATAATTATGCGTAAAGTTATTATCCATCTCTAAATTATCTATCTCTAAACTTTCAATATCTTTAGTAAAATTTATCTTGTTGCTTACTATAACTATTCTTTCTATATAGTTATTTAAACAACTACCTTTTAATTCTTTACTACTTTTTATAAGCTTAAATCCTCTAGTGTCAACTTGATAGCCTTCCTCAACATACAAACCAACACATTTACCATTTACTAACATAGAATTTACTTCTTTTACATTTTCTCTAAAGTTATCAATATAAGCATTTAATTTTTTTGCTATCATATCTAAAGAAGCTTTTTGGTTTACATCAGTAGCTGTTGTTATTACTGGATTCGCATTGATAAGACTACTTATATAATGTGTTAAACTATTTGCTCCTCCAACATGTCCACTCAATAAACTTATTACATTTTGTCCTTTCTCATCTATCACTAGAATGGCAGGGTCACTAAACTTGCTTATTATATATGGTGCTATACTCCGTACAACTATCCCTGTCGCCATTATAAATATTATGTACTCAAATTTATTAAATACCTCTCCTACAAAATCACTTAGTTTCTTTTGTATTATTTGTACAGAATCTCCCTGACTGATAACTAAAGTACCTTTTTTATTTTTTATTTGATATACAACACAATTGTCTACTAAAGATTCTATCTTTATAGCTAAATTTTTTCCGTTTTCTGTAATACAAATTATAGCGATATTACCCTCTATACTCATGTTTAAAATCCTTATCATATAACTTTGAATTATTATATTCTTCTCCTAAAAATCTACCTACCATTATTAAAGCCGTTTTATTTATGTTATTTTCTTTAACTTTTACAGTTATATCATTTAAAGTTCCTTTAACTATTTTTTCATCCGCCCACGTAGCTTTATATATAACTGCTATAGGTGTGTCCTTTGGATAACCGCCTTCTAATAATTTAGACACAACCTTTTCAATCTCTTGAACAGATAAAAATATTACCATAGATGTCTGATGCTTAGCATAAGATTGTATTGATTCCTTTTCAGGAACTGGAGTCCTTCCTTCCATTCTCGTTATAATGACACTTTGAGAAATTTCAGGAACTGTATATTCCACTCCTAGAGATGAAGCTGCTCCTAAAAAAGAACTCACTCCTGGTGTACAATCATAGTCTATATTCAATTTATTTAAATCTTCCACTTGTTCTCTAATTGAACCGTATATAGAAAAATCTCCTGTTTGTAATCTCACAACAGACTTGTTATTTTCTATACCATCTCTCATAACATCTATTATTTCTTGTAAATCCATATGTGCACTATTATGTATTTGACAATCTTCTTTACAGTATTCTAAAAGCTCAGGATTGACAAGTGACCCTGCATATATTACTACATCTGCATTACTTAATAGTTTATACCCTTTCAAAGTTATTAGTTCTTTGTCTCCAGGTCCTGCTCCTACAAAATGTACTTTATTCATCATCATTTTCCCCTTTTTCACAAGATATTATATATATAGGATTTAGTGGTTTAAAATATTCACCTTTTCCCAGTTTCTCTAGTTTAGAAACATTTAAAACACATACATCTATTTCTTTAAATCCATATTTTCTAAGTAACTTTAGAGTTTGATTAAATGTTTCTATGATTATAAAATTAGCTACAAGTCTTCCTCCTGTAATTAAAGTTTTTTTAGACCACGCTATTATTTCTTCTAAGTTATTTCCAGTACCCCCAAGAAAAATAGAGTCAACTTTAGTATTTAAATTTATATTTATCGGAGCATAGCCATTTATTACTTCTACATTTTTTAAATTAAATTTTTTGATATTTTTTTCTATAAGCTCTACAGCATCATCATTTTTCTCTATAGATATAACATTTAAATTGGGATAGTTATATGCAGCTTCAATGCTTACACTTCCTGTACCAGCACCTATATCTATGAAATTCTTAGCATTTACTAAATTTAGTTTGCTTATTGATATTGCTCTAACTTCTTCTTTAGTAATTGGAACCTTACCTGTTATAAATTCACTATTCTTCATCTAAAATCACCACAACATTCATTCCGAAATTGTCCATTCTTATTATTTCTTCTGGCTTTGCTATTGTTATTTTTTCATTGTTGTATGATAAATTCTCACCTACAACAATAATTTTATTTAAATTTCTATCTATTATTTCTTTACTTATTTGCTTTGGCCCTATCTTAGAATCTGTAACCATACATACTTTTTTATGTGATAGTATATAATCGAAATCTGGTATTTTACCATGACTACTGGTAATATATAAATCATTCATATCAACATATATCCTTGAAAATATATATTGTAAAGAACTAATTCCAGAAACCATATTTAACATCTTATTATCAATATTTTTAGATAAATACTTACCTATACCATATATCAATGGGTCACCTGAAGCTATTATTGATATTTGCTTTTCACTATTGTTATTTATATACTCTACAATTTCTCTTAAATTAGAATCTAATATTATTTTTTCTCCTTCAAAGTTTTTTACAGATTCTAAATTTCTTCTGCCACCAATTAATACATCTGAAGTAGAAATTAAATTTTCACCTTTTTTTGTTATATAGTCCAAGTTACCAGGCCCCAAACCTATTATATTTATCATATAAAAACCTCCACTAAAGCATCTGTATTATCTGATTTTCCTAACAAAGACTTATCCATTGAAAAAATTATTACTTCTACATCAATATCATCTACATCTTCATTTAAATACTGCTTTACTCTATCTCTACATTTATTACTCAATATATTATAAACCTGTTTATATTCGCTATTATTTATTAACTCTACAGCTTCTTCAGCCGTTAAACACTGATTTATTTTATGTAAAAATTCATGTGTAGCTCCCATTAAAGCTAGATTTGCCACTAATATCTCACTTCTAGCATCAGCTACTTTACTATGAGTATTAAAAATTCCAGCTGATACTTTTATAAATTTACCTATATGCCCAGCCATCAATATTTTTTTATATCCTATTCTTTGAGCCTCTTTAATCATATAACCGATAAAATTACTGGTTCTTACTACATACTTAATATCTAAGTTCAGTTTCTCCCTTATAAATTGTTCTCCATGATTTCCTGGAACTAATATTATTTTGTCTAAACCTTGTTCTTTTTTCATTTGGAGCTCTATAGATAAAGATTTTTTCCATCCCTCATCGCTCATAGGCTCAACTATCCCAGTTGTACCTATTATAGATATTCCTCCAACTATTCCTAACCTTGGATTAAATGTTTTTTTTGCGATTTCTTCTCCTTGTGGAGCAAAGATTGTTATTTTTAAAACTTTATCATCATACCCAAACATAGATTCATAATCACTTTCTATAAGCTTTATTATTTCTTGATTTATCATCCTTATTGGAGTTGGATTTATAGCAGGTTTACCAACACCTACACTTAATCCTTTTTTAGTTACTACTCCAATACCAGTTCCACCATAGACCCTAATAAATTTATAGAGTTCACTTTGACACTCTTCACTAATATTTATGTTATCAATATTTTCTAAGGTAAGATAATTATTGCTATCATCAGTTTTAGATATAATTTCAGCTCTTGCATAGATATCCATAGTATGTGTTGCATCTATATCATCTCCACCATCTTTTTTTACAGAGCATTCTACAAAGTCATCAGAAATGTTTACATTATCAACATTTAATGATAGCGGTATTCCCTTAGGAGTATCTATGTTTATAGTATCAATTTTATTTTTTGTAATCATCATATATACAGCAGCCTTAGATGCACCTGTAGCACAAGAACCTGTAGTATAACCTCTGCGATACTTTTTCCCATCTATATATACATATTCTTCCATATAGATACCTACATGGCATATAAGATAGCATTTACTATTGCTGCTGCTAAATTACTACCACCTTTTCTACCTTTAGAAATTATATATGGTATATCTGTCTTTTCAACTTCATCTTTTGACTCTTGTGCTCCTACAAAACCTACTGGAACTCCTATAACTGCATCTACATCCAATTTTCCTTCTGATTTCATTTCCATGACTTTATATAAAGCTGTTGGTGCATTCCCAAGTACAAATATCTTTCTTCCTTCTTCTTTTGCTGCAATTTCTACAGCTGCCATGGAACGGGTAATACCTTTTTCTTTAGCCACTTTTGCAGTCTCATCATCTGCTACCAAACATTTATATTTGCATCCCAATGCTTCCAGCTTCTTTTTATTTATTCCACTAAGAGCCATATTTGTATCTGTATAAATACTTGCATTATTTTTTAGTGCATTTATTATACTATCAACTGCCTTTTCTGATATTTTTAATATATCCAAGTAATCAAAATCAGCAGTAGTATGTATAGCTCTTTTTATTATTTTTTCTTCAATCTCATCTTTAAATTTATAATCTGGTCTGATTTCAGCTATTATTCCTTGTATTAATTCAAAACTTCTCTCTTCTATTTTCATAGGATTCTTTATGTATTCCATTCTACTTCCCCCTTAATTCCACCATCTATTATATCCAAGGTATAGATTTTATTATAAACAGAATTTATATTAGACTCATATAATACATCTATTAATTTCTTATCATTCATAAGCTTATCAATTAAAATACCTATTACTGTACCACTATGGGCAATATTTACTCCATAGGCTCCATATAGCTTGGATATTTTTATTATTTCATTTAAGTATTCTTTTTTTTCTATATTTTCATTTGCTAAACTACTTAATGTACAAGCCTCTCCAACTAAGGATAAATCATCTTTCTTCAGACCTTCTTCTAAAAGAGCAAATGACTTTTTTATAGTTTCCTTATTTTCGATTTTTAACTTACTATAATCTTTCCTCATTCTAATTTTCATCGTATCTAATACTTTATTAGGTTCAAGAATTATAACTTTTGCATTAGTTATATTTCCTAAGTATTTTATAACAGTGCCATTTAGAGGATTAAATATACTATTTTTATTTATAAATATAGAGTCTGTTGGTTCTATTTCTGCTGCCAATTTCGATATTTCTTCACTGTTTAAATCTTTATCTATCAACGATAATGTTGCTTTTATAGTAGCTCCTATATCGGCTGTCGAACTTGCCATTCCTTTTCCAACAGGTATTTTACTGTTTATATTTAAAGAAATGTTTTTGGTATCTTTTTTAGGCAAATTAAATTTTTCAAATACCTTTTCTATAGCTATTCTTGATTTATGTCTACCTAAATTTATATCTTTTAATTTCTCTTCAATACATACCTTAGAATACATATTTATAGCATATGAACATAGATATTCTTCATCATCTATTATCCCTTGAACAAACTCTCCACATGATGCTGGGCATATTCCATAAGATTTCATTTTAATCTCCTAATAAATTTTTTATATTTTCTATAAGAATTTTATTATCTTCATGAGATTTTATAGCTATCCTTATAAAACTGTCATCCAATCCTATAAAGTTAGACGCATCTCTAACCAATATATTTCCACGCTTAAACAAATCTTTTTTTAACTCATCAGCTATCTTCTTATAAAGTTTTATTAGGATAAAATTAGCATCTGTATCATAAACTTTTATGTTTCTTATATCTTTTAACTCTTGTAACATGTATTTTCTTTCTTTTATGTAGAACTCTTTACTATTTCTAATATAATCTTTATCTTCAAAAATAAAATTGGATAGCATATCAGCAAAAGAATTTATAGTCCAGGGTTCTTTATACTCATAAATTTTATCCATAATCTTGCTATTACTTGTAAGACCATATCCTAATCTTAAACCAGGCATTCCAAAAAATTTAGTCACAGCCTTAATTATAAATATATTTTTATTTGACTCTATATATTTAACTAAACTATATTCATTTTCATTTTCAACAAATTCCATAAAAGTTTCATCAATTATTAGCATCTTATTGTTTTCATTTAGTAAACAAACAAGTTCCTTTAAATCTTGAACATTCCCACTAGGATTATTAGGATTACATATAAATAAACTATCAAATTTTTCAATTTTATTTTTTACTGTATCTATATCAAGTTTAAAATTATTATTTGAATCTAATTCTAAATCTATAATATCTATATTATTTAATTTGGCACTTCTTCTATACTCTGAAAAAGTGGGGTTTATTATAGCCAATCTTTTTTTAATACTCTTCATAAGCAAATAAATTATCTCTGTTGCTCCATTTCCAGGTATTATAAAGTTTGGATTTATATTTATATATTTTGAGATATTTTTTCTCAAGTTTGTATAATTTATATCTGGATAATTCCTACATTCATCTAACCCTCTTAAAATATATTTTTCTAAATTTGGCAAAACCTTTGGATTTATATTTGAACTAAAATCTATTATTTCTTTTGGGTCTTTCCCATACAATTTTGCCATTTCGTCTACATTAGCACCATGCCCCAAATCCTTCATCTACATCCCCCTTAAATTAGTACACAATTAAGTTATATAATTAAGTTAATAAAAATCATCCTACATGCCACAGATATCAGCGTAAATGCTAATATAGAAGTCAATGAAGAGGCATACATAATTTTATTTGTTTTAATTATATCTTCTCTATCTATCACTCTAATTTTATCTCCTATTGTTGGCTTATATACTTTTTGCCCAGAATAAACATTGGTTCCTCCTAGTTGAATTCCTAAGGCTCCTGATATTGCACCTTCTGAAAAAGCACAATTTGGACTTTTATGATTTTTTCTATCTCTAATAGAAATTTTAAAACAACTCTTATAGTTATAACCAAGAAAAAAACTCCCTATAGTCATAAGAATAACAGATATTCTTGCTGGTATATAATTAGCTATATCATCAATTTTAGCAGAAGCAAAGCCAATATCTTTGTATTTTTCATTCTTATATCCAACAGTTGAGTCAAGGGTGTTTATAGCTTTATACGCCATAGCAAGTGGTGCTCCTCCAATAAATGCATAAAGCATAGGTGCAATTATACCATCTACAGTATTTTCTGCCACAGTTTCTACAGTTGCTCTTATTATTTCAGGTTCACTTAAATTAGTTGTATCTCTACCCACTATATAAGATAGCTGCATTCTGGATTTCTCTATGTCTCCAGTCTTTAATACATTATAAATTTTTATAGCTTCATCTTTTAAACACTTTGTTGCTAACGTCGTATAAATTATGAACCCATTTACTATGATACTTAATAATACATTAAAACTACATAGCTTCACTATAACATAGGTTACTAAGTAGGTTATTCCAACAGTTACAAACCATAATATAAATCCACCAATTTTTAACTGCTTTCCATTTTTAGAGACCTTTCTTATTATTCCTTGGATAAAATTTATAAGTTTTCCAATAAATCTTACTGGATGAGGAAAAGAATATGGGTCTCCTACAATTAAATCTGTTATATACCCTATATAAATAGATAAAATATTCATTTACTCATTTCCCTTTTCCAAAAAATTTTCTATGCAGTTTAAATTATTATAAAAATGTGTGTGAAGGTATGTTGCCAGTGTATTTCCTTTGCTATAACCTCCATCCCATTCTTCTATTAAATTTCCATCTCTTTCTTTTTTCATTGAATATGCACATTTTTCATCACTTTCAAATATTGAATGATGAAACTCATGCCCTTTAATAATTTCTCCTGCTTTAGATAAAATTGTATTTTCTTTAGCTACACCAAGGCAATATCCAAACCTCTTTAGAGAAGCTGTCATCTTACTAGTTCCATTAAATATACCAACCATATTAAATTCTTGTTCTTCTTGATTAAGTAACTTCTCACCTAAGTACATTAATCCACCACATTCTGCATAAATAGGAATATTATTATTATGTGCTTCTAATATAGAGGCTCTCATTGATTCATTTGCTTCTAGTTCTTTCCCAAATATCTCTGGAAAACCTCCTCCAATATAAATATAATCTGAATTTGGTACTGATGTATCTTCAAGAGGACTAAAATAGTTTACTTCTAATCCAAGTTCCTCTAAAAGTTCTATGTTTTCCCTATAATAAAAATTGAATGCCTTATCATATGCTATGGCTATTGATTTATCCTTAATCTGTTCTTTTATCTTATTATTTTCTATTAAATTTTGAAAATCAAAACTACTCTCAAATTCATCACTTTCTGAGATTTCGATTATTCTATCAATATCTATGTAGTTTTCAATCTCATCAGCTAAAGTATAAAACTTTTCTCTTAAAGATTTCATCTCCACACTAGGAATTAGACCTAGATGTCTAGATTCCAATGAAAATTTATTATTTGGAGGAAAATATCCCAACACTTCGATATTACAATATTTCTCTATAGAGCTCTTAATTATTTGATAATGGCTCTTAGTTTTTACATTATTTACTATAACACCTTTTATATCCACATCTTTATCTAGTTCCCTATATCCTAGTACCATAGCTGCACTAGATGCTGCCATAGATTTTCCATTTATAACTAGTATAACTGGAGCTTTTAATACCTTAGAAGTATGTGAACTTGTGCAGTTATCTAAATCTATCCCAAAACCATCATATAATCCCATAACTCCTTCTACTACTGAAATATCTGCATCCTTTGAAGATTTATTTACTATATACTTTATCTTTTCATCATCTAACATATAAGAATCCAGATTTCTAGAATGTCTTCCAGTTATAAATGTGTGATATGAAGGGTCTATATAGTCTGGCCCTACTTTATACGGCTGTACTTTCATATTTCTCTTAACTAAAGCCTGCATTATTCCTAATGATATTGTAGTTTTCCCAACTCCACTGCTAGTACCTGCAATCAAAATCTTTTTCATAATACACCTCCTACCTAAAGTATAAATATAAAGTCATTCTTATTTCATAATTTCATATATCTTCTCTATGTCTAAATGTTCTCTTAAGAAATCTGCCAATTTATCATACTCTTTATCTTTAAACTCATCAAAAGAACTTACAGTACTTTCTAATACTTTTAATCCCTTTTTCTTCCTTATATTATTTAAAATTGCTCTTGTAAAATCTATTTCATCAAATATTCCATGAAGATAAGTACCAATTACATTACCTTCTTTATTTACACTTCCTTCAGTATAATTGACTTCTTTATCTAGTTTTTTTGTTATCAAATCTAAACTACTTACTTTATTACTACGATTTGTAATTCCCATATGTATTTCATAACCTTTTACTTTCTTACCTTTAAGGTCGTTCATATATTCACCAGCACATTCAATAATGGTAGCTTCTACTTGAGTTGTAGTCTTTTCCTCTTCAAATATTGTTTCTGTATCTAAAAGACCAATTCCATCTAATTCTTCAATTTCACTTTCAACATGATAAGGGTCTTTTAATTTTTTACCTAACATTTGATACCCACCACATATTCCAAATATCAATTTACCCTGACTATGTAAGTTTTTAATTTGTGACTCAAGACCACTTTCTCTTATGTACTTTAAATCATCTATAGTACTTTTAGTTCCAGGTATTATCAATATATCTGGATTTCCTATAGCTTCTCCATAGTCTACATATCTAAGGCTTACATCTTCTTGTGTTTCAAATATATTAAAATCTGTAAAATTTGACATATGTGGAGTTCTAATTATTTCTATATGTATATCATTTTTATCCATTTTTTTCTTAAATCTAGTTGTTACACTATCTTCATCTTCTATTTTTATATCCATATAAGGAACCACACCTAAAACAGGTACTTTTATAATATCTTCAAGCATCTTTAAACCATCTTGTAGGAGTTCCTTTTTTCCTCTAAATTTATTGATTATTACTCCTTTGACTCTTTTTCTCTCATCATCATCTAATAAAAGCATTGTACCTGCTAATGATGCAAATACTCCACCTCTATCAATATCCCCAACTATTATTACTGGTGCATCTGCTATTTTTGCCATACCCATATTGGATATATCTCTATCTTTTAAATTTATCTCCGCAGTACTCCCTGCACCTTCCATAACCACAATGTCATACATTGAACTTAAATTATTAAAGGTTTCTTTTAATACATCTACCAATTCTAGCTTATAATCATGATATTCAGATGAAGGCATCTCTCCTACAACTTTTCCTCTTACAATCACTTGACTTTTATGATTTCCAGAAGGTTTTAATAAAACTGGATTCATATCTGCTATCGGCTCTATTTTTGCAGCTTCTGCTTGAAATACTTGTGCTCTTCCCATTTCTAATCCTTCTTTAGTTATAAAAGAATTTAAAGCCATATTTTGCGACTTAAAAGGAGCAACAGTATAACCATCTTGTTTAAATATTCTACACAATCCTGCTGATAAAATACTCTTACCTACATTTGATGCAGTTCCCTGTAGCATTACTTTTTTACCCACTTTCTCCCCTCCTTAAAGTTAAATTTTACCTATAAATAAACTAAAAAAAGTCCTAGTGCTTCTAAAGCTAGGACTTTTATATATATTAATTAAAAATCTTTCACCCCGAAGACCTCATGTTTTAAATTAAATTAGGCAGGTATCCTGGCTTAACTTCATCCTACTTCCATAACCTTCCCATCAAATTGACAGTGGTATTTATAGTTTCGTTGGTTTCACAGTAGCGGGGGCTGCAAAGGCATCTAACCTTTTTCCCTTTTTACATCTCATTGAGAACCTAATTTTAATCTAGTATTCTATTTTTGTTAGTAATTTTATAAGCACATATCGTTTAATATTTAATATTTAATTTATATTGAATTATATAAATTCAGTAAAATTCATTTTATTTATTACAGTAAATCCATTATCAACTTCCAAAATTGTAATAGATGCATTATCAATTTTAAAGTTCCAATGATATTTATAACTACCAGAAATCAAATATGTTATTATATTTCTTATTGTACCTGCATGAGAACATATAAGTATTGTTTTTCTATTTAAATAATCATCATTTTCTAAAATTATATTGTCAATCTCTTTTGCTATTCTTTCATATGAATCTATCAAGCTTTCCCCATTTGGGTATCTATAATTGCTACCTTCTTCTATCATTTTTTCAAATTCTTTTGGATATTTAACTTTTATCTCTTCAAAAGTTATTCCTTCAAAGTCTCCAAAGCTAATTTCTCTTAGATTTTCTCTTTCTTCTATTTCTATTGATTTCAGCTTTGATATTTTCTCTATTGTATCTTTAGTACGTGAAGATGGAGTTGTGTAAATCTTATCTATACTTTCACTACTCATATATTTTGTAATTTTATTTATTTGTAATTTACCTTCTTCACTAATATAACTATTTATATGACCTGATAATCTTCCTTTTTCATTATCAGTTGTCAAAGCATGTCTTATTAATATTAATCTTATCACATTATCACCACTTTTTAGTTTTAAATAAACATAAAAATTAACAAATATATATAAATCAAATATACAAGTTCTGAAAGTTCTATTCCACAACCCAATATATCTCCTGTTACTCCATCAATTTTTTTGTAAATATGATTTTTAAACAATATTATAAATATAAAAACTACTATAGCTGAACATAATACTTTAATCAATACTATATTAGGCACTAAAAATATTAATTTAGCAATAATACTAACTATCAATAATGTGTATATTATAGCTGTTATTAACATACTTGTAGTCAATTTTCCTATAAATAAATTCCCCATTCCTTTTGCTCTTGGTGTTACTGTTTTATATGTCAATAACATTACTCCTAACCTTGCAATCATTGGCATGAATATTATAACCCATAGTGAATTATTACTTATAATACTATATACAAATCCAATCTTTAATAAAAGTACAAACATAATTGCTAAAAGCGAATTTGTACCTAATCGAGAATCTTTCATTATTTCAAGCATTTTCTCTTTATCTCTATAACTGTATATTGCATCAAATGTATCCCCTAATCCATCTATATGAAGCCCTCCAGTAATCAAAACACCAGCAAGTGTTATTATAATTGCACATATAAATGGCTGAAACAAAAGTATAGAAACCCATCCTATTAAGTAAGTTAATATACCAATAACAAGACCTACAAGCGGAAAATATACTATAGATTTGTAAAATTCATCATCAAACCCTACATCTAATTTTATAGGTATTCTTGTCAAAAACTGTAGTATCAAAATAAATCTTTTCATAGTCACATACTACTCCTTTATTTTCATAGGTATGCCACTAACTACAAAATAAACTTCATTGCTTTTTGATGCTATATATTGATTTATACGACCTACAATATCAGTATATATTCTACTAAGTTTATTTCCAGGAACAATTCCCATACCTAATTCATTTGTCACAAATACAAAATATAGATTTGTTTTTTCTATTTCTTTAATAAGTTTACTAATTTGTTCTTTTATGTACTCTTCCAATTTATTTATTTCTTCTTGAGTAGATTCTTCTATGTTTAAATTATGTGAAAACATTAAATTATTTACTAATAGTGTTACACAGTCTAGTATAACAGTTTCATGTTCTTCATATATATTTTTAATTATAGAATATATGTCTTCATATATTTCATATGTCTTCCAACTTTTAGGTCTACTCTCTTGATGCTTCCTTACTCTATCTTTCATCTCATCATCAAATGGAATAGATGTCGCTATGTAAGCTGTGTTATTATTCCTATCTAAACATAATTTTTCTGCAAAATTACTCTTTCCTGACCTAGCTCCTCCTGTTACCAGAATAATTTGACTCATCAAAACACTCCTAAATATATTAAATTTTTTATCGACCCATATCTATCTCATCAAAAGTCGCCATATTTTTGTAAGTATAATTTGAAGCTTCCACTATATTAAATGCCAAAGCAGCTCCACTTCCTTCACCTAATCTCATATCCATATTTAGTATAGGGTCTAATTTCAATATATCTAATGCTCTTTTAGTTCCTGATTCTGCTGATAAATGTGATGCTATCATATATTCTCTAGTTTTTGGATTTATTTTATAAGCAATTAAAGCAGCAGCATAAGAAATAAATCCATCTATAACAACTGGAATTCTATTAGCACTACATCCTAATATAACACCTGCCATTGAACCTATTTCAAATCCACCTACTTTAGATAAAATATCTACACCATCAGTTGGATTTGGATTGTTAATTTCAATAGCTTTTCTAATTACATCAGCTTTATGTTTTAATCTTTCTTTTTTAAGACCTGCACCTATACCTGTCACTTCTGATGGGTCACATCCTGAAATTACAGATATTATTGCAGTACTTGGAGTAGTATTTGCTATACCCATCTCTCCAATACCAATTACTTTATAATCTCTTTCTATACATTGCTCTGCTATTTCAATTCCTATTTCTAAGCATCTTATAGCCTCTTGTTTGCTCATGGCTGGTCCCTTTGCCATATTTGAAGTACCTTTTCTTATCTTATAATCTAATACTCCATCTAGTTTTTCATCACAATTTATTCCTACATCTACAGCTACAACATCTGCTCCTACAAATTTACTTATTACTCCAACGCCACATAGCCCTTTTGAGAAATTTGGAAATTGTAACTTTGTTATGTCCTGAGGGTCAGGCGCAACTCCTTCTTCATATACTCCATGATCTCCAGCAAAAGCAATTATAACTTTTTTAGTTGTATCAAAATTTTCATTACCAAATATCCCTGCTAATTGCATGCAAATATCTTCTATCTTTCCTAAGCTTCCAGTTGGATGTATAAGCCTGTCCAACCTCTGTTTTGCTTTTTCAATAGAAGACTTATCTAGAGAATATATATTCCTTGATATACTTTCTAATAAACTCATTTTCTATCCTCCCAATATTATTTTTTTTAATTATCTTTTTAGATAAAAAATACTCTTATTTTCTAAAAATTTCAACTTTTTCTTTTTATTTTTACATACATATAAAGATTATTCTACATTTTATCTTAATTTCCTTTATTTTACATTTCTAATTTGCATACAATCACATACTTTTTGTAAAAATATAATTAAAAGAACTTTAAGGAGTTGATATTGTGGATGATTTTTCTAAATTAAAAAATTTATATGAAGATGGATATAGATGTATTTATCATAATTGTGTTGATAATAATTATACTATCTATCTTAAGAATTTTTATACGGAAGGTACAGAAACTGTAGAGTTAAGTAGTGAATCAGATTTTTCACAATTTAAAGATTATATAGATGGACTTAGAATGTCTTAATTCTTTGGGAACCCATTAAAATAGGGAGTTTAACAACTCCCTATTTTGAAGTCACAATTTTTTTAATAAGCTTTAAAAGTTCGTCTCGGTTTACTTCTCTTTGTTTTTTTCTGTCTTTATACTCTTGAAAGTTAACAACTTTTGTATTTGGTTTTTCCATAAACTCACTTCCCATTTAACATTATTAACTTATCTTAATATATTTAATTCTATACAATTTATCTATTTCCTTCTATTTATAATACAAAATTTCTTAAATAATCCCAAATTTTCAAAACAAAATTTTCAAAATATACTAAAATCTACCTTTCAAATATAATATCAAATACGATTTAATACTTGTTATACTTTATAGTATAATATACTAATAAAGTATAATAAAGGAGATTTTAAATGAATATATTACAAAATGAAAACTTAATTATTGAATCAAGTAGCTCTGGTGCTGAACTTACTAGGATATTTTCTAAAAAACATAACAGAAATATTCTTTGGGATGGTAATAAAAAACATTGGGGTAGACAATCACCTATATTATTCCCTATAGTTGGTAAACTTCTTGATAATGAAACCATAATAGAAGAAAATTTATATAATATGACTCAACATGGATTTGCTAGAGATATGGATTTTGAAATTGCAAATAAAGGAGATGCATTCATATCTTATAGTTTAACATCCAATGAATCTACTCTAAAAAAATATCCCTACTATTTTGAGCTACTTATAAATTATACATTAAATGATGATAGCATAAATATAGAATGGATTGTAAAAAATACTGACTCTAAAGATATATTCTTTTCTATAGGAGGACATCCTGCATTTAATCTTCCTTTTTATGAACAAGATGACTTTTCTAAGTACTATCTTGAGTTTAAAGGAAGAAATAATGTGGAAAAAATTAATTTAAATGGGTCCTTTACTGATGATACAAAATTTATTGGAGACTTAAAAAGGTTACAATTAAATCCAGAATTATTTAAAAATGATGCTTTAATATACACTAACATAGACGAAGTATCTATATATAATGATAAAGATAGTGAATGCCTAACTATATCTATGAAGAATTTTCCTCTAGTTGGCATTTGGACTCCTTATTATAGCGAAACTAATTCTACTGCTCCATTTTTATGTATAGAACCATGGTACGGTCTTGCTGATAGTATACATTCTAATAAAATTTACACAGATAAGAAATTTATAAACAAATTAGGTAAAGGAAAAGTTTTTACAGCTTCTTATAGTATAGACATACATTAGATAAAAAATTTAATTTACATGTTTGTGTTTTTACAAAATATTAATGTAGCTCAAAATAGAAAATACCCTAAATATTCATATAATCAGTATAAAACAAATAAGTTTCTATAGTGCTGAAATGATAGTACTTTTAAATAAGAGTAGGTATAGTATTAGAAAATAGAATTATTAATATTAATATTCCTTAAATCAAAAAAATATTACTGGACTGCTAAATTTCCAGTAATATTTTTACATGTATTTTAAAATGTTTAATTACCCATATTTTAAAAGCTAAGTTAAAACTTTTAACAATAAAACTATATAGTAAAATGTTGAAACAATACCAAAAGTTAGTTTTATCCACTCTATATTTTTACTTATAACAATTTTTTTATTTTCTATTACATCTACAAACTTTAAATTCTATTTATTAATCTGCTCTCTAAGCCATTCAGTTGCTACATCCAATTGTTTTTTCTCATCTTTTTCTTCAATTGTAGGTTTTATCCCTTTTTCATTGATATAATCTCCATTAGGTGTAAAGTATTGAGCAGTAGTTAATTTATATCCTGTTCCATCTTTCAACCTTACAACTGACTGTACCAGCCCTTTACCATAAGTCGTAGTCCCTACAGAAATACCTTCTTTATTATCAACAATTGCAGCTGTTAATATCTCAGCAGCAGAGGCACTTTCTCCATTGGTTAAAACTACTATTGGAAGTCCCAATTTTTCTTTATCAGATTTTAAGTATTCTGTATTTCCTTTATTGTCTTTAGTATATACTATAGTTCCTTCACCAATTAATTCATCAGCAACTTCTTTACATATATCCAACATACCTCCAGGATTGTTTCTAAGGTCTATTACTAATCCCTTAATATTTTTTTCTTTCAATCCTTTTAAAGCTTTGTCAAAATCAGTATATGTACTTGATATAAATTGGGTAATTTCTATATATCCTAAATCATTATCAATTACTTTACTTTCTATACTTTTCTCAACTATCTGTTCTGTTTTCAACTCAAAGCTTAGTTGTTTATCTTCTCTCAATACTACTAGCTCTACTTTTTTACCTTTTTTACCTTTCATCATACTCACAGCTTCATCCGAATTTTTATATGATACAGATTTTCCGTTGACTTTTATTAATTTATCTCCTGCTTTTACTCCTGCTTTTTCTGCTGGAGAATCTTTCATAGGAACTACTACTAGTCCTCCATCTTTTGATGCTCCTATATACATTCCTACACCAACATAAGAGCCCTCACTATCTTCTATTAGCTTTTCCATTTCATCTTTAGTGTAATAACCAGAATATTTGTCATTTGTTCCTAGAAATAACCCCTTTGATGCTCCATCCACTAAATCTTTATCAGAGACTTTTTTATAAAAATCTTGTTTTATAATAGATTCTAATCCTAACAACTTATCATATTTTTTATAGCCTTCATAGAGTTCTTTTGATACTACAACTTTGTTCCCTAATGTAAGTTGAAACGCTGATGTGGCCATAGCTGTTATAATTACTAAAATCACCCCTAAAAAAATAGCTTTCTTTTTTGAAATCACAAGATACATCTCCTTTTACATAAACTATTATATATTATATGACTAGCTGTTATTTTTATTACATTTACCCAAATATATTGCCTTATTACAATAAACTATACTAAAATTTATATTAGAATACAAATTCTGTTCACATTATAACATATTAAAGGAGGAATATTTTATGAAAAAAGAATTTAGAAAAAAAGTTATTGAACATAGAAAAAATAAAAGTGCTGAGTTTGTACTAAATAATTCAAATTTGATAACAGAAAAATTACTTCAAATGGAGGATATAAAAAACGCAACTAATATAATGCTTTATCTAGATTTTAATAATGAAGTTAACACAGATAATTTAATCAAAAAGCTTTTATCTCTAAAGAAAATAGTCTCAAGCCCTATTACAATAAAAGAAAATCATACATTAATTCCTACTCAAATAACAGATTTAGATAATGGACTAAAAATTGGTGCATATGGAATAAGGGAACCTAACGAAAAATCACCTACAATTGATATTAAATCTTTAGATGTTGTAATTGTTCCAGCTGTTGCATATGACATACATTGCTATAGATTAGGATATGGTGGAGGATTTTATGATAGATTTTTAGAGAACTTAAGAAAAGACGCAATAACTATAGGAATAGCATTTGACTTTCAGGTATTTGATTCTATTCCAAAAGAAACTCATGATGCACAATTAAACTATATAGTTACTGAAACCAGAATTCTTACACCAAATAATTAACACTCTCAATACTATTAATATAACACTCTGTTTAATATTTAATTTTTATATTATTCAATAAGTATTTTAAGTCATGGCTTTTACATCAATAAAGCCTCGACATGATTTATTTACATTAATAAAAACCATGACTTTATTTTACTATACAAATAAATAGTTATCTAATTACAAAATATATATTTATTTAGTAGAATTCAATTCTATTCTATCTGGAAGTTCACTTATATTTGTTTCAACCACTATGTATGGAAGAGAATCCTCCTTATCCTTATACTTTATCTTAACTCTCAAAACTTCTTTTCCTTCTTCACTTACACTTTCTATGTTATCCATCTCAATACCATATTTATTATTTCCCCTAGTTACTATGATGTATATTTTATTATCAATTTTAGCTGCTAATGCCCTTTCTTCATTTGTGTATTTGTCCATAACATCTAGTATCTTTTCTGGTATTGAATTCCTTTGCAATACTGTATAATCTATTGGCTTAGTTTTTTCTATAAACATACTTGGTATGAATATAAACCCTCCTATCACAAATATAAGAGCTATAACTCCATAAATTATACCTTTAATATTAAACTTTACATTCAATTTTATCACTCCTTCCATCTATTTAAATATATGATTTATAATTTTGTCTTAGACTTTAAATTATCAATAATAAAGTGTTTATTATAGTTACCCTTAAATATGAAATAATAAAAAAAGGATTTTATGACAAATAAATTATAAAATAAAAAAGAGTTATATAAAAACAATTTAATTGTTTTTATATAACTCTCTATTTTACAGTTCTAAATTATTTATTTACCATTAACTCCTTCTTGATAGCCAGATGTTTTTGTAATCTGTCTATAAAGAACACAAACCAGTATTATGACGCCCATATATCCGGTATATGGATATAAGATACCAACCAGCTTATCAAATGGTAAGAATCCACCTATAAGACCTAATATAGCTGTTATTACTGTTATTAATTTAAATTTAGGATGATTATCATCTACAAATCTATTAGTTACTGACCATAATAAAGGTACAGCTGTTGTATATATTCCTAATATAAGAACTACTGAGAATAAAACTCCAACTACTGGTGAAATCTTATCAGCTAAGAATAATGAAGGTATTGCTTTTGAATATAAGTTTCCTACATCAGAAAGCATTGCTAAGTTCATCATTATAGCTGCTGCCATAAGTGCTACCCCACCTAGTATCCCACCGCAAACAGCTTCTTTTTTATTAGCAGCACTTGCTCCTAATCCTGTTAAGAACGCCATGACAACGATTGTATTATAAGTAGTGTATATTACACCAGATAGATATGCGTTTGGAACTGGTCTAGATACCTCTACAGTTTTAAGAATCTCTCCTGCTTGAGATAAATTACCTATATTACTGCTTAAACTTATAGCTCCAACTAAAAGTGTAAATATTATTATTACAGGTCCTATTCCACCTAGTATCTTTGATAATTTATCAAGACCTAATGAAACAGTTAATAATGCTACTACTGCCATACCTATTCTACCTACAAATGGATTTAATCCATAGTATTCAGTTAAAGTTGCTCCCGCTCCTGAAATCATTACTACGAAAACACCAAATAAGAATAAAGGTCCAAACCACTCAAAGAATATTCCTAAATACTTACCACAATAAACACGATAAATTTTGATAGGTTCCTTAAGTTGAAGTTCTTTACCTTTTGACATTACTGAAGCACCCATCCATGAGAATAATACCATTGAAATTATCCCACCAATAATACCTGCAAACCCATAAAAAGTGAAGAATTGCATTATTTCTTGTCCTGTTGCAAATCCAGAACCGATTACTGTTGCTACATAAGCTCCTGCGAAACTGATGACTGTTTTAACATTTACTTTTTCTGACATATCTCAGTTACCTCCCCACGTGAAATTTTTTCATCTGCTTAATTACTTCGATAAACTACTTACAATTTCCTTTAACATAAAATCCATGATAACTGTTTTAAAACTTTTTGTATAATAACTTAAAACTTATAATATACTTTTTATACAGTATACCTCCCTTCATACAATTCTTTAAATTATTTTTGTTTAAGTAGTTATTATATGTATAAAATTAATTTCCCTATAAACTATATATTAGTCATATTTTTCTGAATAGTCAATATATATTTGAATATTTTCTCTATTTTTGTAAAAATTTGAATATTTGGTTAGGTTTTTGATAAATTGATATAGTGTATAAAAAAGAGAGATATAAATTCATATAATGCTTTATATCTCTCTTATACACATATTATATTATTAACAAACATGCATAATTTATATTTCTTACATTCTTTTTGCAAGAATAGCTTCTTTTACAGCTTTTACTATATCATCACAAGTTAATTCATATTTTTTTAACAATTCATTTGGAGCACCAGATTCTCCAAATGAATCTTTAATCCCAACTTTTTTTACAATAGTTGGATAAGATTCTCCAACTGTCTCACTCACAGCAGAACCTAAACCTCCAATTATACTATGTTCTTCTACAGTTACAATAGCATTAGTTTCTTTTGCTGCTTTTAATATTAAATCCTTATCTATAGGTTTTATTGTGGACATATTTATGACTCTGGCACTAATGCCTTCTTCTTGCAATTTTTCTTGTGCCATTATAGCATCATTCACCATAATCCCACAAGCTATAATTGTGACATCATTGCCATCTCTTAGTACTACACCTTTTCCTATTTCAAAATGATAATCCTCATCAAATAAAACTGGAACTGAACTTCTTCCTAATCTAACATAAACAGGTCCATTGTATTTAGCTATTTCAAAAATCATCTTCTCTGTCTCTACTCCATCAGCTGGAACAAGAACTGTCATATTTGGTATAGCTCTCATTATTGCAATATCCTCTACACTTTCATGAGATGCTCCATCTTCTCCAACAGTAAGTCCTGCATGAGTAGCACAAATTTTTACATTTAACTTTGGATAACAAACTGAATTTCTTATAATCTCAAAGGCTCTCCCTGTAGCGAACATAGCAAAAGTACTAGCAAAAGGTATTTTTCCAGCAGTTGATAATCCGCAAGCAGCACCTATTAGATTTTGTTCAGCTATACCCATATTAAAAAATCTATCTGGAAATGCTTCATAAAAATCATGTGTCTTTGTAGACTTTGATAAATCTGCATCTAACACTACAACATTGTCATTTATTTGACCTAATTTTACTAAAGCTTTACCATATGCTTCTCTTGTTGCCATTTTATTCATTGTCAGCACCTCCTAATTCAAGTAAGGCTTGTTCTAGTTCTGCATCATTTGGAGCTGTCCCATGCCACCCTGCTTGATTTTCCATAAAAGATATTCCTTTACCTTTTATAGTCTTTGCAATTATCATTGTAGGCTTTTTAACTGTTGATTTAGCTATATCAAGAGCAGCAAATATTTGGTCAAAATCATGACCATCTATTTCAATTACATTCCATCCAAAAGCCTTAAATTTATCAACGATTGAACCTAAGTTCATTACACTTTCTATGTTTCCATCTATCTGAAGTCCATTATTGTCTAAAAAAGCAATTAAATTATCAAGCTTATAATGTGCAGCACTCATAGCAGCTTCCCAAACTATCCCTTCTTGAACTTCTCCATCACCAAGTAAAGTGTATACATTCCATGGTGCATTATCTAATTTTGATGCCATAGCCATCCCACATGCAGCCGAAAAACCTTGCCCTAAAGAACCTGTGGATATCTCCACGCCAGGTGTTCCTTTCATATCTGGATGTCCTTGTAACATTCTTCCTATTTTCCTCAGTCCATTTAATTCTTCCTTATCAAAATAACCTTTTTCAGCCAATGTTGCATATAATGCTGGTGCAGCATGTCCTTTTGATAATACAAATCTATCTCTATCCTCCATTTTAGGTTTTGAAGAATCCACATTCATTTCATCAAAGTATAACGCAGTAAGTATTTCAACTACCGATAATGACCCTCCTGGATGTCCAGATTTGGCTCTATGTATCATAGAGACTATATCTCTTCTTATGATACGCGCAATCTCATTTAATCCTTTATGGTCTCTCATGTAATTACCTCCCTTGAGTTTGTAATTTTATATCAATTCCATCTTATTATATCACTTTTATGCTATTTTTTTGCGTTATTTTTGATTTTATTAGCTTAGGCCACTAAAATTAAACTCTATGAAATATTTTTAAAGAAAAAAGGGATTGTCTAACAAAAGACAAACCCCTCTTTAAAAAGTAAACAATCCTAAACTTATTTGAAGCCCATCATCTACTTTTATCATCATATTTTCATCTAGACAACCAATTTTTTCCCTCAGTCTCTTTTTATCAATAGTTCTGATTTGTTCTAAAAGAATCACTGAGTCTTTATTAAGACCATATTCATTGGAACTTATCTCTACATGAGTAGGTAATTTGGCTTTATTAATCTGAGATGTTATAGCTGATACTATAACTGTAGGACTATATTTATTACCTACATCATTTTGTATTATCAGAACAGGCCTAACTCCTCCCTGTTCTGAACCAACAACTGGACTTAAATCAGCGTAATATAAATCACCACGCTTTATTTCACAATTAGTACTCACCTTGGGCAATCTTCCCTTCATTTTTATCATCAGAAGATACTTCGTCAACTGTCATGCCTAGTTCAGCTAATGACAGATTAATTTGACCCATTTCTCTATAACCCGTTTTCATAGATTCTTTAATATGAATTCTCTTTTTCTGAGTTATATAGAACTGAAAAGCAGCTTTTGCAAAATCTTCTCTGTTACTGTTCTCCATCTGAACAATACTATCAACTTCAGAAATCAGAGAGTCTGGTAAAGTAACTTCTATTTTTTCTTTACTCTTATCGTACACAAAATCGCCTCCCAGATTATAATATCATGGTTTTATTTTAGCAAATAACTGTTTATTTGTACAAGCTCATTATTTTCCATATAAACACGGTCAACTCTTCTTGATATCATGCATAACACTTCATAGTTTATAGTTCCTAAGTCTTTGGCTATACGTTCAGCTGTAACTTCACCTTCTCCAAATAGTATAACCTCATCTCCAACTTTTATGTCTATATCTTTGTCAATTCTAACCATTATTTGATCCATACAAATTCTACCAACTACATCAAATACTTCTCCTTTAATAAGAACTTTTGGATTCTTTTGAATTCTAGTGAA
The DNA here is from genome assembly GCF_020657875.1 of Clostridioides sp. ZZV14-6150. Classification (NCBI taxonomy): domain Bacteria; kingdom Bacillati; phylum Bacillota; class Clostridia; order Peptostreptococcales; family Peptostreptococcaceae; genus Clostridioides; species Clostridioides sp. ZZV14-6150. Next base: position 87,157 of record NZ_JAGWDA010000016.1, on the reverse strand, counting down.
TCCATCCGCATATCCTATTGGAATTGTAGCTATTGTTTCCATACTAGTAGTTGTATATTTTAGTCCATAACTTATTCCTACACCTGGTTCAACTTGTTTTATATGTCCGATTTTTGATTTTAATTTCATGGCTGGTTTTAGTTCTAGTCTTTCTTTAAATACATCATCAGATGGATAATGACCATATAATATTATTCCTGCTCTTACCATATTTAATCTTAAATCAGGGCAATCCATAATAGCTGCACTATTTGATACATGCTTTATAGCTATTTCTACACCAGCTTCATCTAACTTATCAGACATAAATTTATAATTATTAGCTTGTTTATAAGTGTACTCTTTACTTACTTCATCAGCTGTAGCAAAATGAGTAAACATACCTTCTAAATTTATATATTCTAATTTATTTAATTTTACTATATCCTGTACTGACTCTTCATTAGGTTGGAAACCTATTCTAGTCATTCCTGAGTCTATTTTAATGTGAACACAGGCTTTTTCTCCTAAAGATTTTGCAATTTCGTTTATCTTTTGTGCTGTTTCTAAAGAATAAACTGTCATAGTTATTTTATTTTTTATAGAATCTTCAAAAGCTTCATCTGGAGTATATCCTAAGTTCAAAATAGGAAGTGTTATACCATTTTGTCTAAGCTCAATTCCTTCAGCAGTTCTTGCTACTGCTAAATAATCTACTTTTTCCTTTTGTAATAATTTTGCAACTTCTACTGCACCATGTCCATATGCATCAGCTTTTATTACTCCACAAACTTTAATATCTTCTTCTAATAAATTTTTAATATTTTTTAAGTTAAATCTTAAGTTATCTAGATTTATCTCTGCCCATGTAGGCACTGTTATTTTTTGCATTTCTTTAGTCCCCCTTAGTTTCTGTATTCAAAATCTCTGTATTTTACTGTAAATCTTGGCACTCCTTCATTATCTAATACTTCCATCTTTTCAGGGTTCTTTGTGTCAGTATTTACATATAATACTTGCTTATTAAAATATTTATTATCCCCAGGAATAAAAGTCTCTAAAACCAAGTTTCCTTTGGATAACTTTATTTTCATCTCTTCGTTTTGAAGATAATTTTTTATAAAGTCTCCTATAAAAAGATATTGATTATTTTTTCCTGTATTAGGCAATTCCACTATATCACTGATATTTGGATTTTTAACTAATATTTTATCACCTTGATACTCTATACTTTTCCCCTTTAAGTGTTTTGGGGAAATTACTTCTAATTTATAGTTATCAGTTTTTTTATAAGTATGAATTAAAACATAATTGTGTGGGCTCTTATTTCCAACTACTTCTACTTCAGCTTTACAACTGTAAGAATTCATATCAGAAATCTGCTTTTGAAAATCTTTGTATACTTCTTCTTTTGTGGACTGTCGTTTTTGGCATCCTATTACAATTATAACCAGTGCCAAGAACATAATACATACTATAGTCCACTTTTTTCTCACATCACACCTCCTACTTTAGTCTATTCATTATATAAAGCTTTTATTATATCATATCTACAAATTATACCTTTAAGTTTATTGTCATCATCTACTACAGGAACTCTGTTTATTGATTTTTTAATCATTATATTAGCCACATCGTCAAACTTATCATCTTCATGAACTTTTATTATGTCCTTAGACATCAGTTCTCCGACTTTATAAGCTGCTACTTGCTTTATGTCTTTTTCTACCTTTTTTAAATCATCTAAAAAAATCAGCCCTTGTAATAAATTTATATATAGAGGTGCTTCTATATACTTTTCTTTTTTAAGAATGTCTGTTTCAGAAATTATTCCAACAACTTTATTTTCTGAATCTACAACTGGCAATCCTCCTATTTTCTCCGCAATTAGCATATTAGCTACATCTGCTATACTATCATCTTGTTTTGCTACTATTACATCTGTTGTCATTATTTCTTTTGCTGTTTTATCCATCATAATGTAATCACTCCTTAGTCCTTAATTATAGTTATCGCATTTGCTATAGCATAATCTTTTGAATGTGATATTGAAACTTTTATTTCTAAAACATTATAATCTATGCACATTTTTGCCAGATTATTATAAGTTTTTACTATTGGTTTTCCCATTTCATTTCTGAGAACCTCTATATCTTTAAAGTTAAACATTCTGATTCCTGTACCCATAGATTTACTTATAGCTTCCTTAGCCGCAAAATTACCAGCTATACTTTCTGCCTTAAAATTTTTAGAATTAAAATATTCAATTTCTTTATCTGTAAATATTTTCTTTAAAAACCGATTATTTTTTTCTACAGCTTTTTTTATTCTGTCAATTTCAACTATGTCTACTCCAATATCAAATATATCCATTTTTCCTCCAGAAAATTTATAATAGCTCTTTTCATTTAATAATGAATTTATAAATTTACTATTGATAATACCTATTATTGTTTAGTTTATGTTACTTATCCCAATTTAATAATCATTATAATAGAATTGTAACTTTTAAAATTATTTATAATAAATAATCTATGTAAATCTATTATATTATTTATTATACTACACAACTAAGCAAATTTTTTAAATTTTATAAAAATTTTATATAGATTTCTTATATGAATATTTTTTCACTTCTATATAATCTATCTAAACCTTCTTTATCTTATTAATTGCAACATAATTTTGCAGTAAATTTAAACACTTTGTGAATTTACTATCACTACACTTCCACTATATTTTATACTTTATTTTTTGTTATTTTATTAACACCAAAATTATAAAAAAAGTCATTTTGACCAAAAATAATTTTAGTAAAAATGACTTTTCATGTTTTATATTAAATTATTAAATCCATTCAGCAGATTCTGTCAATATGACAGTTTTATTTTGGTCTACATTAACAAATCCTTCTGATATTTTTGCTTCTTTAAAATTTCCATCTTTTTTTATCTTCAAAGTTCCTACAGGTATGCCTGAAACAAACGGTATATGACCTTTCAATACCCCTTTGTCTCCCTTTGTAGTTCTAACTACTATCATTTCAACTTCTCCATCATAAAACGTATCATTTGGAGTTACAACTTTCAATGAAAATTCACTAGCCATGACTACATACTTCCCTTCGCTTTTTTAACAGCATCTTCTATTGTACCTACAAACAGGAATGCTGACTCTGGTAAGTCATCATGTTTACCTTCAAGTATCTCTTTGAATCCTCTTACAGTTTCTTTAACAGGAACATATTGACCTGGGTTTCCTGTAAATTGCTCTGCAACTGTAAATGATTGAGATAAGAATCTTTGTATTTTTCTAGCACGTGCAACTATTAACTTATCTTCATCAGATAATTCATCCATACCAAGTATGGCAATTATATCTTGTAGTTCTTTATATCTTTGAAGTATTGATTGAACTCCTCTGGCTATTTCATAATGTTCTTTTCCTACTATACTAGGGTCAAGAATTCTTGATGTAGATTCAAGAGGGTCAACCGCTGGGTATATACCAAGTGATGATATTTGTCTAGATAAAACTGTTTTTGCATCTAAGTGAGAGAATGTTGTAGCTGGTGCTGGGTCAGTTAAGTCATCTGCTGGTACATATACTGCTTGAACAGATGTTATTGAACCTTTCTTAGTTGATGTTATTCTCTCTTGAAGTGCACCCATTTCAGTAGCTAATGTTGGTTGGTAACCAACGGCTGATGGCATACGTCCTAGAAGTGCTGAAACTTCTGAACCAGCTTGTGTGAAACGGAATATATTATCAACGAAAAGTAAGACGTCTTGTCCTTGCTCATCTCTAAAATGTTCTGCCATTGTAAGTCCAGTTAAAGCAACTCTCATTCTTGCTCCAGGTGGCTCGTTCATCTGACCAAATACTAGAGCTGTCTTGTTTATAACTCCAGACTCACTCATTTCTCCATAAAGGTCATTACCTTCTCTTGTTCTTTCTCCTACACCTGAGAATACAGAAATACCACCATGTTGCTTGGCAATATTGTTTATAAGTTCTTGTATTAAAACTGTTTTTCCTACTCCTGCTCCTCCAAATAGACCTATTTTTCCACCTTTTAGATATGGTGCTAGCAAGTCAACTACCTTAATACCTGTTTCTAGTATTTCAGCTGTAGTTTCTAGTTCGTCATATGCTGGTGCTGGTCTATGTATAGGTAACTTAGGCGCAGACTTTGGAGCTGGCTTTCCATCAACTGGTTTTCCAAGAACATTGAATATTCTACCTAGAGTTTCATCTCCAACAGGAACACTTATTGGTCCTCCTGTATCTACAACTTCCATACCTCTTACAAGTCCATCTGTTGCACTCATAGAGATACATCTTACTGTATCATCACCTATATGTTGAGCAACTTCTGCAACTATTTCTTTATCTCCTAACTTTATTACTAACGCATTTAATAAGTTAGGTAGGCTTTGTTCATTATCAAACTTAACATCTAGTACAGCTCCTACAATCTGTACTATTTCACCTACATTTGCCATTTCCTAACCTCCCTATTTTAGAGCTTCAACTCCACCAACTATCTCTGTTATTTCTTGAGTTACAGCTGACTGTCTTGCTCTGTTATAACTTAACTCTAAATTAGATAGCATTTCATTCGCATTATCTGTGGCTGATTCCATCGCAGTTCTTCTAGCTCCTTGCTCTGATGCAAAAGATTCTAAAATCCCACCATATATTGTACCTGATACAAACTGAGGCACAATATAACTTAAGACTGCTTCTGCTGATGGTATATATTGTACTTTCGATTTATTTTGTTTTTCTTCTTTTATTACAATGGCTTGGTCATCTGTATCTTTTTCAAACACCAATGGAAGCAATTTTAAAACTTCAACTTCTTGTAATAAAGCTGATTTAAATTTTGTATAAGCTATATAAACTTCATCTACTTCACCTTTTTTATACAGGTCAATAACAGTTTGTGAAATTTCTATCGCTTCTTCATATCCACAAGCTTCAACACTATTTATATCTTTTGCTATATTGTAATTTCTCTTAGAAAAAAACTCGTGAGCCTTCTTTCCTACTGTGATAACTGTTTCTTTTTTTCCTTCCATGTGAGATACAGATTCCTTTAATACATTGGAATTGTATCCACCTGCAAGACCTCTATCTCCAGCCACTACTATATAGCATTTATTTTTTACTTCTCTTACTTTTAAAAATTCATTTCTAACTCCACGTGTTGTTTGGGCAATATCCTTTACTGTATCGTACAAAGTATTAAAGTATTCCCTTGAATCTTCAGCTTTTTCTTTTGCTTTTCTAAGCTTAGAAGATGCAACAAGTTCCATTGCTTTAGTTATTTGTTTTGTACTTTCAACACTCCCCATACGTGTTTTAATCGCTTTAATTCCAGCTCCTGCCAATTAATTTACCTCCTTTTTTAAAAAGGATTATACTTCAACAACAAACTTTTCTTTAAATTCATTTATTGCATCTGTTAAATCATGAGTGAAGTCTTCTCCATCTAATATTTTTCTTGATATTTCTGGATAATTATTATCTACAAATGCATACAATTCTGATTCAAATCTAGCTATATTATCTATTGGAATATCTTCCAAATGATTATTTATAACAGCATATATTATCATAACTTGATTTTCAACTTTTATTGGTTGATGCTCACCTTGTTTTAATATCTCAACGATTCTTTCACCTTGAGCAAGTCTCTTTTTAGTATCTTCATCTAAGTCAGAACCAAATTGTGAGAATGCTGCAAGCTCTCTATATTGTGAATATGCAAGTTTTAATGTACCTGCAACTTTTTTCATTGCCTTAATTTGCGCAGAACCACCAACCCTTGATACTGATATACCAGGGTCAACTGCTGGTCTTACACCTGAATAGAATAATTCTGGTTGTAAGTATATTTGACCATCTGTTATAGATATAACATTTGTTGGTATATATGCAGAAACGTCTCCAGCTTGAGTTTCTATTATAGGTAAGGCAGTCATTGAGCCTCCTCCTAATTCATCAGATAACTTAGCTGCTCTTTCAAGTAATCTTGAATGTAAGTAGAATACATCTCCAGGATATGCCTCACGTCCTGGTGGTCTTCTAAGTAATAATGACATTTCTCTATATGCAACGGCTTGTTTACTTAAATCATCATATACTATAAGCACATGTTTTCCATTGTACATAAATTCTTCACCCATAGCTGCTCCAGCGTATGGTGCTATATATTGAAGTGGTGCTGATTCAGATGCTGTTGCTGAAACTATTATTGTATAGTCTAAAGCTCCACCTTTTTCTAATGAACTAACTAATTGAGCTATAGTAGAACGTTTTTGCCCAATTGCTACATATATACAGATAACATCTTTTCCTTTTTGATTTAATATAGTGTCAACAACTATAGATGTTTTACCAGTTTGTCTGTCACCTATTATTAACTCTCTCTGACCTCTACCAATTGGTATCATTGAATCTATTGATTTTATACCTGTTTGTAATGGCTCATAAACAGATCTTCTATCTATTATACCAGGTGCTTCAGATTCAACTGGTCTAGTTTTTGTACAAGCTATAGGTCCTTTTCCATCTATTGGCTGACCTAGAGAGTTTACAACTCTACCTATTAAAGCTTCTCCAACTGGAACTTCAACTATTCTTCCAGTTCTCTTAACTATATCGCCTTCTTTTATTCCACTGTCATCTCCAAGTATAACAGCTCCAACTACTTCTTCTTCTAAGTTAAGTGCCATACCATATACTTCACCTGGGAACTCTAGTAACTCACCAGACATAGCTTTCTCTAATCCATATACACTAGCTATACCATCCCCAACTGTTAAAACACTACCTGTATCTGTCAATTCAACTTTATTCTCATAATTCTTTATTTGCTGTTTAATTATAGAACTTATTTCTTCAGGTTTTAAGTTCATGGGTTCACCGCCATTCTTAAGATATTACTTCAGATAGCTTTTCTTTCATCTTATCTAGACGAGTTTTTACAGTGCCATCTATTTGCTCATTTCCAATTCTAACTAGAACTCCCCCTAGTATAGTCTTGTCAACTACATTTTCTATAGTAACATTTTTGTTGTATTTGTTTGAAAGTTTAACTTCAAGTTCTTTAATATCTGTTTCACTCATTGGAATCGCACTTATTGCAACACCATCAGTTATATTATTTTTCTTATTTAATAAGTCTTTATAAGCTAACTCTATGTCTTCCAAAAACGCTATTCTGTCTTTATCTACTAAAACTTTTAAGAAGTTTTTTATGTTAGAACTTACTTCCTTATCAAAAATGATTTCTACCAAGTTTTTCTTTTCTGATTTTGAAACTAATGGTGATTTTAAAACTTTGTAGAAATCTTTGCTAACTTTAGTCATCATATCTACTACTTTTTCTAATTCTTTAAATAATATATCAGTTGAATTTTCTTCTTCTCCTAATTGAAATAGGGCTTCGGCATATCTATTTGCTACTACGTTTATCATTTAGCCTCCCCTACCTCTTTTATAAAGTTTTCTATCAATTCTTCATGTTTAGATTTATCTAAATCTTTTTCAATAACTTTAGATGCCGCAAGTAGTGCTATATTTGATATATCACTTTTAATTTCATTCATAACCTTTTGTTTTTCTTGTTCTATATCTTTGCTTGCTTTATCTTTTATATCAAGAGCATCTTGTTTTGCAGTACTTATTATGTCATCTGATTTTTTCTCTGCTCTTATAGTTGCTTGTTTTATGATTTCTTGACCTTCATCTTTAGCAAAATTGATTTTTGACTCATATTCTTTTTTTAGCGCCAATCCTTCAGTTTTTGCTTTTTCGCCTTCTGCTAAGTCATTTTTAATATCATTTTCTCTTGATTGGATTATATTTAAAACTGGCTTAAATAAAAGCTTTCTTAGAAGTAAAAATATTATAAAAGTATTAACAATTTGGAATACAAATTCCCATGTTATACCTACTAGTGCTTTTTCCATAATTATCCTCCTTTCCATAAATCATAACTACTTATAATCACGAGATGATAAAATTCATCTCATGATTATAAGTTTGAGATGATTTATCTATAAAACCTATCTCAAAATATTTAAGGACTAAATCTACATTCCTAAGTATTTGAAGAATGGATTTACGAATAGAAGTATTATTGATACAACCAAGCCATATATTGCTGAAGACTCTGCTATAGCAACACCTAGTAATAAAGTTGAAGTTATATCACCTTTAGCTTCTGGTTGATTTCCTACTGCTTCTGCTGCCTTACCTGCTGCTACACCTTGACCAATTCCTGCACCTATACCTGTTGCAACTGCTATTCCTGCTCCTATTGCTGATGCTGCCGCTACTATTGCTGTTTCCATAATTATTTCCTCCTTAAAATTTAAAAATTTAAATTGTTTTTTATTTTTTATCTTAATATAAGTTGATTTCTTAATCTAATTCCCCTGCACTTGATATAAACACCATTGTTAGCATTATGAATATATATGCTTGTAACAATCCTGCAAATAAATCGAAGTACAAGTGTAATGGAACTGGTATTAATATCTGTCCAATCGGTATTGATAATCCTGGTATTAGACTAGATATAAAACCTAAAAGTTGATAAAATAGACCCATTATAATTGTTCCACCTAAAATATTTCCAAATGGACGGAAACTTAATGATATTGGTCTAGCTAACTCACCTATAATATTAATTGGTAACATTATGGCAAGTGGTTGAGCCAATTCTTTAAAGTATGATACTCCTTTAAATTTAACTCCTGCAAAATAAATCATAAAAAATGTAATCATTGCCCATGCAGCAGTTGTATCTAGGTCGGTTGTTGGTGATCTTAATCCAAGTAATGGGCTTAAATTTGAGCACGCGAAAAATAAAAACAAACTTCCTATGTATGGTATCATATATGGCATTCTTTTTACTGTGTTTTTACCCATAACATTTGTAACCATTTTAGCAAGACCACCTATTGCAAATTCCAAAAATATTTGAACTTTACTAGTTGGAACTTTTTTCAAATTTCTAGTTAAAAAATAAGATGCTATCGCTAAAAAGGCCATTATTCCCCAACTCACTAGTATTGTTTCACTAATTTTAAAATTTCCTATGAGATAATAATGCGCTTGACTCATACTTACGCCTCCTTCCTCTTTAATTTATTTATAAAGTTTTTTGATAATATGACAAACTTTGTACTCAATAATCCTAGTGCTGTTCCGATTATATTTAAATGTGGAACCTTAGCTGAAGCAAATAGAACAACTGCCATTATAAATAGCCTAATGGTATATTGTGCTGATGCATAAGCTTGTGCTTTTCCAGCTGGCAATGACACTGTTTTTTCTAGTGATATTGCTAATAATCTAAAATTTAACATAGCTATTATAGAGCCAAATATAAGTCCTAAAAATACTGGCTTACTTAATGTTGATGTTATCAACATTAGCACAATTAAAATTACATCAAATATTACTATACCCTTTGTTACTGACCTTACTTGGTTAAGTAATTTTATATCCAATATATCACTTCCTTCGTGTATATACTATTAGAGTTTTATAAACACCACTAAAAGCACCTCCAACCCCTAACAGTAAAAATATTATTGTTAGAACTGGACTTGTATTTAATTTACTATCTAAAAATTTTCCTAAGAAAGTACATCCTAATATTGATATTACAATCATCAATCCTATTTGACTTATTAAACTAAACAGCTTTGCAATTTCCATATGTGTATTTTTTTTACTCATAAATAGTATCCCTCATTATTACAAAATAAATAACATGTAATTAATCTATATAATAAATTTATTTAATTATAAAATATATCTTACTACTAATCTGATTATTTTTCAAACACTTTCTTTTAATCATTTCATGAGCATGTATTTCAGTGTCAAATTTTATCATTTATTGTCACCCTAAAATTATTCACTAAAAAATTTATCTACTAGAATTTTATAAGTTCTATTCCTGCTTCTTTTAACAATTCTGTAGACATATCATCTGGATAATCACCTTCATAAACAATTTTCAATATCCCTGCATTTATGCACATTTTTGCACACAAAACACAAGGTCTTGTAGTAACATATAAAGTTGCTCCAGCCACACTAATACCATTATGAGCAGCTTGTATTATAGCATTTTGCTCAGCATGCAATGCCCTACACAGTTCATGTCTTTCTCCTGAAGGAATATTTAGTTCCTGTCTTTTACACCCAATATTTTCACAATGTTCAAGATTTCTTGGAGAACCATTATATCCAGTTGTTAGAATTTGTTTATCTCTTACAATAACAGCTCCGACTTGTCTCCTAATACAAGTTGAACGCTTTTTTACCACTTCTGCAATTTCCATAAAGTATTCATCCCATGATGGTCTCATAATTTACTTTTCTCCTCTTTGTTTATGTACTGGTCTCATATATATTTATTAGATTTCTTCCTAAATAAATACTTATTTTTATATTATATACACATGTCAATTGAATGTCCAATAAAAAAAGAGCATTTTTACCATTTAAATTTTAAATACCCGTTATATGCTCTCCTTAATCTATTAAATTTATTATATCACCTTAATGAAATATTAATAGTCTTATTTATTATAAATTAATTTATTGGATAGATTCCATTTTTTAATATGGCTTCTAAAACTCCTCCAGCTATACATCTAGCTTTATCTGATATCGTAAAAGCATTCTTGACTTCCTCTTTTCTAGGGTCTATGTCTAATATTTTTAAATTTTTATTTACTTTCGCTCCATCTTTTAGTAATCCTCTAAGAACTCCAGATATTGTTGCTCTAATTTCATATTTTTTTCCATAATCATTAATATAACAAAGTAAATCACCCTTTTCAACTATATCGCCTATCTTACATACATTTTCTATTATTCCACTATGTTCTGAGTGCATTACTCTTTCTTTGGAAATCCCTTTTATTGCACCTGGTATTCCTGTATTTTTTTCAGCTCTACCACTAGTTATTATTCTTCCTAGATTATGACCTCTCATTGTCTCTATGACCACATCAACATCTTCTCCTGCACAAAATCCAGGCCCTAAAGCTATTGTAAGTGGAGCCATATCTTTAGTTGTACCCAAATTTTTTTTGGCTAATATTCCGTCAATCAAAACAACTGGATTTATCTTAGATAATTTTTCCCCTTTTGGGTCTACAATAAGTGCTACTTTATCTTGAGATAACGTTTTTTCGATTTCGTCTTCGTTTTTACAAAGTTTACACTCTACACCTTCAATAGTAACTTCTTTTTCATAGACAGCCTCACAAAAAGAAACCTGTCTTCGTATAGCTAAAGGCTCTTCTATTTCTAATGCAACCACTTTAAAACCACTATTGTGTAATTTATATATAACTGCTGTTGCTAAATCTCCAGCTCCTCTTACTACTATACAATTTGTCATGTATTATCACTCCCAATAATATCATTAATATTTTAATTTAAACTCAATTAATACATATCAATTTAATCGTAAGCAACTAACATGCCATATTTTAAGTTATTAATAAGTTATAAACTCGTGTAAAATAGCCATTCTTTTTTAATTGGTAAAAGCTTTTTATTCTCAATTCGAGAAATTTATCAATTCAAGAATTCTTATTCTGAGAAAATACATATAAAAAGGAACTTCCTTATATTAAATAATTTTTACTATATAAGAAAGTTCCCAATAAATATTTATAGTTATTAATTTTTATTTAGTTCCAAATAATCTGTCTCCAGCATCACCAAGACCAGGAATTATATATCCATGTTCATTTAATTTTTCATCAATTGATGCAACATATATATCAACATCATCATGATATTTTTGTACTTCTTGTATTCCTTCTGGAGCAGCTACTAAATTAGCTAATTTTATACTTTTAGCTCCTTTAGATTTAAGTAAATCTATTGCTGCAACAGCAGAACCTCCTGTAGCAAGCATAGGGTCAACTACTATTATATCTCTTTCTCCTATGTCTTGAGGAAGTTTACAATAATATTCAACTGGTTTTAATGTTTCTGGGTCTCTATATAATCCTACATGACCAACTTTTGCTGCTGGCATTAAACTTACTAATCCATCTACCATTCCAAGCCCTGCTCTTAAAATTGGAATTATAGCTAATTTTTTACCTGCAACAACTTTAGATGATGTTTTTTGAATAGGCGTCTCTATTTCTATATCTTTTAATGGTATATCTTTTGTTATTTCGTATCCCATTAACATTGCAATTTCAGTTAAAAGTTCTCTGAAATCCTTAGAACCAGTATTTTTATCTCTCATTAAAGTTAATTTATGTTGTATTAATGGATGGTTTGTCTCTACCACTTTACTCATTTTGATAATTCCTCCTGATAAAACTGTAATTTTTATTATTTATTGTGTTTTTCTTCTATTGCTTTAATCATATTTACTCTTCTAGCATGTCTATCACCTTCAAAATCTGTGCTAATCCAAGCCTCAACTATTTCAAGTGCTAAACCTTTACCTAAAACTCTTTCACCTAATGACAACATATTTGCATCATTATGTGCTTTTGACATTTTTGCAGAAAATACATCTGACACAACTGCACATCTTATTCCAGGAACTTTATTGGCAGCTAGAGATATACCTATCCCTGTACCACAGCATAATATTCCATAATCTACCTCTTTATCTATAACTGCATTTGCAACTATTTCTCCATAAGCAGGATAATCAACAGAATCTGTAGCATTATTAGTTCCATAATCTACACATTCAATACCTTTTCTTTCTAAATAGTTTATTATCTCTTTTTTTAAATTATATCCTCCATGGTCACAGCCTAATCCTATTTTCATTTCTTTATCCTCCATTTTATATATTTTTTACTATTTTGTTGACAGAATATATTATTTCTTTCATAGTATCTCTATAAGTATCCAAACTTCCACCAAATGGGTCAGATATATCTGACTCATCCTGATTTGCGAACCCTTTAAAAGTATACACTTTTTCTTTGCATTTTGGAACTGCTTGGACTAAAATTTCTTTATGAGATTTAGTCATTGTTAGTATAATATCTGATTTATCTATTAAATCTTTAGTGATTACTCTACTTTTATGCTTTGATAAATCTATTCCAAGTTCTTTTAAAGCTTCTATAGAGTTTTTAGAAGCATCCATACCATTCACTGTAGATATACCTGCTGAAGATATACAATATTCTTCAATATTTTTTCCAGACTCTTCAATAACTTTCTTTAATATAACTTCAGCCATGGGACTTCTACAAGTATTTCCTGTGCATACAATAAGTATATTCATATTTCACAACTCCCTTTTAAGCTTTTATTACTTTATATCCTGCTGACTTAAGTAATCTATTCATAATTGCTTGTCCAACACCACTCTTAGGAAATTCCTCTGAATATATGACATCTATACCTTTTTTATCCATTTCTATTAGAGCATCAAACAAATTACTTGCTACTTCCTCAAGAGTACTTCCCAAATCTATTACTTCTCCATTATAAAACTCTTTATTTCTACTAATACACATTACACCTGTTTTTAGACCTTTTTCTTTATTAGATTTTATCATATCATTAATCTTTGTTGCTACATTTTCTCTTTTTCCAGATATAATATATACATCTGCATTTGGTGAATAATGCTTGTATTTCATTCCTGGAGCCTTGGCTTTTTGATTATCTTCTTTTTTACTTAATGATGGGTCAAGCCTTACTTCGCCAAGAAGTTCTTCTAAAACTTCTTTAGTTATACTTCCAGGTCTTAATATCATAGGAATCTCACCTGTAAGGTCTAATACAGTCGATTCCAATCCAAAGTTACTATCTCCTCCTAAAACTATTCCATCAACTCTTCCATTCATTTCTTCATATACATGTTTCGCTTTTGTTGGAGATGGTCTCCCTGATATATTTGCAGAAGGAGCTGCAATAGGTACACCTGCTTCTTTTATTATTGCCCTGGCAATAATATGAGAAGGCATTCTTATTGCAACTGTATCAAGCCCTCCACTAGTTCTATATGGAATTATATCTTTTTTATTTAGTATTATGGTTATAGGCCCTGGCCAAAGCTTTTCCATAACAAGCTTAGCTTTATTACTTATATCTTTAGCTAAATCACAAACTTCTTCTTTTTCATAAATATGGACTATAAGCGGATTATCACTAGGTCTTCCTTTAGCTTCATAAATCTTCTTTACTGCACTTTCATCTAATGCATTTGCACCTAATCCATACACTGTCTCAGTTGGAAAAATAACCGTTTTACCTTCTCTAAGAAGTTTTGATTGTATTTTTATTTCCTCATAATCAATATTATTTATATCAATATTACTTATAATAGTCTTCATCTTTCGTATGCCTGCTTTCATTTTAATTTTAGATATAGTTTACAATTATTGTACCTAACAAAAAACCAACTATACAATACACACTTTTTGAATGTGGAAAAATTTCTTCCAATACAACATACATCATTGTACCTCCTGCTGTAGCAAGAAATACACCTATAAGAGAAGTAAACACTCCTCCAAAATAAACACCTAAAAAACTTCCTAGACCCATAGGTAATCCAGCTATTATTGTAAATAAAATAACTTTACTCATCCTCATTTTATTACATACCAGACCCAATGCCATAGCTAACCCTTCTGGTATATTATGTAGACCTATTACTATAGCAAGAGTGATACCTAAACTTTCAGTTGACATAAAAGAAGAACCAATAGCTAATCCTTCTGGTAAATTATGTAGTAATATACTTATGAATATAAGATATCCAGATGCCATGCTTCCAGATACATCCAATCTTGTTTTTATGTACATAGTTATGAGAGCTCCAACAAATGTAAATATAACTGTATTGATTACTCCCATTTTATCCATAGATTCTTTCATCAAATCAAATACTACTACAGCCAACATTATTCCGCCAGATAATCCCATAAAGAAATTTAGGTATTTATCAACTTCTCTTTTGAAGATAGCTGATATGACTCCCCCTAATCCTGTCCCTATAACACCTGCCAAAAGTCCAATCATCGTTACTTTTAGTATCATATAACCCTCCTGTACTTGTATATAACAATTATATACAGTAGAATATGATAACATGACCTAAAATGCAAAATAGCTGTTTCAAAATAGAAAATAATTTCTAGAAAGAAACAGCTCTTTTAAAACATTCCTTATATTGCAGTCATTTTTTCTGTTTGGTCAACAGTAATTAAAGCGTCTATCATTTCATCTATATCCCCATCTAAGAATGCATCTAGCTTATATAAAGTTAAATTTATTCTATGGTCACTTATTCTACCTTGAGGGAAATTATATGTTCTTATTCTTTCTGATCTGTCACCAGTTCCGACTTGGCTTTTTCTTTCTGCTGCTATATCTTTGTGTTGTTCTGCCAATGCTTTATCGTAAAGTCTAGCTTTTAATATTTTTAAAGCTTGCTCTTTATTTTTTAATTGTGATTTTCCATCTTGGCAAGATACTACTTCACCTGTAGGTATGTGTGTTACCCTAACAGCAGAGTCAGTAGTATTGACACTTTGCCCTCCATTACCTGAAGAACGGAAAACGTCTATTCTTAAGTCATTTGGATTTATGTCAACTTCTACATCTTCAACTTCTGGTAATACTGCAACAGTAGAAGTTGATGTGTGTATTCTTCCACCAGATTCAGTTGATGGTATCCTTTGAACTCTATGAACTCCAGATTCATACTTTAATCTTGAGTAAGCTCCTTTACCTTTTATCATAAAAGATACTTCTTTATATCCACCCACTCCAGTATCACTAGCACTTAATAATTCTATTTTCCATCTTCTTCTCTCAGCATATCTCGAATACATTCTAAATAAATCACCTGCAAATAGAGCTGCTTCATCTCCTCCAGCTCCACCTCTAATTTCAACTATAACGTTCTTATCATCGTTAGGGTCTTTAGGTAATAGTAGTATTTTTATTTCTTCTTCTATTGGAGTTACTTTTTCTTCCATTTCAGATAACTCCATTTTTGCTAATTCTCTTAACTCTTCGTCTGACTCTTCTTGTAAAATTTCTTTTGATTCCTTTATACTATCTAAAACACTTTTATACTCTCTGTATTTCATGACAATAGGCTCTAAGTCAGCATGTTCTTTTATATACTTTTGCCAAACTTTTTGATCATTTATTACATCAGGATCACCTATTTTTTCACTTAAGTCTTTATATGTATCTTCCAATACCTCTAATTTTTTTAACATACTTTCACCTCGATTAAATGTAACATATCAATTGTTGATTATATCATATATTGTAGCCTATAACAACTCTATCAATGCCTTGTATATCCTTCTTTGTATATATTTGTTTATATCCATTACTTTTCATAATATTAATTACATCTTCAGCTTGATTATGACCAACTTCATATGCTAATATTCCACATTCATTTAAATATTTCTTTCCTTGTTCTGTTATTTTTCTATAAAAATCCAATCCATCTTCTCCACCCTCAAGCGCATTATATGGCTCATAATCCTTAACTTGTGTGTGTAATGTTTCTATATCTTGCTTTTTTATATATGGTGGATTTGAAACTATAATATCAAATTTTATATTACTATCATTTAATGCTGTAAATAAATCTGATTTGATGTACTCTATTTTTTCATCAACTTCATTTATAATAGCATTTTTCTTTCCTATTTCTAGAGCTATTTCTGATATATCAAAAGATGTCACATTGGAATTTTCAATGTATTTTGCTAAACTGACTGTAATAGCACCTGAACCAGTACCTATATCTAGTATGCTTACATTTTTTCCATCTTTACATATTTCAATTATTTCTTCTACTAAAGTTTCTGTATCTGGTCTTGGGATTAATACTCCTTCCTTAACAAAGAAATCTAGCCCCATAAACTCTCTCTTTTCAACTATATATGCTATTGGTCTTCCATTTATTCTTTCTTCTGCAAAACCTATAAATTTTGTTTTCTGTTCTTCAGCTAATTCCTTATTTAGATTTAAGTGAATATACAATCTATCAACATCACCTAATGCTTTTTGTAATAACAATTCTGTATCTAGTCTTGGAGTATCACTTATATCTTTAAATTCCTCTGAATATTTAATAATTATATCTTTTATCGTCATAATAAATACCCTTTTCTTTAATCTACTACTGCCTTTAATGCTTCTAAAGCTACTTCTAACTGCTCATCATCAGGCTCTTTAGTTGTAAAGTATTGCAACATCATACCTGGATATGCAATAATCTTAGTGAATCCATTGTCATATCTTCCAAGAATTCTAATTACTTCATAAGATAATCCTGCTACTATAGGAACACATATGATTCTCATAAATATCCTAAGTATTGGATTTGGCCAACCAAAAAATGCAAACAATATTATTGATACAGCCATAACTATAAATAAAAAATTTGTACCACATCTAGGATGAAGCCTTTTAAATTTTCTAGCATTTTCTACTGTAAGTTCCAAATTATTTTCATAACAATATATAGATTTATGCTCTGCACCATGATATTGAAATACTCTTTCTATATCCTTACTTCTAGAAATTAATACTATATATGCAAATAATATAACTATCCTTATAATACCTTCTATTAAATTGAGCATAAAATCACTAGGTATTACCTTAGAAAAAGCCCCTCCTACTAGTGTAGGTATAAAAATAAATAAACCAGCAGAAAGTATCATCGCTATAACCAAGGAAAAGACTATAAGTATATCATTTGCCTTGTCTTTAAAAATCTTCTTCATAAATAAATCAAATTTGTCCTCTTCAGCTTCTTCCATAAAGAACTCTGAAGAAAAGTTCAAACTCTTTATTCCTTGAATCATTGTATCTATCATAACAAAAGAACCTCTAATAAAAGGTATCTTATCTATATTCTTATCTCTTACCCAACTTTTTATTCTATCTTCTTTTAAGGCTATTTCTCCGTCACTTTTTCTAACAGCTACAGCTCTTTTATCTTTTGATTGCATCATTACACCTTCAATAACAGCTTGACCACCTACAGATTGTTTTCCCATCCACTCACCTCATTCAATTGCATTTTAAATACTTGATTTAACATATTTATTATTATAATACAAAAAGACAATTTAAAGTAGAATATGAATCTTTTTTTGTAATAAAATAGGAGTTGGCTTCCTCCAACTCCATTTTTATAAAAATTAGTCCATTTTGAATCTTTTTTTGAATTTGTCGATTCTTCCACCTTTTTCTATGTTCTTTTGTTTTCCTGTATAGAATGGATGGCACTCTGAACATATTTCAACTTTTATTTCGTCCTTAGTTGAACCAGCAACAAATGTGTTCCCACAAGCACAACGCACTTCAACTGGATTGTATTTTGGTTGTATTTCCTTTTGCATTATAGTCACCTCTTCTCTTTATTTAAAAAAATTAATTATATTAACTTTCTTTTTACATTATCAACTACATTATTATAGCACAACTTATTATGCCATTCAAGTGATTTTTCTATTACTTTATATAATCTATTTTTACAATTATTCCTTGATTTTACAAACTCTTTATCGATTTTACAAATTCTTTATTGTCTTTAGTTCTTTTTATAAGTTCAATGACTTTATCTGTAATTTCCATCACTGAATTATTACTCATTTCTCTTCTTAATCTCCAAAGAGCTGTTTTTTCTTCATCATCAAGCAATAAGTCATCTCTTCTTGTCCCAGACTTATAAATATCAATTGCAGGGAATATCCTTTTTTCAGCTAATTTTCTATCTAAATGTAATTCCATATTTCCTGTACCTTTAAATTCCTCGAAAATTACATCATCCATTCTAGAGCCAGTTTCAACTAGTGCTGTTCCTAGTATTGTCAAAGAACCACCTTGTCTTATATTTCTGGCAGCTCCAAAGAATTTTTTAGGTCCATGAAGTGCACCAGGGTCAATACCTCCAGATAAAGTTCTACCTGTAGGAGATATTGTAAGGTTATATGCTCTTGCAAGTCTAGTTATACTGTCTAGTAAGATTACTACATCTTTACCGTGTTCAACTAGTCTTTGAGCTCTATTTAATACCATTTCTGCAACCTTAACATGATGACTTGATACTTGGTCAAAAGTAGAATATATAACATCTCCTTCAATAGACTCCTTCATATCAGTAACTTCCTCTGGTCTTTCATCTATAAGAAGGACTATAAGTTCAACATTTGGATGGTTTTTAGCTATACTGTTTGCGACACTTTTTAAAAGAATTGTTTTCCCAGCTTTTGGAGGTGCAACTATCAATCCTCTTTGTCCTTTACCTATAGGAGAAATTAAATCTATAATTCTTGTAGCTATCTCATTTCTATTTGTTTCCAGTGTAAGTCGTTCTTCTGGAAAGATTGGTGTCAATGTCTCAAATGCATTTCTTTGTATAGCTGTATCAGGGTTCTCATCATTTATCTTTTGAACATATAAAAGTGCTCTAAACTTTTCTCCACTTTTTGGATGTCTAGTTATACCCTTAATCTTATCTCCTGTTTTCATATTAAATCTTCTTATTTGAGATGGTGAAACATATACATCTCCTTCAGTAGATAAATAATTTGAGCCTCTTAAAAAACCAAATCCATCTGGTAAAATCTCAAGTACACCGACTACTTCATCTTCCTTTGATGTGTTAAATTCATCTACTATCTTAGATTCATCTACTTGTTTAGGCATATAATAGTTTTTATTATTATTTCTGACCATTCTATTACATGTATTTGATGCCTTATTGTAATCATTTGTACTTGATGTCTTATTGTAATCATTTGTACTTGATGTCTTATTATAATCATTTTTTTGGTTTCTGTTATCTTGGCTTTGGGAAATATTCTGATTATCTATTTCTTTTTTGTTATATGATTTGGCAGGGCTCTTATATTCAACTTCTTTTTCTATGCTTTCGTTCTCTATATTTTCTTTTCTATTTTTCATGTCTTCTTTTATATTTTCATTTTTATCTTTATCTTTAATTTCTTCATTTGCTTTTATCTCATTTGTTTTTACTTCATTCTTGCTCTTAGAATTTATAATCTCAATTAGCTCATTTTTCTTATATGTAGTAATTGATTTTATTTTTAATTCTTTTGCTATTTCTCGTAGTTCAACTAATGTTTTACTACCCAATCCTTCTAATACTTTATCATCTAAAATCAAAAAAATCCTCCTCATCTATATATTCATTTATATATATACTTTTTTTGGAAATTGAAGGCATGAAAAAGAAAAGTTTTATTCAAACAGTTAAGTCTAATAATATCACTATTTATACATTATGGTCAATAAATAAAATTTAAAACATTATTATCCATTATATTTATTATATCTCAAGTCCAATCTTAGCACGCTTCTATAAATTTATCACTATATTTATATCTTATAATAATATTTTCCCTTAAAATATGCAACTGTTATAAAAATTATTTTTTATCTTTATAAATTCTAAAAACCATATATAACTAGAATTCTGTAAATTTTTGACTACATCAAGTTATATATGGTTTTTATATTTATGTATACCACAGTAGTTATTTATTTCTATAACATAGCTGCAATCATACTTAAAACAGCTGTTATACTTGTTAATACAAGAACACCCACAATCCCAACAGCTATTATTCTATTAATCTTTTTTTGACCTGATTTTGCCACACTACATCACCTTTCCTAATTATTTTTGAATTTCGAGTTCCTTAATTTCACAAATCTTATTTGAATCTATTTCTTCATTTGTATTATTGTATAACACATTGACATCTTTATCAAATTCATTACAAACATGTCTTAGATACTTAATAAAATCTTCCTTAAGGTCTTCTTTCTTTAGAGCAAAATCGACAGTCGCTTCTAAAAATCCTAATTTATCACCAACATCATATCTCTTACCCTCAAAGTTATATGCATACATGGCTTCCTTTTTAGATAATACTTTTAAAGCATCTGTAAGTTGTACTTCTCCACCTTTGCCTGGAGGTAAATCCTTAAGGATATCAAATATTTCGGGAGTTATTATATACCTACCTAAAATAGCTATATTTGAAGGTGCCTTCCCTGATTCTGGTTTTTCTACCATATCTTTTACTTTATAAACCCTGCCCTCTATATTTTTAGCTTCTATTATACCATATTTATTAGTATCTTCTGGATTCACTTTTTGCACACCTAATATTGTAGTTCTATACTCTTCATATGCGTCTGTTAATTGTTTTAAACAAGGCACATCATTGTCTACAATGTCATCTCCTAGCATTACAGCAAAAGGCTCATCACCTATAAAGTGTCTAGCACAATAAATCGCATCTCCCAGTCCTTTTGGTTCTTTCTGTCTTATATAATGTATATTAATCATGTTAGATATGTTTTGTACTATTTCTAACAACTCTTTTTTACCTTTTTTTTCTAAATCAAGTTCTAATTCTACAGATTTATCAAAGTGGTCTTCAATAGATTTTTTATTTCTGCCTGTTATTATTAGTATTTCCTCTATTCCTGAAGCTACAGCCTCTTCTATTATGTATTGTAGAGTTGGTTTATCAACTATTGGTAACATTTCTTTTGGTTGTGCCTTTGTCGCTGGCAAAAATCTAGTACCTAAACCTGCTGCTGGTATTACAGCTTTTTTAACTTTAACTTGCATAGAATCATCTCCCACTAATTAATAGATAAAAAGTCCTATTATATAATAGGACTTTAAACTTTTAGTATATTTTAACATTAATTCGATATATTTTCCATGTGGATTATAATAAATCTTTTATAATAGCTTTTCAAGTTCTGCTACTAAGCTGTCAAATTTTTTTATTGTATTTTCTATAGGTTTTGTATTAGTTAAATTTATCCCACTTCCTTTTAATAAGTCTATTGGATAATCTGAGCTTCCTTTTTTAAGAAAATTTATATAATTATCTGAGCCATTTTTTAGTATATCTTGGGCGAAACTCACTCCTGCACTACAACCTGTAGCATATTTATAGACATAAAAACTATTATAAAAATGTGGGATTCTTGCCCATCCGACCTTAGATAATTGGTCTAATTCATAGTTTTGCCCATAATACTTCTTAAGAAGTTGTCCCCAAGCATCGTTTAACACTAATGCATTTACACTTTTTCCTTTTTCTACTAATTCATGTATAGTTTTTTCAAATTCAGCATACATAGTTTGTGTATAAAGAGTATCCTTTATTAAGTCTAGATATTGTGTTATATAATAGGCTTTCTCTCCATTACTTTTAGATTCTCTTATAAGCATCTCATAAAGCAATGCCTCATTAGTAGTAGACGCAACTTCATGAGTAAATATAGATGGATTTGAATTAAAATAATTTTGATTCTTAGAACTTAAATATTCATATACAGCATGACCTAATTCATGTGATAAAGTTGAAACTGAGCCTAATGAATTATTATAATTTAAAAGTATATATGGATGATTTTCATAGACAGATAAGCAATATCCACCACTTACTTTATTTTCATGTGAATAAACATCTATCCATTTTTCATTAAACGCTTTGTATACCACATCATTGTATTCTTTTCCCAAAGGTGATAATGCTGAATATACTATACTTTGTGCCTTTTCATAGTTGATATTACTATCAACAGCTTTAACTATAGGTACAGACATATCATATGAGTGAACCTTATCCAACTTTAAGACTTTTTTTCTTAAGTCTATATATTTGTGTAAACTATCCATATTACTGTTTACAGTTCTTATTAAATTATTGTATACTTTTTCATCTACATTATCAGATTCTAAATACATTTCTAAAGACGACTCATAACCTCTTTCCTGAGAATAAAATATATTCTTTTTAACTTGGCCAGTAATCAAGCCCGCAATTGTATTTATATTATCATTATAAGTAATGAGTTCATCTTGATAAGCTTTTTTTCTATTTTCTCTATCTGGAGATTCCAATTCACTTGCATATTGAGCTGGTGTCAGATTAGTTTTTCTATCCATATTTCTAAATAATTCATATACTTGACTTGGAAGACTACTTATTGAAGACACTTTACTTAGAATATCTTCTGATTTATCATCCAAATAATGTACTTTATTTCTTCTTATATCTCTTAAATATACACCATATTTTCTATTTATATTTTTATTTGAAATAATCTTCTTATAATCTCTATTTGATAATTTTAATATCTCTAACTCTAAATCTGAGCAAATCCCCATATAGTCTCCATAAGATTTACCCATACTATCACTCATATCTAAATATTTATATGAATTTTTATTAGTATCTTGTTTTAATTTTACATAGGCAGAAAGTTTATTTAATCTTATATCAAGTTTCTCTTTGATATCTAACGCAAAAGACAAATGCGTTGGTGACTTTGTAACTTTACCTATGTAATTTTTAAGTTCTTTTGTATCTTTATTAAAACTCTTAAGTTCTTTTTTCCATTGGTCATCACTTTTAAATAGAGACTGTAAATTCCAACATGTTTTTTCATAATCTATTTCTTGTTTTTTTTCAGCATCATCTTCAGTATCATTATTCATGACAGTAATTGCTCTATCATTATTTTTTTGATATCCTTGGTCAGCTTTTATACTTATTATTAACATGCAAAAAATAGAGATAAATAAAGGTATTATTGCTTTGCACAATTTCCTATTCATAAAAAGCCATCCTTTCAATAAGTTTACTTAATAATAGGATGGCTTTTTTTAGATATATTATTCAATTATTCATACTATATAAATAAATATCGAATTAATAGTTATCCACATAATAATCAACATATTCACAGGCTTTACTTGCTTAGAAATTTAGTTATTTCAACATGAATCTCTTTTGATAATAGCTTTTATTTTTTATTTTTTTACATTTTATTAACATTTATGCCATACTTATCAACAAATTTTGTTGATTTATACGTTTTTTTTGTTAATAACTTTACTTTTTTCAAAAGTCTATTAACATATTATACACAAGTTATCCACATATTATACACAGAAATTTATAAATTTTATTTTGTACATATTTTTGTAACTAGAACAGTCATGTCATCTTCGATTTGTAACGCTTGTAACTCCAATGCTCTATCTAATATTAAATTTGAAATTTCCTTTGGATTAGTAGTTTCTATGTTTTTTAAGAAATATATTAACCAATTATCGCCTAAATTGTTATTTCTTCCTGCATCTACAATTCCATCAGAAACCATTATAACATAGTCACCTTCCTTAACTTTTACATTTTTTCTATCAATCTTTACATCTGATAATATACCAACAGGTAAAGATGATGATGATATTAAATCAACTTCTCCATCCTCTCTTTTTATATAGGTAGAACATGCTCCCATCTTTATAGTTTCTAAACAACCTCGTTTTAAATCTAAAATACCTAAATCGAGAGTTGAAAACATTTCTTCTGAAGACTTTAATAACAACATATTATTTATAGTATCTATGACTATTTCATCTTTAATCTTTGCATCTATCATTTTTTCTAGTATATCAATAGTAGCAGAAGACTCTTCATAAGCTTTTTTACCCTTTCCCATACCGTCGCTTATAGCCATCATATATTTACCATCATTTATCTCCATATATGTGTAATTATCTCCACAAAGGATATGTCCATCCCTAGACATTGCTGAAACTTCTGTAACAGCCTTATATTTTTGAGACTTAACAAATGTTGCTTTACATTTACCTCCTAAACAGTGACATCCTATTTTTCTAACAGACATATTCTCTCCTACTAGGTCTGAAATTATATCTACAATTTTATTTTCACACATGCAACCATCGTTACAAGTCTTCTTTTCTATTGATATTTCAAATTCGCTGTTACTCTTTGTTAAGTAACTTACTTTATCAACAGTTATATCATATCTCTCTAATTGTTCATATATATTTTTTTCTTTCTCTATATCCAACATTATATCGCCCTCTAAGTCCTGAGACAGCGATTTAATTGATTTTGAAATACTTCTTATCTGGTTTGCTATTAATTTTCTACTTTCTGAAAACTTCACACTCCAATCATAATCTAATACAAACATTTTATAATAGTGATTTGATATTTTCACTATTGATTCTGGCTTCATACATTCCTTTCTAAAATTTTTAGGTATATCGTTTACACTTAATTCTCCTTTCTCTTCAATTTTTTCAAGAATATTATATATCATAGTGTATGTATGATTAAATCTTGATTCCCAACACATTCTTCTCATACTACAACTTTTACATTCATCATTATGAATCATATCTATTACATTCGCTATGTCTCTTTGGTCTAACACTTTATCCTTTTCTCTTATCTTATCAAATGTATCTGCAAGGTCATCATAAGTTTTATATATACTATTTAATCGACTATTCGTTAAGTTTTTGCTTCTCATAATATAATCGTATACAATTTCATTTGAAGCTACATTACTTTTTATTAATTTTTCAATCTTATTGAATAATCTTTCTGGCAACACAAGCACTATCAAACACCCTAACAATATATCTCTTAGTTGCATCATGTTTGAAGTAATACCAGAAGTATATAGGTATATTATTGTCCAACTTAGAATATATCCTAATATACAGAAATATTTGTTTATCTTATTAAATGCACCACTTATTAATCCTGAAAAAGAATATATACCCATATAAATAGCTGATGTCATATTATTTAAAATAGATGCCACACCAATAATTACACCACTAGATGCTCCCATAGTAGCTCCACCTACTATTGAGGTCAGTAATATCAATACAGTTGACAAAATGGTCCTTATCGATATTCCAAACAAAGATATATCTCCTATCCCCATTATACTAAAGGTTAGCAGTAAACTTATTGATATGGCTTCTTCTGTCCGTACAGACATCCTATTGTTGACATTGGCCATTAAACCTATACCATAAGAAAATACATATATAGATATAAACATTATTATTGCTTCTACACCTGCAACAAGCAGATTATATACACACCTATCTGAAAAGAAAGCTTGTCCCATGGAAATTGGAAGTAATACTACTGCACCTATAAACGCCATTTTGGCAATTGAATCTAATAGTTTTAGTTTCTTATTTAATGCCATAAATATTGTAAGGCACACAGCATATTTTGCTACATTTCCAAAATCATTGAATGATAACAATATTCCTATTAATGTTGATATAAATACAGGTATCTTATACTTATCAATCTTTGATGCACATATAAAAAAGGCAATTCCTAAAGGAGCTACAGAGTCTACTATAATAGACCTACTAAGTAAAAATCCCATTACGGCGAATGCCACCGTAGTAAAATCAATATATCCGCTTATTAATTTTATGACATTTGGTTTTACAGTTTTGTTCTTTACAACTGCTACACTTCTTTGCATAAAAAAACCTCCTCTTTTGTTTATATTAAGAATTGTAACAAAGAGGAGTAATTTTTTTTGTCATAATCGGTTCCAAATATCAAAAAATATTAATACATTTTTTTTGACTTTTGACATATTAGGCCTTCCAAATTATCGTATTCACTTACGGTTATTTCTTCTATTTCTAATTTTTCCATTATTATATTCAATATTTTTACACCAGCAGTTATAATATCCGCACGTTTTTCTTGTAGCCCTTTTAAGTTCTTTTTATCACTTAATGTCATCTTTATTAATTTTTGTAGAATTTCTTCTATTTCTTTTTTGCATATTTTACTGTTATGTATTTTTTCCATAGAGTAAATTTCTAATTCTTGATTCATTGCTGACAATGATGT
The DNA here is from genome assembly GCF_020657875.1 of Clostridioides sp. ZZV14-6150. NCBI lineage: Bacteria > Bacillati > Bacillota > Clostridia > Peptostreptococcales > Peptostreptococcaceae > Clostridioides > Clostridioides sp. ZZV14-6150. Next base: position 60,371 of record NZ_JAGWDA010000016.1, on the reverse strand, counting down.
GATTGTACCTCCTATACCTATAAGAGTTTTTAATCCCTTTTCTTTTATGTAATTTAAAGTCTCACTAATTTCATTATATATAAATGAACTCATAGCTTCAAACTCTTCATTTTCAATGATATCGTGTTTTAAAAATTTCTCTGTCATTCTAAGAGCTCCTACATTTTCACTTTTATTAAATTTAATTCCATCTGAATCACCTACAATAAACTCTGTTGAACCTCCTCCAATATCTATAACAATAATATCATTATCCTCTTGTATACCTTCTAAAACACCTTTAAAGCCCAAATTTGATTCTTCTATACCCGTAACTATATCAACATCTATACCAACTTCTTCTTTTGCTAGTTTAACAAAGTAATCTCCATTTTTACTATCTCTAAGGGCAGATGTCCCCATGCAATAAATATTTTCACATTTTTCATCATTACACTTGTCAGAGAATTCTTTTAATGCTTTTATATTTCTTTGAATCGCATCTTCCTTTATATATCCTTCGCTATCTACGCCTTGCCCAATTCTAGTTGTATTAACAAATTTTTTTCTATTTATAAGTTTTCCATCTACATAATCTACTATCAACAATCTCATTGAGTTTGTCCCAATATCAATAGCTCCTATTTTCATTATAAAATTCCTCCTTAATCAAAATAAAAAGTCATCCTTAAACTGAATGACTTTTTTATTTAATCTTAAATTTTAAAATCAATATTCTTGTAGACTTATTAGCCAGTTTTAATCAGCGATTTATATCTACATAAACGGTTTCATTAGGCTTTACCATGTTTAACCTTTTTCTAGCTATTTCTTCTAAGTCTCCTTCATATGATTTTTCATCTTTCTTTAAGCTGTTTATTTGTATTTCAGTCTTTTTTAATTGTTTATTTAGACTTGCTATTTCTGTTTTATATTCTTTAGCTTTTTCGTACTCAAACACAAATCCTGTCATTATACTAAAAATTGATATTCCTAAAAATAAACTGATAACAATAATTTGTCCTGAAAATTTTTTTCTTAAGTTCATTTTTCCTACACCCTTTTTTTAGTTTTAGTTTTTTTCTTAGATTTTGATTTTTTCTTGTTTTTTGATTTTTTATTTGATTTTCTCTTTATACTTTTTTTTGTTGCCATAAATATGTTTGGTATATAAAATATAATATCAAATAGTAGGTGTAGTGAATAGATTATAACGTAATACAAATTGTTTAAAAAACTGACTATGTAGTGTGTAACTTTTTTAAAAGAATTCCTCACAAAACGAATTATTTTATTGATAATTGATAAAACAATTTTACTTATGGTGTTATAGTATAAAATAAAACCAATAAACAAAGCCACAAAATGGTAATATCTTAAATTAAAAAACTCTGTAAGGTTTATTGTTATAAATATTATAATGGTTGCCAGAAACCAAAACAATACATCAAAAATTATTGCAAAATAATTGATGAATTTAAAACTCCCTCTCAGGCCTCTATAAAAATCAAACAACACTCCTATGAGTATTCCACCATAAATAGTAGCGTAGAAAATACTTACATCTTGAGTAAAAGGTATCATCTATCTAAATACCTTTTTCAAAAAACTTTCTTGTGGCTTTTTAGGCTTTGCATATACCATAGAATTTATAGTTCCATCTATGCTAATTATATTTTCGTCTATACTTAGCTTGCTCATATCTAGGTTTTCGCCTTCAATTACCATCTCGCCTACAGAAGTTTTAAGCTCTACTCTTTTATCATTAAAAGAATATATGTGCTCGACTCCTGAAATAACCAGCTTTGATCTATCTTTCAAAGTTATGTTCTGTTCCATAATATCCCCCCAGTAAATATTTCACTAATACTACTATTAATATACTAGAGGACTATTAATTTTATTCTAAAATTTCGTACATTTCTTTTGCATCATTTTTTAATACATGCTCTCTTACTTCATTTATCTTAAACTTCATCTTCTTCTCTCCAAATTGTATTTCTAGTGTATCTCCAATATTCACTTCTGAAGAAGATTTAGCGACTTTTCCATTTATAGTGACAATTCCTTTATCACATGCATCTTTAGCAACAGTTCTTCTCTTTATAATCCTAGATACTTTTAAAAACTTATCTAATCTCATAATTATCACCTTCCTTAGCTCTATAGAAAAAGTGTGGTAAATTTATCCACACTTTTTCACAAGATTTCTAATTATCCATTTATTGTATCCTTTAATCCTTTTCCAGCTTTGAAAACTGGTGCTTTAGAAGCTGGTATATCTATAATTTGCTCTGGATCTCTTGGATTTCTTCCTTGTCTAGCAGCTCTTTCTCTTGTCTCAAATGTTCCAAATCCAACTAATTGAACTTTTTCATTATTTACTAGTGCATCTTGAACAGAACTCATAAATGCGTTTAACGCAGCCTCTGCTTCCTTCTTTGTTAATCCACTTTTTTCTGCCATCTTTGATACTAATTCAGCTTTATTCACGATATTTACCTCCTAAAAATGTTTATAATATAGACTCCTATCTTTCTGATAAAAGTTCTAGATTTTTGACAAATTTCCTTCCACAATTTTATTGTTTTTTAGCCTGATTCCAAAATTCATCCATCTCTTCAAGTGTCATGTCTTCTAATTTTCTATTTAAATTCATTGCACTTTTTTCTACAAACTCAAATCTATTTATGAATTTATCTGTAGTACAGTTCAAGGCTTCTCCTGAGTCTATGTCTAAAAATCTAGCTAGATTTACTATCGAAAATAATAAATCGCCTAGTTCTTCCTTTATGTATTTTATATTCCCGACCCTGTGTTCGTCAAGTAATTCCTGATATTCTTCTTCAATTTTTTTAAATACATCTTCTACATTGTCCCAATCAAAGCCAACAAGAGCTGCTTTATGTTGAACTTTACTAGCCTTCATAAGAGCTGGTAAATGTTTTGGTATTCTTCTAAGGCCATCTGTTACAGTGCTTTCGCCTTTTTCTTCTTGCTTTAACTCTTCCCAAGTTTTTTCAAACTTAGACATATCTAGTTTTACACCATTAAATATATGAGGATGTCTATGAATTAATTTTTTGCATATACCATTTACCACTTCTTTTAAATCAAAGTAGCCTTCCTCATTACCTATCTGACAATGGAATATAACTTGTAAAAGAACATCTCCTAATTCTTCTACCATTTCATCTATATCATTATTATCAATTGCATTACAAAGTTCATATGCTTCCTCTATAACAGAATTTTTTAATGATTGATGTGTTTGTTTTTTATCCCATTCACATCCAGATGGACTTCTTAATGTATTAACTATTATTTCTAAGTCATGTACTGTATTATACATCTTTTTAGAACTTTTGGGTATATATAAGCTAGTTAAATAGTCAAAAAAGTTTTCATTTCTGTCTAATTCACATAATTTTATAAACTTTTTACTTTCTAAATCTTTGACACCTGCTCCATTTACTATACATATTTCTTGATTATAGTCATAATATTCCATAAGTTTTAACTTTACATTTGATGCTATAAATTTATCATACACTTGAGTTATTATCATACTTGTATCTAAATCTATGTATGAGTTTTCTATCTCAAAAGCATCTATCAATTTAAATCCATCAGATGGGTCTATAGCTAAATAGTTAAACATAGCGTCTACAAAGCTCATAGAAGGTACTATCTCCACTTTTATGTGCTTTTCATCGGCAAGTCTCTCTATTATACTTACAGTCTTTTCTGCGACCCTTGGATGACCAGGAACCGCATATACTAAATCACCTTTTATAGATTCTTCTATAATAAATTCAGATATTTTTAAGTAAACACTCTCAAAGTTTTCCTCATTTTCATAAAAGTAATCTAAAGAAGTGTATTGTATAGTTTCTTTAAGTTTATCAATTATTGGATGTTTCTCTGTTCTAAAAAAGACTCTAGGGCTATTTTTTAAAGATTCCAGTACACCTTGGCTTATAAGAGAATAGTCTCCTGGTCCAAGCCCTACAATACTTATCTTACCCATAACATCACTCCCATTAGCAAATTTCACTTTATTTTTGTATTATTATACAAATAAGGAGCTTTACTATTTGTATAGTATTTCCTTTATTTGCATATATATTCCTATATTATCTTATAAGTTTAACTTTTTTTAACAATTTATATAATTTATCACCTTTTGGCATAGTTAATATCTCTTCTTTTTTAATTCCGCCTATTCCAAGAATAACTACTACATATACAATCCCACCAACACCTATTGCGATTATTGTAGACAGACTATTGCCCAATAATCCAACTAAAGCACCATAACTCAACTTAACCATTATAAACATTGTCATAACTGTTATAAATGGTTTTATTATAAATTCCTTCTTAGGAAATTTTACATTCATATATTTTTTAACATATAATAAGTTAATCATAGCTGCCACAAAGTATGCTGTAACTGTTCCAAAAGCTGAACCTAATACATTGATATCTGGTATACCTGTCAATGTGTAACTTATAACAATCTTACATAACATACCCACACATAGAGCAATTACGGGAACTATTGGTTTTCCCATTCCTTGAATTATACCTGTTAATGTTTGTATTAATCCTAGGAACAGTACACATGGAGTAAGAGTAAACAAGATAGTTCCTACAGATGATGGCTCATGTGGAAATAAAAGACCCATTATTGGTATCGCTAATGATGCCATACCAAACGCACAAGGTAATACTATAAGCAAAGTCACCTTAACAGCATTTTTAGTATCTTTTCTAGCCTTTGATTTATTACCTAATGCATATGCTTTAGAAATAGCTGGAACTAAGCTCATACTCATTGCAGTTGTTATAACGGCTGGTAAATTTATTGTTGCCATTGCCATACCTGTCAATTGACCAAACATTGAATTTGCTACTTTATATGTAAAGCCTGCTTCCATAAGTCTTCTTATTACAATAACATTATCTATCATATTTACAAGTGGCATTACTGATGCACCTATTGTTATCGGAATAGCAACTGTTAAAAGCTTTTTAAAGATATAAGAAACTTGTTCATCCTTGAACCTTTGACTCGCATCTATCTCAGCTCTACGTTCTCTTCTTCCTAACATATAAGCAAACATCAGATAAACCATAGATGCTACTGAACCTATTGTAGCTCCTGATATAGCACCTGCTGCTCCTAAAGTTTGCCCAAAACTTTTCATAAGTAGGTAGGCCAAAGTAAGACCTAATACAACTCTAAAAAATTGCTCTGCAACTTGAGACACAGCAATCTTAGTCATGTCTTGTCTACCTTGAAAATATCCTCTATATGCTGACATCGCTGGAACAAATAATAAAGCTGGAGCAATAGCTTTCATAGAGTACAATGCACCAGGATTTTTCATTATGTTTGTTACTATGTAGTCGGCCCCAAAAAACAATATACAAAATGATATTATACCAGTTATAAATAAAACTGTATGCGATACTTTAAATATCTTATTTGCACCTTTATAATTTCCAATAGCAACTTTTTCCGAAACCAATTTTGCCACAGCTGTTGGGAATCCAGCAGTAGCTAATGTTAAAAATAGAGTGTACACAGGATAAGCAGCCTGATAGTATCCCATTCCTTCTGAACCAATCATGTTCCCAAGGGGAATTCTAAAAAATCCACCCATTATTTTTACGATTACACCTGCTAGCCCAAGTATAAGGGCTCCTTTTAAAAAGGAGTCTTTGTTTTTGTTATTGTTCATAACATAACCTCCATACTGTTTATATAACAAACTTTAATATACCATATTTTTAATGCTATATTCAATATTTTAAACAAAAACTTCAAAAGACCTTCACGTAAAAGGTCTTTATGATAAAATTATTGAACTTGTTTTCCTAAAAAGTTAGCAGCTATTTTTAAAGATTTTTCTTCACTTTCTGCAATTGTATCTTTATCTTTTGAAACAACTACAATCGAACCTATACAATCACCAGATGCACTAATTATAGGCATAATAACTTGACTAATATATTCCTTTTGGTCTTCTTTAAATAAAGGTAAAATATTTTTATCTTTTGAGTATTTTACTGTTCTTTCACTTATTATTGCTTCTAACTCATCACTTATACTTTTTTCTTTATAATCTTTTTTAGGAAGTTTAGATACAGCTATTATAGAATCTAAATCGGTTATTAATACACCATATCCTAATACTTCTGCTAATGTTTCAGCATATTCTTGGGAGAATTCATTTAATTCTCCTATTGGAGAGTATTTTTTAAGTATGACTTCTCCATCTTTTGCTGTGAATATCTCTAAAGGATCTCCTTCTCTAATTCTTAATGTCTTTCTTATCTCCTTTGGGATAACTACCCTTCCAAGATCATCTATTCTTCTAACTATACCTGTTGCTTTCATATTTTTTAATCCCTCCATAAATTACTTTAAGTTTATTTTTACCATTGTTAAGAAAAATATACAAAAAAAGCTATATCTTCTCCAGATATAGCTTTTTTAAGCATATTACTATTTTTTTAGTTTTTAGATTGTGATTGTATTTATTACTTTTTCATCTTTTTCTACTTTAGCTTCTTTAGTTAATTTTTCTATTTTCTCTTGATATTTGTTTTTTAATAATTGATCTTTTATAGTTTCTTTAGAATCTTCAAATGGGGTTTGTTCATTTACTTTGTCTGTTACTTTGATTATATGGTATCCATATTGAGTTTCAACTAAGTTAGATATTTCACCCTTTTTCATAGAAAATGCTGCTTCTTCAAATTCAGCGACCATTTGACCTCTTGAGAAGAATCCTAATTTACCACCATCACTTGCTGAAGCATCTTGTGAATATTTCTTTGCAACCTTTGCAAAATCTTCACCTGATTTAACTTCTTTAAGGGCTTCTTCAGCTTTTTTCTTAGCTTCTGCCTTTTTCTCTTCTGAAAGTGGTTTATTGTTGTCATCTACTGTTTTTAATAAAATATGAGAAGCTTCTACCTCATCTTTTTTGAATTCATCTTTATGTGCATCATAGTATTTTTTCATTTCTTCATCTGATATTTTAGTTTCTTTAGTAAAATTAGCTTGATAGTTTTGCATAGCTAAATCTTTTTCTTGTTGGTCTTTTAAAAATGTATCATCTATACCTAATTTTTCAAGTTGTTTTTTATAATTTTCATCTTTACTCATAGCATCTTTTAAATCTTTAAAACTTTTTTCAACATCTTCTTTTTTAGGAAGTAAGTTATCTTTTTTAGCTTGTGAATATATAACTTCTGTAGTTATAAGTTGTTCAAGAATTAAGTCTTTAAACTTGTCCTTATACTTTACTCCTTTTTCAACTTCTTTGTCCCAGATGTCTTTTCCATAAGTTTGTTCCATAGAATCTTTGTAAAGAGCTATAGTTTTTTTAAATTCATCTGATGATATTTTTGTACCATTTACTGTTGCTACAGTTCCATCTGTGCTTGCGCTACAAGCTGTTATTGATACTACAACTATCATAGCTATTACTAACGTTATTACTTTTTTCAAATTTAAAACATCCCTTCTTAAATTTACAAGTTATTTGACCTTGCACATTTTTTCTAACAGTTCTTCTAATTCTGTAACTATATTATAACCTATTTTTTGTTTAGTTCTATACTTTGTTATTGGAACTAATAATATTTCATCTTTTACTTGTCTAATTTTTTCTATTTTTAATATCTTACACAACGATTTTATATAAGCTATTGTAAGTAGTGTTTGTACTGGTTTAGGTATATCAGAGAATCTATCTTCAAGTTCTTCTTGTATATCCAACATATCTTCCCTATTTTCAATAGAAGCAATTTTCTTATACATTTCAATCTTAATCAATTCATCCTTAATATAATTGTCTGGAATATATGCATTTACACTTAAATCTATTTCAACATCAATTTCTTCAACAATAGGCTCACCTTTAACCTTTTTAATTGCATCATTAAGCATTTTGACATATAAATCATAACCTATAACTGCCATATGACCATGTTGTTGAGAACCTAAAATATTTCCAGCTCCTCTGATTTCAAGGTCTCTCATCGCTATTTTAAAACCTGAGCCAAATTCTGTAAATTCCCTAATAGCCTTTAATCTTTTTTCTGCTATTTCACTTAAAGTTTTATCTTTTTCATACATGAGATAGGCATATCCTTGTCTGGAACTTCTTCCAACTCTACCTCTTAACTGATATAACTGAGCTAATCCCATTTTATCTGCATCGTATATAATCATGGTGTTTGCATTGGATATATCCATACCTGTTTCTATTATTGTAGTACACACTAGCACATCATAGTCTTTATTTAAAAATCCTAAGATTATATTTTCTAGTGACTTAGAAGTCATTCTTCCATGTGCAACAGCTACTCTAGCATCTGGGACAAGCTTTTGAATCATACTTGCCATTTCTTCAATATGCTCAACTCGATTGTATACAAAGAATACCTGTCCACCTCTACTTAATTCTCTTTCTATTTCATCTTGAATTACGCTTTCCTTACTCTCAGTAACATATGTTATTACAGGATGTCTTTCTTGTGGGGGTTCTTCTATAACACTCATATCTCTTATCCCACTTAAAGACATATGTAGAGTTCTTGGTATAGGAGTTGCTGAAAGTGTAAGCACATCTACTGTAGATTTAATTTTCTTTAAAGCTTCTTTGTGTTTTACACCAAATCTTTGCTCCTCATCAATAACTACAAGACCCAAGTTTGGTAAATTTATATCTTTAGATATTATTCTATGAGTACCAATTAGAATATCTACTAACCCTTTTTTAGCATCTTCAATAATCTGCTTTTGTTGTTTTGGAGTCTTGAATCTACTTAAAACTTCCACTCTCAAAGGATAATTTTCAAACCTTTCTTTAAATGTATTGTAATGCTGTTGAGCCAGTATTGTTGTTGGAACTAATACTGCAACCTGTTTTTGGTCCATACATGCCTTAAAAATACTTCTAATTGCTACTTCTGTTTTTCCATAGCCAACATCTCCACAGACAAGTCTATCCATTACTTTACTTGATTCCATATCCTTTTTAGTTTCCTCTATTGCTTTTAATTGGTCTTCTGTTTCTTGATATGGAAACAAGGATTCAAACTCTGCCTGCCATGGTGTATCTTTTGAAAACTTATACCCTTGTATCTTTTCACGTTTTGCATAGAGTTCAATTAAGTCTTTTGTCATATCTTCAATTTCTTTTTTGACTTTTGCCTTTGCCTTTGTCCACTCATTGGTTCCAAGCTTATTTAACTTAACTTTTTCTACCTCTGCACCAATATATTTTTGTACTTTATCCATCTGGTCTATTGGTACATATAAATTATCTCCTCCTTGGTAAACTATTTTCATGTAATCTTTTTTGATTGCATTAACTGTAATCTGTTCAATTCCTGTGTATCTACCTACACCACTATTTTCATGTACTACATAATCTCCAACGCTTAAATCTAAAAATGACTCTATCTTCTTTCCTTTTTTTGCTTTTTTATTACTAGTCTTAGAGGCTCTTTTATAAACACCTATCATTTCATTATCTGTTATAACAACAAATTTTATAGATTTATACTGAAAACCACTATTTATATGTGCAGGTACAATTACAATTTGAGAAGATTTAATTTCAATATCTCTATCTTTAGAAACAGTCGTTTCTAAGCCTTTATCCAATAAATCTTTTCCTAATTTATTTGCTCTTTCCAATGTATTTGTAGCCAAAATTATTTTATAACCATTGTATTTCAGCCGATTTAATTCTTCTACAAGTAAGTCTACTTTTCCATTAAATGTAGGTACTTCTCTACTTTCAAAATTTATTATGGATTTTACAGAAAAGTTATTTATAGACTTTGGTAATATTGAATTTAAGACTACAGACTTGTCTTTTACTAGGTACTCCAAATCTGTATAATGGTATAATAGTTTTCCTTGATTTTTAACAGCCAAACCTCTTTCAAGGTTTAGTTTGTAATTTTCTCTAAACTCATTTAAGTAATTTTCACATCTTTCCTTAAGTCTTGTTATATCATTGATAAATACTATTGCATCATCTGCTAGATAAGTAAATATACTTTTGTTTTCTTCTGGATAGATATAATCTATATAGTTTTCTACACCTTCAAAATAAGTATTACTTGATATATATTCTATATTTTGAAAGGTTCCTTCATCAGTATTTTTAGTTGTTTCTTTTTTTAACCTAACTAATGCATCTGTAGTTTTTTCTGGATAAATAAATTCTCTTGAAGGAGTTATAGAGAACTGTTGTAACTTATCAATTGATTTTTGAGAAAATACGTCAAAAGTTCGTATGGAATCTATCTCATCATCAAATAATTCCATACGAATCGGATTTGTATACTCAAGTGAGAATACGTCAATAATTCCACCTCTTATACTAAATTGACCAAACCCCTCTATTTTTGAAACTCTTTCATATCCTAAGGAAACTAACTTCTCAGTTAATTTTTCTAAATCTAAACTATCCCCCACTTTGTAATGAGATACACTATCAAGTAAAACTTGTTTTGGTATATATTTTCTTAAAACTGCTTCAATAGAAGTTACTAAAATTATTTTTTCTTTCTTTGCTAGTTTTAACAATACCTTTAATTTTTTTGCTTCTTCGTTTCTGTCCTTTGCATCTAAATGATAAAAGTAAATATCTTGAAATCCTAAATATTCGACCTTATCCCCAACATAAAAATTTAAATCTTCATATACTTTTTTTGCTTCCAAATCACTACTTGTGATAAAAATCATTTGTCGTGACAAATCATTAAACATAGAATATGATATATGAGGTTTTTGTACTGGTAAAAGTCCATTAACCAATAATGAGCCTTTTGTATTTTTTATGCAGTTTATTATATCTTTATACTCTTTTGAGTTCTGCAAAGGATATAAAAAAACATCATTCATTTAAATCTCCCTCTCACTATCCATTGTATTTGTTCATAGACATGTCTATATTTTCTCTTATTATTGAGTCAACAGCACACGCCGCTTTTTCTAGTGCTTCATTTATATTATCAGATTCTTCTTTTCTAAATCTAGAAAGTACAAAATCTGCTAAGTCTTGGCCAACTTCTGGCTTAGATACACCTACTCTTACTCTTGGGAAATCATTTGAACCTAAACACTTCGTTATAGATTTCATTCCATTATGAGTACCACCACTTCCTTTTTTTCTTATGCGTATCTTTCCAACATCTAAATCTATATCATCATACACTACTACTATATTATTTAAATCTACCTTATAATATTTATATATATCTATTAATGTTTCTCCACTTAAATTCATATAAGTTTGTGGTTTTACTAGTAATACTTTTTCAGTACCTACTCTGCCTTCGCCAATTAAAGCTTTGTGTTTTATTTTAGTAACACTAATGTTGTATTCTTTTGCAAGAATATCTATGACATCAAATCCAACGTTATGTCTAGTCTTTTCGTATTTTTTTCCTGGATTTCCTAACCCTACTACTACGTACATTTTTTACCTCCTGTTATAGAAATTTATATAACAAACTATAATAAAAATCAAATATATTATACTCTGTAAATATTATTATAATTGTCGCTAGAGAAATAAATGGTGTAAAAGGAATTTGTTTTTTGATATTTATATTTTTAAAAATTTTAATTCCATATAAAATAACAAAAAATAAAAATGCTAAAATAAATGATAAAACTATCACATAAAATCCATAATTATTTCCCAATGCAAAGCAACATAAGCTATAGAGACCTACATCTCCATAGCCTAATCCTTTTGTAAATTTAGCAATAATATAAGGTATAATAAAACCTATTGCCAGTCCAAATATATGACTTATATAGTCAATTTGCACTATATTGCAAAAGATTAAAAAAATTACACCTTGAACTATTATACCACTAACTATTGTTATATCATATACATATATTGTGTAGTAGTCTATAATAGATATAATTATTAAAAATGGAATTAATACTATATATTGTACACATTCTGCACTAATCCCAAATTTTAGATATATTAATACAGATAAAACTACAGTTATTATGTAAATAAAAAACATATTATACGAATTTTTCTTTACTCCATCACAAAAAATATATAAGGATTTATTTATCAAATATGCAAAAAATAAGGAAATTATTATTATATACTCCATAGTCTACAGTACTCTGTAGTAGGGTTAATAATAATATTGTCCTTATTGATTACTTTAATTCACTTTTATAAAAATTAAAATTACATTAAATTTAACTATCATCTACATAAGTATAGAAAAGTAAAATTCAAGTAATTGTCTTCCAAATAAAATTGTTATCAATGCTCCAATTGATATAAATGGCCCATAAGGTATAACAGAGTTGTATTTCTTTCCCTTTATCTTACTGAAAACTATCACACAAACTCCATATACTGCTCCTACATAAACACTCACTAAAGCTGTTAAAAGACCATTTTTAGTGCCCATATATAAGCCTAACATTGCGAATAGTTTAATATCTCCTCCACCCATGCATTCTTTTTTTATTATAAATTCAATTAGAGCTACTATAAGCCAAACACTTCCTCCACATACAAAAGCACCTATAATAGAATCTTTAATTGAAACTTCTTTTAGTAGGAGATTAAAAATTATAGCAAATATAGCTCCAAAAACTAGTATCCTATCTGGTATTATAAAGTGGTCAATATCTATAAATGCTATTACAATTAATAAAGATACAAGAACCAAATAATAAATAGTCGATATAGATATTCCATAAACCATAAACACTGTTAAAAATAAAATTCCTGTAATTAACTCTACTATAGCATATCTGCTAGAAATTTTCTCACCACAATACCTACATTTTCTACCACTCATTAAATAGCTAAAAACTGGTATTAAGTCCATAGGTTTTAGTCTAGTATTGCAACTCATACAATGAGATGGGGGGCTAGAAATAGATATACATTCTGGAATCCTAAAAATACAAACATTAAAAAAACTTCCAAATACTATACCAATTACAAATACATATAAATTAACGACTATAATTTCCATTATAATTTACGCCACCTATCATTCTAGTCATAAATTCTTGGTCGGTACATCTACTAAGTGCCATATCTTTTGTAATCTTTCCATTTTTATAAAGTTCCATCAAATCTTGATCCATAGTTTTCATACCTGCTTTAACTCCAGTTTGTATCATATTTGGAATTTGATATGTTTTTCCTTCTCTTATTAGGTTTTTTATTGCTGGTGTTGCAAACATCAATTCAATTGCAGCTATCCTACCTTTCCCATCTGATGTAGGAAGTAATTGTTGTGATACTACTCCTTCACAAACTGTAGACAATTGAGTTTTTATTTGTTGTTGTTGAGCTGGCTGGAACATGTCCACTATTCTGTCTATTGTCTTAGCAGCACCAACTGTATGTAGTGTTGAAAATACTAGATGTCCTGTTTCTGCGGCTGTTAATGCTATTGACACAGTCTCCGGGTCTCTCATTTCCCCTATTAGAATTACATCTGGGTCTTGACGTAAAATAGCTCTAAGAGCTGAGTGAAAACTTTCTGTATCAGTTCCTACTTCTCTTTGGTTTACTAAACTTTGTTTATGGTGATGGACATACTCTATTGGGTCTTCTAGTGTAATTATATGTTTTTGTTGTGTTTCATTTATTATATTTATCATACTTGCAAGTGTTGTACTTTTACCACTTCCTGTAGGCCCTGTAACTAAAACTAATCCTTTATGTCTTTCAGTAAAGGATTTTATGTTTTCTGGAAGTCCTAGTTTCTCAAAAGTTGGTATTTCTGCTGTTATAGTTCTTATTGCTATTGCATAATTTCCTTTTTGTCTATAGGAATTTACCCTAAATCTTTCTCCAGTTTTTAGAGAAGCTGAAAAGTCAGCTTCTCCATGTTCTTCTATTACTTTAAACATAGATTCCCCAGCTATGTCTTTGGCCATTTGCATTGTTATCTCTGGTGTCAAGATTTGTTCACTTAGCTTTACAAATCCTCCTTTGACTCTAGCTACAGGATTTGTACCAACTGTTATGTGTATATCTGATGCGTTCAATCTTATACCTTGTTCTAATAAATCATAAATATACATAATATTTATTCTCCATATCTTCTATTAGTTTACTTACTTTTTTAGTAATAAATACATAAGGTTATTTTATTACTTAATTTACACTAAATTATCTTTTATTTGTATCTAGTTTATTTTTTTATATGAACTTATGTCATGACTAATTGAAATTATATCTTTTATATTATCGTTATCTGACTCATTTTTCTTGATTTTAAAGTTTACAGTTGCCTGAACTTTATATTTTGAATTTGAATTTACTTCCTCACCTAATCCAGGAATAATTTTTTCGATTTTCTCTGGTTCTATCTCAGTTATTCCATTTTTATCTCCAGTAACTGTAAATTTCATCTCTGTGCTATATCCATTCTCAATTAGATTTAACCAATCTTCTTTTGTCGCATCATATTCAGCTTTATAAAAAGGTATTTTTAAAGATATATCTTCTGTTTTAGCCACCTCTTGAGGTTTTAGTTCTTTTATTCTACATTTTATCTCTGTCAGTGTTTCTCTTTGAAGTTGTTTCAAAGTTTCACTTAATCCAAATGCATCAAAATTTGAAGGTAGCTCTCTGTACATTCCAATTTTGATTTTATTAAACTGCTCTATAATTTCATATAATAGATTCTTGTATTGTACATAATTTTCTGATGTATTTTTTTCTCCTTTAGATATATTTAAACTTAGAACTTCAAACTTTTGTACATTATCAAATAATTTAGTTCTCAAATCATTTAATTCTTTGCTTCTATTTGGAATTTCTTCTATATATTTATTCAATTCATCCCAACATTTACTCCAATTTCTATCAATCAAATCCCTTTGTATCAATTCTAAATATTGTGTTTGATTTGGAATTTCATCTAAAACTTCTACTTTTGACGAATTACGATGAAATATCGTATGCCTATATTCATTCATATTTTGTATAGCTAAAGAAATTTTATCCAAAGCTTTATATGTGTGTATAAACGCATTATCAATATGTTCATCTTTTTCAACATTACCATCTTCTAAAAAGAATTTAAACATCATATCATTTCCTAAAAGCTTTGATTCATAATTAACCATATTATCAATATCTGATTCTAATTTTTGTCGTGTTATATTAGAAATATCACCAGTATTGTATTTCTCACCCAACGCTAATATAAATTTTTTATTTGAATCAATAGAAGAGTAAACCATATTCGCATCACCATCTTGCATAATACCTAATTTTTCTACTTCTATTAGTTCATCTCTTGCTTTCTCTAACTCTTTACAAGCTGTAGCTAGATAATATTTTATATTATTCATATAATTAAGTTGTATTTCTTCAAGATTTTCCTCTTTATCCTCATTTGCTACTGTTCTTGAAGTTACCTTATTTTCCTTATTGTTATCTTTTTTAAACTCATTGTCTATTTTTTCAAGCTCATCATACAATTTTTCATATGCTTTATCAACACTATTTTCCACACAGGTCTCTGCTAAATACTTGGCCTGTATCACCTCATTAGTAGTCTTTGTAGACTTTATTCTATTAGCTATTTGATTTGAAAATGTCACCCCAACAATAGAAAGCAATGCTACTACAACCAAAACTAAAACTAACGCCGCTCCTCTTTCGTTTTTTATCTTATTCCACTTCCTCAAAATCTCACCCCCAAGTAAAATTATTTATCTTTAAATATTTCAGTTACAATTTTAACTTCTTTTTTACTTGAATAGTCATTCATGCTTTTCCCTGTTGCAGTTATTTTGTATATTTGACCACTTTTATCCTCTACAATAACCTTTACTTTGTTTGTAATACTTTCCTTGTCAATTATATTGCCATCTTTATCTTCTATTGTTGTAATCTCTTTATATGGAGTATCATACAAGCTCACATCATCCTTGTTAAGTACTTTATCATATACAACTTTATTTGATTTATCTATTAATTTTTCATATTCCACCGTTCCATCTTCTCGCTTATCTAGACTGTCAAAATCAAATGTCCCACTTTTTATTTTCTCTCTTAAATTCTCTATTTCACTTTGAACATAATTTAAGGAACTTATATCTGCTTCATTTTTAGTGTTGGCCTTTTCATTAGTATTGATAATATTAAAAAATGCAAATAATATAATTCCCATAATCGCCATAGCTACTAATACTTCAATTAAAGAAAATCCTTTTTCATTACTCTTTTTATCCATATTTTATCAACCTACTTATTTTTTAAATAAATTCCCATTTACCCAATTCTTGACATAACATCAAATGTATAAGTCTTATTATTTAAGTTACTGCTTTTCTGGCCTTCTTGAGCTGATTCATTATAATATACACTTACCGTATAAATAGATTTATCAGCTTGTTTTTCTATTTTAAATGGTGTTTCCTTCATTTCTTTATTGTTTTGAACTAATGGTTGCTTAGAGATTATTTCTTCTCTAAGCCCATCTTCAGTATTAGTAGTATTTTCTTGAATTCTTGTTACAGAGTATACTCCTGTATTGTTTTTGGTCTCTATAGATACTTCATACTTCACTGTATTCTCTGGAGTTTCTATATTATATTCATAGCCACTACCTGAACTGTTCTTTATTACATCCTTACAGTTTTCTAAGTCTCTATTTAAATATTTATTAATTAAATTAATATTTACCTGAGCATCTGTAATGATTTGTTGTTTTTTTACTGCTGATGTTATACCATTAAATACTTTATAAGAAATGCTTAAAACTATAGTCAATATAAATACAGCCACTATTATTTCTAATAAAGTAAGACCTTTTTCATTGTTTTTGTACAAGTTCATCACCTATCTTTAAAACCTCTTTGGTTTTATTTTGCACTAGATTTAAATGGATTATATTTTCCTGGTCTCCATGAAGATGGATTATCTGTATCAAGTACCATTGTAGTATTTTCTTTCGTATACATTATAAATTTAAACGTAGCCTCTACTACACCTTCTGCTTCTGGAGTCGCTACTTCTTTTTTTGTTTCTTTTTCTGTTGCAGCTCTAAGTACACATGTATTACATAGATAACTTGTTGACCTATCTAAAAGTTTGTCATTCTTAAGAATTTCTCCCTCTTTTATCAATGGACAGTCATTATATAAATGCCATTTATCTTCGCCTTCTACCCAATATATTTTTGTATCTTTATTTATGTTCACATTTTTTATTAGATCTTTATTACTTGTTGTCTCTTGCTCTTCTTTTTCTGGTTCTATATATGAAGTCATAGTATAGTCTAATATCTGAGTAACATTTTTTTGTTCTTCTAAATAAGCCATCAATTTTTTAACATTTCTATAGTCCCCTCTAACACTTATTGTTGTTGATATTCCATAAAAATGTTCATATTCTCTAATGTTTCCAACATCATAGCTAGTTAAGTCAATATTATATGTTTTCATTTTCTTGTCTAAACCAATTAGAAACAGACCATCTTGCATATCATATAATAGATTTTTACTTTTTTCATTTAATTCATTCTCAATATTTTTAAGTTGTTTTTCATATTTTGGCATAAGAGCTGTTTTCTCTTTATATATATTTAATTTTTGTGTAGCTTGTTTTACAGAATTTTTTGTAGAAACATATTTCTCATATTGTGGATAAAGTCCAAAATATCCATAGGATAAAATAGCAAGTAAAATTACAACTTTTATAAGAATTCCCTTTAGACTAACTTCCATTTTAAATATATCTTTTATATCTTTTTTAAATATGTCCTTATTCATTAGTTAATACACCTTCTTTCAGGTATAATGTCATATTAAATGTATAGTTGGAATCCTCTCCATTGCTTTTTATACTATGCAGTTTAACATCCTCAAAATAATACAATCCCTTTAATTTATATAAAAATTGCCCTACATAAGAAGAATCCTTAGCATTTCCCTCTATATTCAAAACATTTGGTATCTTATCATATAATGGAGTCTTATCATCTGCTTCTGTATTACTATCAGACTCCTCATTACCATTTAACGCCTCTGCCACATTTACAGTTTTATCTTCATTTAAGTCATTACTATTTTTACTTTCATTATTATTACTTTTTGTATTTGTACTTGTTTTAGCTTCATCATTATTTGATTTATTTGTATTAGTTTTACTGTTGTCTGAGCTTTCAGTTTTATTAGTTGTTCCTACTTCTTGATATGTTGTTGATAAGCTTGTCAGTTCAACCCTACTTGGAGTATTTTTATCTATATCATCCAATAGATTTTCCCATTTAACCTTTTTCCCAATTAACATATCATATACCTTTATTTCTTCTGTTTTACTTTGTATCATTTTTTCTATATTTCCAATTTGATAGTAAGCAGATTCAATATTCCTTATTTCATCATTTACATTTTCAAGTTCTTTATTAGCTAAACTGTTTGAAAAAATTAAACATAAATATGGAATAGAAACCACTAAAATAAATACGGGTGCTATCTTCATTACACTTTTTATTTGTTTAGCTTTCATTTGTTTTCTGAGTATATCCATTGGTAGAAAATTTATATTTTCAAAATCTTTTTTTCCTTTAGGCTCTATCATACAACCTAAAAGTTCTACAATTGAATTTATATCATCTTCATCTATATCACCAGATACCATATCAGCTATATCCATTATCTCTGTAAGACCTTGAGAAACATAGTTTGAAAATGCAGAACTAAAAGCCTCATAAATTAATTTATTAGAGTACCTTTTCCCCAATATCAATATAGTATCTGTTACCTTACCAAAGTTTCTTGACGAATAGTAATTCATAAGTCCTTTTGACTCTTCGACCACATTTAATAATTGTATTTCCATATCTTTAGCAGTTATTCTTATCGGTATATTATCACTAATGAATAAAGTATCTTTTTTATATATGTTTATAATTGTGCTATTATCGCTTATATTTGTCACCATTATATCATTGTAATCTAAGTTCTTGAGAATTCTTAAATAGGCAGTTGATAATGTATCTATTCTATCCAATACCAAATCAAATTCATGTATTATATCTACAATTGCATTTATTTCTTCTTTTTTTATAGCTCCAATAATCAGATTTAAACTAGCCTCTTCACCTTCTGACCTATCAGATATCTCACTAGATACTTCATATGAAAATACATACTCATCCGATTCTAAAGCCATCATTTCATCCATTTCTAACTTCATAAATCCATCTAAATCTTTTTTATCCATCTTAGGCAACTTTTGAGGTTTTAGAATTACATCTCTCGTATTCAAACAAAACACTATGTGTTTTGATTTTAACTTTACATTTTCTAATGCATATCTCAATAGAGCATACTTTTCTTTAGAAAAATCTTGAGCAATATCCTCTATTGAAAATACATTAAAGTTTTTTATATAAAACGTATCTTTATCATGTTTGTATCTGCCTTCAACTATGGATATAGAATCACCATAATATGATACATAAACCTTATTCATTTGTTGTTTTCCCTCCTACATAGCATCATATATACTAAGCATTGGCATGAATATTGATACAACCAGTACCGCAACTATAATACCAACTGCTATTATTAAAACAGGTTCTATCATTGATGCCATTCTATTTAGATAAATTTCGGATTCATATTCATAGAATTCAGCCATCTGTCTACTTATGTTCTCTAATTCCCCTGTCTGCTCCCCTATTGCTATCATCTGCACTAAAACTGAATCAAAATACGTATATCTTTGTAAGTTTTCTGCTAGACCTTCACCTCTTGTTATTCCATCTTTTGCTGATGTTAAAATCTTTTCTGCCATAGTATTATTTACACTATCTATGATATAATCAAGCCCTTGTACTAATGGATATCCTGTTGATACAAATAGATACAATGCTCTTGAAAATCGTGTAGCCACCATGCAGTTTATCCCTTTTCCCAAAACAGGAATTTTATTTATAACTCTATCCTTTTGAGCTCTACCAACTGGTGTTTTTAGATACTTCTTAAATTGGTAAATAGACAATATAATAGCTAAAAGTACTATTGGCCAAAATGTCTTCATAAACGTACCAAATCCCATAACAATCCTTGTTATAAGTGGAAGAGTAGCACCTACTGTTGTAATTGAATTAATCATCTTAGGTACCATAAATGCTGTAAATATAAAAATCATTATAAATGAAGAAATCAAAACTATTAATGGATATGTAGCCGCATTTCTAAGTTTTTGCTTAACTCTATGCTCACTGGAATAAAATGAAGCCATACTTTTTAATACTTCATCTAGTTTACCTGTAGCTTCACCTGTAGCTACCATGGCACCAAGTAACTTTGGAAACTTCGACTTTGGTGCAAGCATTGAATCAGCAATAGTAGAACCTACTTTTATCTCTGCTACTATACGATTTATTTCTTCTCTTAATGTAACATTAGTTGACCTTCCTGCTAATGTTTCTAATCCAGAAATACTATTTATACCAGAAGACACTATAATAGCAAACTGTCTGCAAAAGTGGCTTATCTGGTCAGCCCCTAAGTCTTTTCTTCTCTTTCTAGAAGATATATTTATATTTTTACTTTTACTTTCTTTGATTTCAAGAACTCTAAGATTTCTTTTTCTAAGAAGACTTTTAGCTTCATTAAAATCATTAGCTTCAATCACATCAGTTTGCTTTTTCCCATCCTCTTTTATTATTGTATACTTAAAACTTTTCATAATATCATCCTTTAATCAGTCATCAAAATTATTCTAATCATTTCTTCTACTGTTGTCTTTCCACCTAAAACCTTTTTAACTATATCCTCTTTTAGACTAACCATACCTTGTTTTTTAGCTAACTTTAAAATTTCTCTTTGATTTGCAGAGGAATCTATTAGCTCTTTTATTTCTGGTGTAATTTCAAGCATTTCAAATATACCTAGACGTCCCTTATATCCAGTATTATTACATCTTTCACAGCCCTGCCCTTTATAGATAGTTACTGATTCGTTTATATCAATACCAAGAGCCTTTTTTTCTCCAGTATCTGCCTCATATGAAACTCTACAATGCTCACATATTTTTCGTGTCAGTCTTTGAGATATTACCCCTAAAAGAGATGAAGTTATCAAAAAACTTTCCACATCCATATCCAAAAGACGTGAAATTGCTCCAACTGCTGTATTTGCATGTAATGTGCTTAAAACTAAATGTCCTGTAAGAGAGGCTCTAATTGCTATTTCGGCAGTTTCTGTATCTCTTATCTCTCCAACCATTATTATATCTGGGTCTTGACGCATAAAAGCTCTAAGCCCACTAGCAAAAGTAAGTCCTGCCTTTTCATTTATTTGAGATTGATTTACACCAGGTAATTCATACTCTATAGGGTCTTCTATTGTCAATAAATTTCTATTTTCTGTATTCAATTGATTTAGCATTGAATATAATGTAGTAGTTTTTCCACTTCCAGTAGGTCCAACAACTAATATAAGCCCATAAGGGGTATTTATTAACTCGTCATATATCTTAGAGCCATGTTCATCTATTCCTAGTACTTCTTTACTTACCATAAAATTACTCTTATCAAGTACCCTCATGGCTATCTTTTCATCCCTATTGGTTGGCATTGTAGAAACCCTAAAATCTATCGGTTTATTATCTACTTTTAAATATATTCTACCATCTTGTGGAATCCTCTTTTCAGATATATTTATATCTGACATTATTTTTATACGACTTATTACTGCCTTGTATGGCGCAGAGTTCATCCTCATATATTCTCTTAACATTCCATCTATCCTAAATCTAACACGCATGTAATTTTCACTTTGTTCTATATGTATATCACTTGCTTCCATCCTAACAGCATTTTCTAGTATATTATTTACTAGCCTTACTATTGGAGCAGCATTTACATCCTCTTCAAGGATTACTGTTTCTCTAATTCCACCAGTCTTGTTTTTGTTGTATTCAGTCATTGCTTTATTTATTTCTGAATGTGCATAGGCATGACCTATTGCTTTGTTTATATCTTCTGCACTTGATATAAATATTTCGACATCTTTACCTGACATACGTCTTACATCTTGAACTGCTTCTCTATCTTGTGGGTCTGACATGGCTAAACATATTTTATTTCCATCGATTTTGAATGGAAATACAGTATATCTTTTGCATATATTTTCTGGAACCATCTTTGTAGCTAATGTATCTATTTCTGTTCCTTCTAAAAATACACTTTCTATATCTAAAAGTTCTTTTAATACACTTATTAATAAGTTACTATCTATAAGTTCTTCTTGTACTAGAAATTCTCCTAGTCTTTTTCCACTATTTTTTTGCTCTGATAATGCCCATTTAAGCTGGTCTTCTGTTATGTATCCTTTTTCAACCAGTTTGTCTCCTATTCTAACTTTTTTAGCCACAGATTTCACTCCTTTACTATTTTAATTATACCACCATTTATGATTTGGTATTAAATAAAATAGTATAAAAAAACAGGAAGATTTTCTTCCTGTTTTTTATATTATATTTTTCATTAAGTTTATAATATTTTTTATAAAAAAATAGATTTAATTATTTTGTTGAATCCATAACAGTATTATCTATAAGTACCATATATAGAACTTTATTATTTATTTTTGTATTACTTGTTAATTCGTCCCCAAAATTATCTCCTGTAACACCTGTATATATTTTCTTTTTGCCTATATCACTCAATAATTTTGCTGATTGTGCTTCTGTTAATGTAACTCCATCACCATCTTCACCTATCTGTAATACTAATCTATTACCAACTTTAATCAGTGAATATTTTCCACCTATATCAGCTTTATCAGGAAGAGATTCCATATAGCTCTCTAAAGTAGTTAAAGTTCCAGTAGGTATCTTATTTGTATCTGAATAATAAGATAATGCTGCACTCTTAACTGAACTATAATCAGACTCAACACTTGCTACCTTAGCCTTGTTTATATTACTAAATAAAGCTGGAACTGCTACCACTGCTAATATTCCTATAATTGCAATTACTACCAATAATTCCACTAAAGTGAAACCTTTTTTATTCTTTCTTAACTTCATTTTTATTCCCCCTCAATTTTTAAATTAATACTTACTTATAATATATCTGGTTAAAAATCTAAGTAAAATTATTTACACGTACTAACCAGATTTATTTCTAGCATATAACCATTTTTTTGAACAAAAAAAGCTATGAAAATAAAAGTATCATAAATACAATTTCATAGCCGGTTGCACCACTAACTCAATATGTTCCAAGGTGCCCACATTACAGAACATACATCAACGTTTCTATTTTATTAAATTTAGAATGATATATAACTCATAATAGAGATACATATCCACTTATATTATATAATAGTTACCACATTTTAGCAATACAGTTTATATTATTTATATATACCAAATTTTCACATGTTCAAACATAATTTCTTAAAGTAACTATACTATACAAAAAAAGAAACATCTCCCTACAATTATCATATATCGTAAGGAGATATTTATAAATTATCATTTAGTTTTATCATTGTCATTTCCATCCTTTGCTAATATTTATTTGAAAGCTAAAAGCTATTACAATATAGTATTTTATTAAAAACATCTATATATAAACATTCTATATTCTTGCAGTTATGATTCAGTCACAATCACTATATAAATGAAACTCTTCATTTACAGGTATGCTTATTGTGCAAAATTACTTTCTTTACAGTAACTTTATATAATCCAGAACCCTATCACAAACACTAAAGATATAGAATAGATACTATTTTCAATTCTTATAAATAAACTTTCAATAGATTTTTATATTTACTTTAGATTGTGACTAAATCACTTAATTATTAGGGGTTCATCTTCATTCCTTCCCATTGGAAACACCTCTTTCTTTAATTTATATTTACATAATACTACATAATTCAATTTTTTTCAATACTTTTTCTAAATATTTTTTATATTCATAAAATTCATAATTTTATATTTTTTATTAAATTTAGTTTTTAATTACTCATCTACATGTTTTACAAGAAACATTTACTTTTACATACACACATACAGCTCCAATAAATTATAATAATACATAAATTAGATATCAAAAAAGAGTTGCTTAAAAAACTTATATCTTTTTTAAGCAACTCTTATAAATCTAATTAATTAAAATAATTTACTTACTGATTCATTAGAGAATATCATTCTTATAGCATCTCCAAATAAAGGAGCTACTGTTTTTATTTTTATCTTATCTATTCTTTTTTCTTCAGGAAGTTGTATAGTATCAAGAACTATTAACTCACTTATTTCTGAATTAGAAATTCTTTCAATAGCTGGTCCTGATAATACACCATGAGTACAACAAGCATAAACATCTTTTGCCCCAAACTCTTTAAGTGCATTTGCAGCATTAACTATTGTTCCTGCTGTATCTATCATGTCATCTAATAGTATAACATTTTTACCTTTAACATCACCTATTAAGTTCATAACTTCACATACATTAGCTTTTGGTCTTCTCTTATCTATTATAGCTATTGGAACTTCTCCATTTAAAGTATTAGCAAATTTTCTTGATCTAGTAACACTTCCTAAGTCTGGAGATACTACTACTAAATCTTCTATTTTCTTTTCATTGAAGTAATTTGCTAATATTGTTCCACCTAGTAAGTGGTCTAATGGTATATCAAAGTATCCTTGTATTTGAGCAGCATGTAAATCCATTGTTAATACTCTATCTGCTCCAGCAGCAGTTATTAAGTTTGCAACTAATTTAGCAGTGATTGGATCTCTTGCCTTAGCCTTTCTGTCTTGTCTTGCATATCCATAGTAAGGAATAACTGCTGTTATTCTTCCTGCTGATGCTCTCTTTAATGCATCAATTAAGATTAATAACTCCATTAAGTTATCATTTACTGGACTATTAGTAGATTGTACTACAAACACATCACAACCTCTTACTGTCTCATTCATGTTTACACATATTTCACCATCACTAAACGTACCTACTTCACAGTCTAGCACTGATACACCTATATAGTCAGCTATTTTTTGTGCTAACTCTTTCGATGAATTACCTGCAATAATTTTAATCTCGCTTCCGCTAGTATTCATTTATGTAACCCTCCTGAAAATTTTAAAATCCTAATGAATATAATTTATAATAATTTCGAGCTAATTTTATTAGCCAAAATAATAAACTAAATAACTATTTACTTTGGTTATCTTTTTGATTCTTCTTTTCTACCCATCCTTCTTTAACAACTTGTCTTTGTCTTGCTATTGCTAAAGCTCCATCTGGGACATCATGTGTTATTGTTGAACCTGTAGCTATATATCCTTTTTCCTCTACAACTACTGGTGCAACTAAATTAGAATTTGAACCTATAAACGCATCGTCTTTTACTATTGACTTAAATTTATTTTTACCATCATAGTTTACAAATACTACTCCACATCCAATATTTACATTTTTACCAACATGTGCATCTCCTATATAAGAAAGATGAGATGCTTTTGAACCATCTTCTATAACAGCATTTTTTACCTCTACAAAATCACCTATTTTTACATTGTTTCCTAAGTTAGTTTTTGGTCTTAGATATGCATATGGTCCAACAGTAGTATTATCTCCAACTTTACTATCAAGTATAGTTGAATTTTTTATTTCTGTTCCAGTTCCTATTTCTGAGTTTGTTATAGATGAGTTCATTCCAATTATACAATCTGAACCTATCTTTGTTTTACCTTGTAACATAACACCTGGATATATTATAGTATCATTACCTATCTCAACATCAGATTCTATATAGGTAGAGTTAGTGTCTATTATAGTCACTCCATTTACCATATGAGATTCATTTATTCTTTTTCTCATAATTTCTTCTGCCTTTGATAATTCCACTCTTGAGTTAACACCCATAAGTTCTTCAATAGTTGAACCTGCAAATGCACCAACTTTTAAGCCTTTGTCTCTCATTATTTTAGCAGTATCAGTTAAATAATATTCACCTTGTGCATTGTTATTATTTAACAAATCTAATGCTTCTCTAAGACTCTTTCCATTAAAACAGTATATCCCAGAATTTATTTCACTTATCATTTTTTCTTCTGAATTTGCATCTTTTTGCTCCACTATTTTAAGAAGGTCCCCCTTCTTATCTCTTATTATTCTACCATAACCTGTTGGATTTCCAACTTTTGTTGTAAGAACTGTGGCATGATATTTATTTTCTATATGGAAATCAAATAATTTCTTTAATGTTTCTTCCTTTATAAGTGGAGTGTCTCCACAAAGTACAACTATTACATCTTCATCATTTATATATTCTTTAGCCATTTTTACAGCATGTCCTGTTCCAAGCTGTTCTGTTTGCATAGCTATCATAGTTTCTTCTGCAAGTTTTTCTTTTACTACATCTGCTTCATGCCCCAAAATTACAACAGTATCCTTTACGCCTGATTTTTTTGAAACATCTATAATATGGTTGACCATTTCTTTTCCACATACTTTATGTATAACTTTTGGGTATTTAGACTTCATTCTTGTTCCTTTGCCAGCGGCAAGGATTATAGCTTTAAAGTTCATTGATACACTCCATTCAATCTAATTTAATTTTATTCGTATTATTATCTCAATCAATATACATTATAATACATTTATTTAACAATTTGTATACAACATATACATTATCACTAATAATATAGCACTTTTTTACTAAAAAGTACATATTTTAATGCAAATTCTACATTTAAAAAGAGCCTAAATGTTCGGGCTCTCTCCATTTTTATATTTATTGTTATTCAGCAGCTACTTCCCATTGAACTAATGCTTCATGATACGCTTGTAAAACTGCATCTTCTAAAACTTGTCTCATTTCTGCATTTATTGGATGAGCTATGTCTCTGAAATTTCCTTCGCCTACTTTTCTGCTAGGCATTGCTATAAATAACCCATTGTGGCCTTCTATAACTTTTATATCATGTACTACAAACAAATTATCAAAAGTTATTGACACTATACATTTCATTTTACCTTCTTCTGTTAATTTTCTTACTCTTACGTCAGTTATCTTCATACCAATATATCCCCCTTTGATTTTGACAGAAATTAATTTATATTAAAATTATTATTGTTGGAATAAATTAATATAAACTGTTTTTTAAGTAATTCTATGGACAACTAGGGATATCCTCTTTTTATTTTTACATATTTTTCTAAATATTTTTTTATTAATCTTCATCTATCTCAAATTCAAATTCTGAATCATTTTCCCCATCTAAGTCTTCATTTCTATATTCATATTTAAAAGTTTTTAAGTTTGGTTCAACTACTATTTTATCTCCAGTAACATCTAACTGAATTAGTGATATATAATCTTTTACCATTTTTTCTGAAGGATTTGTTGTAGATATGAATACTCCAGTACCTATAACCTCTGCTCCAAATTCATTCATAAGGTCTACCATTCCTTTTATAGTACCTCCACCCCTCATGAAATCATCTATAATTATAACTTTACTATCTGGTTTAAGAGCCTTTCTTGGTAAACTCATACTCTCAACCTTCGAATTATTTCCACTTACATATGTCATACTAAGGGTAGGACCTTCTGATACTTTTATATCTTTTCTTATTATAACTAGAGGTAAATTCATAGCCTTTGCAGTCATAAGTGCCATAGGTATACCTTTTGTTTCCATTGTTACAACATAATCTGCGTCTACATATTCAATGTTTGAAGCAAATATTTTTCCTATCTTAGCAGCTATTGTAGGGTCATAAATTAAATCAATTAAGTATAAAAAACCGCCAGATAGTATTCTAGATGTGTCACATATTTTCTCGCACAATTCCATTAAAAACTCTGCATTTTCTGCTATAGAAGTTTTAGGTATATATTTTACTCCTCCTGCTGCTCCTGAGATAGTTATAACTTTACCTAAGTGTAGTTTTTCAAATACATTTTTTACAACTAATAAATCTTCACTTATTGTTGATTTTGCTGCATTAAATTGATTTGTAAAATAACTTAATGTATATATTTTATTTGGATTATCAGATAGTATTTTAACTATTGCTCCAATTCTCTCTGTTCTTTTAAATTTCATTACTATTTCCTCCTACAAGTACCTTTATATAACGTTAAACTAACTAATGCATAACAATTCGTATTGTGGTATAATATTACTTATGTTTTATTATATTCAAAAATAAAATACATATAATATTATATGCATATTAATTATAAAATATTGAACATTATATTATTATACCACAAAAATAGTTCATATTGTAGGACTTAATTAAAAAGAAAGGTGGTTTTATTATGAATATACACTTTATAGGAATTGGCGGTATCAGCATGAGTGCATTAGCCGAAATATGTATCAATAAGGGTTATCAGGTTTCAGGTTCGGATTCAAACGAATCATACCTATTAGACAAACTTAGGGATCAAGGGGCAACTATCTATATCGGTCAAAAAAAAGAAAATATATCAGATGATGTAAATATGGTTGTTTATACTGCAGCAGTTCACCCAGACAATGAAGAACTTATAGCTGCTCGAGAAAAAAATAAATTAATAATGAACAGAGCTACTTTTTTAGGTCAGATTATGAGGGAGTATAAAAACTCTATAGCAGTTTCTGGGACACATGGAAAAACTTCTACAACATCTATGCTGTCTACAATTTTTGAATATGCAGACTTAGACCCTACTATATTGGTTGGTGGTAACTTAAGTATGATAGGCGGTAATGTTAAGATAGGTAATTCTAACCACTTTATAACTGAAGCATGTGAATATGTAGATAGTTTCCTCAATTTTAATCCTAAGATATCTATAGTTTTAAATGTTGAGGAAGACCATCTTGATTATTTCTCTGGTATAGATGAAATCAAAGCTTCGTTTAACAAATTTGGTAAACTTTTACCTCCAGATGGATATTTCATAATAAATGGTGATGATGAAAATGTTGATGACATATTGTACGATGTTAAAGCTACTATTATAAAATATGGTAGAGATTCTGACAATGATGCTGTTATAAAAGATATACATTTTGACAATGGTGGTCACGGAATATTTAAAATAGAGTACCAAGGAAAAGATTTAGGAGAATTTGAACTTTCTGTATATGGCCTTCATAACATATACAATGCTTCTTCTGCTATAATGGCAGCTCTTGTTTCTGGTATTGATTTAGAGACTATAAGAAAAAATATAAAAATATATAAAGGCGTAGGAAGAAGATTTGAATCTAAGGGATATTACAAAAATGCCTTAGTAATAGATGATTATGCACATCATCCAACTGAGCTAAAGGCTACTTTAGCTGCTGCTAAAAAGTTAAAAAAATCAACTTTATGGTGCATCTTCCAACCGCATACTTACACTAGAACAAAATCTCTTTTAGGTGAATTTTCAGAAGCTTTCTATGCAGCTGATAAAGTTATAATAACAGATATATATGCTGCAAGAGAAGATGACCCAGGAGATATACACTCTAAAGACTTAGTTGAAAAATTATATCAAAACAATGTAGATGCTATCTACATAAAAGAATTTGAAGATATAGTAAAATATTTACGTGAAAATGTTAATGATAATGATTTAGTAATAACTGCTGGTGCTGGTCCAATATATAAGGTTGCAGACTTACTAGTTGAAAAATAGTATGTAACTAAAAATAACATATAAAAATTAATTTAGGCTATCAAATGATATAATCACTTGATAGCCTTCTTAATATTTTATTTCTTTCCAATCTCAAATATTTCATTTTTAAGATAATCAAATAAACTTGTATGAACCTCGTAGTAAGAGACAGTTTTCTTAGAAGTAACTTTTACATAATCCTTGCCCATTGTATCCACTTTCACCGCAAAATTTTCACCTTTTATATTTATACTGAAATTATAATCACTTCTTTCCTTACTTTTTTCTGGCTGAACCTTTCCTACAACTCTTTTTGAAATCATCTTATGTGCTAAATCATCAAACTTCCATTTATGAATCTTCTTAGTTTCTTTTCCATAAGTTATAGTGACCTCTTTCCAGTCTTTATAGTGACTCAAAAGGTCAAATGAAGTATATATGCTCTCATCTAAAAGCTTCTTAAAAGAATTCTTGGAATCAATTGGAACTTTATAATATTCCTCTTTATTTACAGTATAGACTCTAAAAAAATTAAGGTCTGTAGAAAATTTAATTCCATCATCAGAATACCCTTCATAAATTGCTTCATAAGAAGTAGTATTTCTCACTTTCTTAAATTCTGAGAAAAAGAACTTTATCTCGTTCCACATATCTTCTTCGATTTTTATGTTTTCTACATTTTTATCTGATACATAAATTTTCTTCTTCTCTTTTATTTGAGTCATTAAAGACCTATTATCTTCTGTCTCTGTTTCTACTTTCTTTGGAACCTCACTCTTATCCTTTTCCATGTTTAGACCTATTTTAAAAGATATAAAGTATATTATAAAGAAAACAACTACTCCTATTAATATTGCAGCTTTTTTCTTTAGTTTTCTTTTCTTACTCATTTAACCACCCCTAGAGTTTATAGTCATAAAACAATTATATAACTTTTTACACTTTTTTTTAAGCCATAATTATTTTATACACTTATTTCCTTGGCAATTAGTACATGGTTCAACATGAACTGTTATCCCTTTTACAAATTCCATATGTTTTATTATATGTTTTTCCAACTTAGTAGCAATATCATGCCCCTGTTTTACTGTTAGATTTTCATCAACACATATAGTCAAGTCCACATATGCCATAGCTCCATGTTTTCTAGTCTTTATATCTCCTAGATTTTTAACGCCCTCTGTATCTGCTACAATAAACTTTAATTCTTGTCTTTCTTCTTCTTCAACTGAAACATCCATCAATTCATTTACAGAACTTATAAGTATATCAATTCCTACCTTAGCTACAAATACTGCTACTACAACTGATGCAATTGGGTCTAATGGTTTAAATCCTAAAATAGAACCTCCTATACCTATAAATGCAGCCACTGAAGATAGAGCATCTGACCTATGATGCCAAGCATCTGCTTTTAAAGCGGGTGAATTTATCTTTTTAGCAACTTTTATTGTTATTCTATATTGATACTCTTTTATCAAAATTGAAATGACTGACACTATTAATGGAAGTATTGATGGAACACTCAATGCATCTAAGTTAAATAAGGATTTAATAGCCCCTATACCTATTGTGATAGAAACAAATATAAGTAATATTGATAATACGAATGATACCAATGTCTCTGCCTTTTCGTGACCATAATTATGTTCCTTATCTCCTGGTCTAGAAGATACATAATTACCTATCAGCACACCTACAGAACTTATAATATCTGAAGCGGAATGTAATCCATCTGCAATCATAGCACTAGAATTACCAATAATACCAGCTATCACCTTAATTATTGTTAAGACTATATTCCAGATTATTGATTGTATTGTTATTTTATTTGCTTCCTCGTACCTTGTTTCCATTGTTATTCCTCCTCATAAACCAAATCTAAATATTATTAAAAACATATATTTAAACATAAATTAAAGTTATTATTATATTCAAATGTATATCTTTTACTTTCAATAGAGATTATCAATCTTCTATAAAATGAAAAATCACCTAGCTTGAGCTAGGCGATATATATATTATACACTATTATTTAAATTTATGCTTCTTTTATTATCTCTATTACCATTTTGGCAGAATCATATAAATCCTTTATAGCTATATGTTCATCTAATGTATGAGCATTTTTCATACCTATTCCTAGAGTTATAGCTTCAATACCATTTTTACTTAATATATTAGTATCGCTACCTCCTCCTGTAGATTCAGTATGACCTTCTATTCCTAAATTTGAAAATGCTTTTTTTGCAAGTTGTATTATTTCTGAATCTTCATTAACATCTATTGGAGTATATGCTCTATTTACATCTATTTCAATTTTAGCTCCAAAATCCTTAGCGGCTTTTTCAAAAGTTTCTACCATATGTTTAGTTTGAACATCTAATTTATCTTCTTTTAGGCTTCTAGCTTCTGCAACTATGTTAACTTCTCCTGTTACTATATTTGTAGCTGTTCCACCATTTATAATTCCTATGTTAGCAGTTGTTTCTTCATCTATTCTAAGTAAATTCATATTATCTATTGCTCTAGCAGCTACCATTATAGCACTTATACCAGCTTCAGGCTCAAGACCTGCATGAGCTGTCTTTCCTAATATCTTAACATTTATTACATCTTGTGCAGGAGCTTTTACTATTATCTCTCCAGGAGAACCACCACTATCTAATACAAAGGCATATTTAGAATCTATTTTTGCATAGTCTAAATTTTTAGCTCCAACTAATCCACATTCTTCACATATAGAGAATACAACTTGAATATCAGTATGTTCTATATTGTTTTCTTTTACCTGTCTTAATCCCTCTAATATAGCTACTATACCTGCTTTATCATCAGAGCCTAATATTGTAGTACCATCACTTTTTATTATTCCATTTACTTCATCCACTATAGGTTTTACCCCTATTCCTGGAGTTACTGTATCCATATGTGAACTAAATAATATTTTCTTTCCTTCTTTATTTCCTTTTAAAGTAGCTATTATATTGCCTGTTTCTCCATTTGCTTTTTCACCAGCATTATCTACTACAACTGAACAACCTATTTCTTCTAACTTTTCAACTAATACTTTAGCTACATTCCCCTCTTTTAAAGATAAACTGTCTATCTGTATTAATTCAAGGAACTCATTTAAAATTCTTTGCTCGTTTATCATAATCTTCCTCCATAATATAATAGGTATTTCAACATATATTGTAGTGTAATATTTAAATATTATCAATAGTTTTTAAACTTTTATATCATTTTCATTAATTTTCTTTACTAAAATGAAAGTTAAAGTTAAATTCTTTCATTCTTATTGTTTTATCTAACTATATTTCTCTGTCTAGAATCTATAAAGCATAACCAGTAGCCTAAACTATTGGTTCTATGGTCACAAACTTGATATTTTAAAAATCCTGTGCTTCCATTATCTGGTTGTTCATTTCTATTCCCTGGAATAGCATAAATATAATGCTTTCTCTTATTATATTCATCATATTGTACTCCAAATAAGTAATGTCTATATTTATATGAATGTAAAACTGCATCACTATACATTGTATAATTCAATACATTTAAATATCCTAAATAAGGCATTGAATATCCACACAATGTTGTAGGATTTACCTCTATTTTCCACCATCTTGTATTGTCTATATAATCT
The DNA here is from genome assembly GCF_020657875.1 of Clostridioides sp. ZZV14-6150. Taxonomy (NCBI): domain Bacteria; kingdom Bacillati; phylum Bacillota; class Clostridia; order Peptostreptococcales; family Peptostreptococcaceae; genus Clostridioides; species Clostridioides sp. ZZV14-6150. Next base: position 27,033 of record NZ_JAGWDA010000016.1, on the reverse strand, counting down.
GCTGCAAAAGGCTTAACTTCTCTGAATAGTTTTAGCCCTTTTTTTATTTGTCTAGGCATAAGTAATGTTCCAGCTTGCTTATTTCCACTATCTACTTGACTTATCCCATTAGCTCTTTTTACTTTTTCAATATTATTTTGTTCTTTTTGAGCTTTCTTTGACTTAGTAGTTTTTGGAGAAGCAACTATCTTTTCTTCATGTCTTATTTCAAAGTCTTCTTCATCCTCATCATATTCCTCATCATCTTCTATATCGTCATAGCATTCATTTTCTTTACCCTTGTTATAATTTTCTATTTCTTTATAGTTATTAAATTCTTCAATTTCACCATCACTAGAATCTTCTATATCTGCTCTTGCCTTTAATTCTACCTCTTCACTTTCATCATCTTCCCAATAATCGTCATATTCATCTTCATCTTCATCATATTCTTCTATGATATATTCTTCGTCACTATCACTATTTTCTTCATTGTCATCATCATCTTCTCTATATTCTTCACTTGCATCATCTATATCGTCTTCTAAATACTCTTCTTCACTTTCAGCTAATTCTTCATCTTCTACATCTTGGAATAATATGTCCTCATAATTTTCAATCTTATTTCCCTTAAAGCCAACTAAAGGAATATTTCTTTCATACAATAAGGCAATTCCTTTTATCTCTTCATCATAATCCTCTAAATCTAAAACAAATTCACCTCTTCCTTGTTCATTTAAAATTATATTTCCTAAGTCTATTAATCCATGGTCACCTTTTATTGCTACTGCTTTATACCCATCTTTAACATATTTTAGATTTTCTACATATAATGCAATGATTGATTTTTCATCATTTACTTCGACTTTTGCAAAAGCTTTTGGCAGTACTCGTTCTTTGTATCTAAAGTTTATGTCTTTAGCTTCTAGTATTATATAGTCTCTTTTAAACTTTCTTTTAGAACCCACTGCAATCCCCCCTTAACACAGTTTCTCTAAACAATATATGTTAATAAAATAAAAAAAAGTACCTCCTATTTAGAAGATACTTTTGTATTTACTATATTTGAAAGAACTGCAAACTCTTCTATACTAAGAGTTTCACCGCGTCTTTTTTCATCTATATTAGCTTCTTTTAATATTTCTCTTATTTCGTCCTTATTAAGAAAACCAAGGCCTCCCAATGAATTAAGTAGAGTCTTCCTTCTTTGTCCAAAAGATGCTTTTATTGTCTTGAAAAATATTTCTTCATTATGAACATCATATTTCTTTTCAGCTCTAACATGTAAACCTATAACTGTTGAATCTACATTAGGCTGTGGTATAAACATATGTCTTGGAGCCTTTGCTACAATTTCTGTTTCACAATAGTACTGAACAGCTATAGACAATGCTCCATAATCCTTCGTACTTGGAACAGCATTCATTCTATCTGCAACTTCTTTTTGAACCATAACCACTATATCTGTTACAGGTATATCCTCTTCTAAAAACTTCATAACTATTGGTGTAGTTATATAATATGGAAGATTTGCTACAAGCTTAACTGGTCCACCATTTAATTTATCTTTTATTAGCTCTTGTATATCTACTTTTAATATGTCTTGATTTATAACTTCTATGTTCTCTAAATCTGATAAGGTATCTTTCAATATAGGAATTAAGTTTTTATCAATTTCTATAGCTACCACTTTTTCTGCTACCTTACCCATTTCACGAGTTAGTGTACCTATACCAGGTCCTACTTCTATTATATTATCTCCTTCTGCCACTCTAGCTCCATCCAATATTTTATCTATTATATTACTATCTATTAAAAAATTCTGACCTAAAGACTTTGAAAATTTAAAATTATGTTTTTGTACTACTTCTTTTGTTGCGCTATGTGAAGATAGTCTATCCATCGTTTACTCCTTTTTAACTTATTTTAAGATTTTATCCTATTAATTATACTTATTTACATGTATTCAAAGCAAAATAGTTATTAAAGACAATTTATTTTAAATTACTCTGTAATTTTATATTTATTTTTTATATTTTTTTCATATCATACATGCTTACATTTAAATTTGTTTTAATGCACTTACAAATTCTTCTCTTTCAACACCATAATTATTTAATCTATTTAAAAATTGCTTTGCATTTCCATAGCCAATTCCAAGTATTTTACCAAGTGCATCTCTCCTAGATGATGCATCTTCATTTCCTATAAGACCATTTCTAATCAAATCAACTTGTTTAAATTCATCTCTTTTTTCTGTACTTTCAGTTCTAACTTTATTTAAAGCTGCTATTATACTTTTTGGAGTAGCATTTTCTATTCCTATATCTCCATCCTTTTTAGCTTCTTCTCTTGGTAAAAACGCATGTTTACATCCTGGGACTTCTGATGCTATTTTTTTTCTTATTTTTTCACCTGCAAAGTCTGGGTCTGTAAATATTATAACTCCACGTCTTTCATTAGCTGATTTTATACGCTCCATTACTCCTTTTGGAAATCCAAATCCACCTGTGGTTATAAGTTCTGCATCTATCGCTCTCTTAACTGCTGTAACATCGTCTCTTCCCTCTACTACTATTATCTCTTTTATCATATAAATTCACCTTTTATTTGTTTTTAGTTTTTGTTTACATCTCTTTATTTTAAGGTTTTTATTTGATTTAATCAAGGCACTAACCTATTTATTTTTATTTAGAAATCTATAGTTTAAAAAAAATTTATTTCTACTAGATAAATATATTCACTATTATATTCTATTGAATCACTTATAAGCAACAATAAATCCCCTGTAGCATTACCTATATTAATATTATATCATCCATACAATTTTCTTTTTTAATATCAATGATTTATAGAAAAAATATGTGGGTCTCATGACAAATATAAAATATATATTAAAAAAACCTAGATATAAAATTTATATTCTAGGTTCTCTTTTGTTGGATTTTATTAATGAATTTAACTTTCCTTTTCTGTCTTTCCATCATATTTTGATATCCATTTATTTAATATAGTTTCTCTATTTTTTGCTGCTGATTTTAAATCATTATCTATCATTTGCTCTAATGGCTTTTTAGGGAATCCTTCTGGGATTGGATTTCCTGTATCAACTGTAGTAACTGCATAGTTCTTAGAATACTCATTCATTGCATCTTTACTTATCGCCCAATCTAAAAATACCTTAGAAGCTTCTTTTATATTCTCTTTTTTTACAAGAGCATTTGCTTCTATATCCCATCCAGAACCTTCTTTTGGAAACACTACTTCTACTGGATAACCTTCTTCTTTTAATTTTATGCCTCTGTATCCAAAAGATATCCCTATAGGGTATTCTCCTGAAGCTGATGATGTAGCTGGAGCTGAACCAGATTGAGTATATACACCAATATTTTCATGTAACTTATCCATATATTGCCATGCCTTTTCTTCTCCCATAATTTGTATAAGCGCTGACACTGTTAAATATCCTGTTCCAGAAGAAGATGGATTTGGCATAGATATAAGCCCCTTATATTCTGGCTTTATCAAATCTTCATAAGAACTAGGAACTGGTATATTTTTATCTTTTAATTCTTTAGTATTTACAGTTATACCTGTCATCCAAGCATCTATACCAACCCATGAAGGCACTTCTTTATCATCTTTAAATGCAGTGTCTATCTTATCAGACCCTTCTGGAGCGTATGGTTCTAGCATTCCTTGGTCATCTGCAACTAACAAACTTGTGGCAGCAATCCCCCATACAACATCTGCTTGTGGATTATCTTTTTCTGCTAATAATCTCGCTGTTATATCTCCTGTCGATGCTCTAACAACATTTAATTTAATATCTGGATATTTTTCTTTAAATGTAGCTAAATATGGGTCTATACTGTCTTCTTCGATTGCTGTATAAACTGTTAATTCTCCTTTTGTTTTACTATCAGACTTTGAATCTCCACCTGATGAGGCAGTGCTACATCCTGTTATTACACTCAATAAAAGTGTTGATAATACTCCTAAAGAAACTAGCTTCTTAAATTTCATCTTTACCTCCCCTATGCAACATCTTTTTGTTGCCATTTTTGTGTATGGTTTTTTAATTTTTTTGTTACGAATTCATAGCAAAGTCTTACTATTATATTTGTTAAAAGTACTAATACTGCCATAGCTGCTGATGGCCCTATATATCCTATCTCATCTAACTTCAATATGGAAATTGATGCAGTCTGAGTCTGAGGGGTATACAAAAATATTAATGCTGAAACAGTAACCATTGAATTTACAAAATAATATACCACTATCTCAAGTATTGATGTTATAGACATTGGTACTGTGATGTTAAAAAACACTTTATAAAATGGAATATTTATAGATTTTGCGACTAATTCATACTCTCTATCCAACATTTTTAGTGATGAGTTTGAAGTTATAAAACAAACAGAATAAAAATGTACTATGTTTACTATGACAAGTATGACTGTACCACCATATAGGAAATTTAGTGGATTACTTGCTGAGTTAAAAAAAGTTATATATGATATTCCTAGTACTAGACCTGGTAATGCCATTGGTATCATAGATAAGAAGTAAGCTGTTTGTCTTAATCGTGGAAATTTATCCACTTTTTCTATCATGTATGCACTAAAAAACACAAATATAGTTCCAAATATAGCTGTTAGTGTTGATATTTTTAAACTGCTTAAATAAGTTTTTAATCCGCTTCCTAAAATACCTTTAAATGTATAATGTTCCATCGTAAAACTTAGGTTATATGGCCATAATTTTATAACTGAACCTATAACTGAAACGAATATCAAAATGAAGATTAGTAAAGTTATAAAACTACACGCTATTAAAAATACTCTATCTCTAAATTTATTTTCTTTAATTTTATAAGGCATAGATTTTGCTGTTATAGTCATTCCTTGTTTTTTACTTGCCACCTTGTCTAATGTAAAAGCTATTAGTACAGGAATTAACATTACCATAGAAACAGTTGCCCCCATTGGTATATTAAACTGCCCTACTACTTGCTTATATATATCCGTAGCTAATACATTATAGTTTCCTCCAACTACCTTTGCTGCTCCAAAGTCTGTAAATGCAAGTATAAAGGATACAAAGAAAGAACTTACTAGTGAGTACTTTATGCCTGGAATTGTAATTTTAAAAAACTTTTTAAAATCACTAGCCCCTAAGCTATCTGCGGCTTCATAAAGTCTATAATCTGCCATAGAAAGCGCAACAGATAGTATTAAAAAAGCTTGTGGGAATGTAAACAGTATTTGAGAGACAATTATTCCTAATGGTCCATATAACGGTATCTCAAATCCCATTGTTGTAAATATTCCTTTATTTCCAAAAAGGTATATAAGTGAAATACCATATAACATAGTTGGTGCAAAAAGAGGAAACATTCCCATAGTTTTGAAAAAATTCTTAAATTTTATATTTGTTCTCGTTATTGCATATGAATAGATAAATGCTAAACACAGCGATATTAAAGATGAAACTGTGGATACAAAAATTGAATTTTTAAATGATGCTATAAGACTTGGATTTTCAGCATATTTACTAAAATTTGAAATACCTATGAAGTTTCCACTTGTATCTAAAAATGCATTTTTTAATAATGATACTAAAGGAAACAAAATAAATACTATTAGTACAATTAGCGAAAAAATCAGAAAACATTTTTGTATTGTGCTATCACTTATCCTTCTTTTGTTTTTTGTTGTTATCATTTATTCACCCCTAGCTATTTAAGCACATCCCTCTGATTTATATTCTACAATTCCCTCTTTGGGAATTTTGAAATTTATTTTAGACCCTATACACAGTTTCATTTGTTCTGCAACTTTTGAAACTATGTCTAATTTTATTTTCTTAGAACAATATTCAACTGTAATTCTATAGTTAAATCCTCTAAATTCAATATCTAAAATCTCTCCAACTTTAATGTCATTGTCTTTAGAATCTCTATTAAATTCTACCTTTATATCTTCTGGTCTGATAGCTATCTTATTAATACCATCATCTATAAAGTTTATTGTTCCTATAAAGTCAGCTACAAAAGGTGTCTCTGGATTTTTATATACTTCTTTTGGAGTCCCAACCTGTATTATTTCTCCACTATTCATAACAACCATTTTATCTGCTAGGCAAAGTGCCTCTTCTTGGTCATGAGTTACCATTATAGTGGTAATTCCAAGCTTTCTATGTAAACTTCTAATCTGTTCCCTAAGTTTCAACCTTACTTTTGCATCCAATGCAGATAATGGTTCATCAAGAAGTAAAAAATCTGGCTCTAAAGCAATTGCACGAGCTAGCGCGACTCTCTGTTGCTGTCCTCCTGATAATTGCGATGGATACTTTTTCTCATATCCATTTAGTTCGACAACTTCTAAAACTTCTTTAATTTTCTTATCAATATTAGATTTATTTATATTTTTATTTTCTAAGCCAAAAGCTATGTTTTTGTAAACAGTCATGTTTGGAAATAGTGCATATGACTGAAAAACTATACCAAAATTTCTACTTTCAGGTGGTAAGTTCGTCATATCCTTATCATTCATTATTATTTTTCCATCATGTTTGTCTTCAAGACCTGCAATTATTCTAAGCAATGTACTTTTCCCACAACCACTTGGTCCCAATAAACAAATAAACTCTCCTTTTTCAATATCAATATATATATCTTTTAGCACTTTAGCTTGTCCATAACTTTTACTTACATCTTTAACTTGTAAAAAAGACATTTATAAAACCCCTCCTAAGGCTAACCTAAACTTAAATAAATCTTCTCTATTTAAGCTTTTACTTCCTAGGTCACACTCATGCTGAGAGTAAAGCCCATGATAATCTGAGCCTCCTGTAACAACTAAGTTGTATTTCTTAGCATAAGAAAGTGACTCTTTTTCTAAATCTTTATTGTGAGATGGATGATACACTTCTATCCCATCTAATCCAACATTCACCATATCTTCAATAGCATTAAAATTGTCCATTTGGCCAGGATGAGCTAGTACACAAATTCCACCAGAGCTTTTTATAGCTCTTATTGCATCTTTATAATCTACATATTTTAAAGATACATACGCCTTACCATTTCCTCTATGAAACAACTCTTTATATAAACTTGAATATATTTTATCTGTGTACCCTTTATCTATAAGTGCTTTCATTATATGTTGTTTAAATATTCCAGTCTTTGATGAATATTTCTTTACATCTTCTAGAGATATTTTATATCCTAAATCTATAATTTTATTTACCATCTTAACAGATGCTTTATGCCTATCGCAAACCATTGGATTACATAAATTTTTTATTTCTTGACTATTTAAATCTATATTATAGCCCAAGATATGAACTCTTTTTCTGTTTTTATAATCGTATGCTGATATTTCTATACCTGGTATTATAGTTATTCCATAATTTTCTCCCAATACGATAGCTTCATCTAGCCCAGACAATGTATCATGATTTGTTATTGCTAAAACACTTATATTCTTTTCTAATGCTATCTTAATTATTTCTTCTGTAGTGAAGTTGTTATCTGATATGCTTGTATGACAATGTAAATCTGTTAACAATCTTTATACCTCCCTTTTATAAACTGTTTTTCCATTTACAATAGTATTTACAACTCTTGGATACTCACTATCAATATCCAATAAAACTAAATCTGCTTTTTTATTTTCTTTTATGCTACCTCTTTCATCATATATACCAACTGCTTTAGCTGGATTTGAAGTAAATAGGTTAACTGCTTTATTTAGACTGTTAGTTCCTTGTGCAACTATGCACATGGACTTTATCATTGCTGATGGAAGATAGTCTGAACAAACAATATCACAACAATCTTCCAATATAGCATCCATTGCCTTTAAGTTGTTATTATGAGATTTCCCTCTTACAATATTTGGGGCACCTAGACAAGTTAAAACACCCAGTTTCTTTGAATATTTTGCAACTTCAAGAGTTATAGGAAATTCAGATACATTAACTCCTATATTTTTTATAAAATCCATTTTTTCTAATGTATCATCATCATGTGATGCAACATTTATATTTTTAGTTTTTGCCCTTCCTATGACACTAGCTATTTTATTCCAATCTAAATTATCATGTAAATCTACTAATTCATCTAACCATGTATCTACATAATTTTCTGTTACTCCCCATACTTTAGTAGCATATTCTCTATAGAACTTCGGATTTGTATATTGACCTTGTCCTGGAGAATGGTCCATTATAGATAAATAGTCTATTTTATCTTTGTCTAATAACTCTGATACCTTATCTAAGCCTTCATGGTACAACACTTCATACCTTAGATGAACTTTATGATTTATACTCTTACTATTTATATTTTTGTACGAATCGATATTTTCAATCATTTTTAAAGAATTATCAATACTTCTAACTCCTACTCCATCACCTAGAGATATAGAATGATAAACTGTTGTTATTCCATTTGCAGGTAGTTTTTTATCTAGCTCATAAAATGCCATATTAAATGGTAATAATGTACTTGGTCTTGGCTCTATTTCCTTTTCAATAGCATCACTATGAATATCTATGATACCAGGTATAACATATAAATTTTTTGCATCTATTATTTCATCTATCTCGTTGAAATCTAGTAAGTAGTCAATCTTATCATTTGAGACTTTCTTTATTGTATCTCCTTCTATAATTAAATGGCCATTTTCTAATATTTTATCTTCCAATACAATATTTGCATTATGAATTAATTTTACCATCTAAGCTACCCCGCTTTCACTTATAGTGCCTTTTGTCATAGTAAAGGTTTTATCTATAACTGTCTCCATAAATTCTATATCATGAAATATCCCTATCATTGTAGTTCCTTGATTTTTAAGTTCCAACATTTTTTCTTTTACGTATATTTTAGATTGATTATCAAGTGATGCAGTTGGTTCATCAAGCAATAAAAGTCTAGGTTTTTTTACCATAGCTTGTGCTAGATTTAACCTTAACTTTTCTCCACCAGAAAAATTATTCGGATAGGAATCCCACAAGTTTTCCTTTATTTCAAACTGAGTCAGTATATCTTTCGCCATATCATATGCACAATCTTTTTCAAATCCACTCTCAATTAGAGAATGTACTACTAGCTCAATAGCAGTTATTCGTGGAAGTGTTTTTAAAAACTGTGATACATATCCTATTTCCTTTTTTCTAAGATTTATCATTTCTCTATCGCCAATTGTAGATAAATCTATCTTTCCATATATTTCTGAGTTGAATATTATTTCTCCAGTCGCTGGGATATAGGTTTTATAAATACTTTTTAATATAGTAGACTTTCCCGCTCCAGATTTTCCTATTATTCCTAAAAATTCACCTTTAGAAATTGTAAAATTTATTTCACTACACGCTTTTATAGTTTTGTTTAATGCATGTAATTCAAAATCTTTGCTAAAATTATTTACTTCAAGTATAATTTCTTCCATTTTATTTAAAACCCCCATTTTACTTATTACAAATATTATTTATAGTAGTGAATTTATAAGTTGCTGAGTATATGGATGCTGTGGGTCTTCCATTATCTGGTCTGTTAAACCAGATTCAATTACACTTCCATTTTTCATCACAATTGTCCTATCAGCAAGCATTTTTATAACATCAAAGTCATGAGATACTACTATCATAGAAATTTTAAGTTCTCTTTGTATTTCCCTTATTAAATCTAATACCTCAGCTTGTACAGAAACATCCAGTCCTGTTGTAACTTCATCTAATAAAAGTATTGGAGGATTATTAGAAAGTGCTTTTGCTATCTGAACTCTTTGTTGCATTCCTCCACTAAAATATTTTGGTTTATGGTCTATTCTCTCTACAGGTATATTAGTCTTTACTAGAAGTTCTTTAGCTCTATCTCTTATTTTCTCAACATTATATATATTTGCCATTAATAATTTCTCTGCTATATTTCCACCACTACTAAAATTCAAATTTAAACCAAGATGGGGATTTTGATATACAATACCCATAAAATGATTCTTTATGTACCTCTTTTTTTGGTCTGAGAGTTCTAATATATTTTCGAACTCGTTATAATTTGATATGTACACTTCTCCACTATTTGCATTTTCTTGAAAAAACAAAATCTTTAACAATGTACTTTTTCCTGAGCCAGATTCTCCAACAATACCAAGAACTTCTCCTTCATAAAGTTCAAGATTTACATTATTACATGCAACTATAGAACCACAATATTTACATATATTATTACTTTCATATCCTGTACTCTCAAAACACTTTTCACATCCCTCTCCATAAATAAGATTGATATGTTTTCCTATTAATACTCGTTTATCTATATTTTCTATTTTTTTGTCTTCTCCTAGTTTTGCACTACTCATTCCAAGCACCTCCAATTGCCACATCTACGCCATCATTTCTTAACCTAACTTTTTCACAATAACTTGTATCAGAACAACTATAGTACTTTTCATTAGTATCACTGTCATATACTTCATCTAAAAATGTGTTTGAACTTTTACATAAACTACAATGTTTTCCTTCAAATTTTTCCTCTTCAAATTTATAGTCATCAAATTCTAAGGGTTCTACCTTTGTGTATGGAGGTATGGCGTATATTCTCTTTTCTCTACCTGCACCAAATAAAAATAAGTTATCTGACATATTTAATTTCTTTATATCAAATCTTGGTATTGGTGATGGATTCATTAAATATCTATCATTTACTTTACATGGATACTCTGCTGCTATTGATATATCATCAAATTTAACTATATCTTCATACAGATATACCCACATCCTGCTATAATCTTCTTCTGAATGCATCCTCCTTGTCTCTACTTCACTAGGTTCTACTATTCTAAGTGTCTCTGGTATTGGCACTTGGAATATCATTATTTGATTAGACTTTAATTTTTCTTCTGGTATTCTATGTCTTGTTTGAATCAATGTAGCTTTTAATGTATCTTTTGTAGTTTCTACATTACTTACACTTGAAATAAAATTTCTTATATTACAAGCATTTGTAGAATCGTCACTACCCTGGTCAATCACTTTTACTACATCACTTTCACCAAGCAATGATAGTGTTAATTGTAGTCCTCCAGTCCCCCATCCTTTGGCAATAGGTAATTCTCTTGAACCAAAAGGTACTTGATAACCAGGTATTGATACTGCTTTTAGTATTTTTCTTCGGATTTCTTTTTTTGTATTTTCATCTAAAAAACCATAGTTATATATCACTTAATTTCCCTCCATATCCTATTTTATTCTTTCTATATCTGCTTTAAAATCTACATAGTGAGGAAGCTTAAAGTGAGATATAAACCCTAATGAATCTATACCATCTATATGAAGTAATACAAATTCTTCATCTTGGGCTAATTTTTCACTATTTGGTTCCAAAGATTTATCTAGTATAGCCATAGATATAGCCTTATTTTCATTATTTCCCATACAAAGACCATATCCTAAAGACATTTTATTTATATCTGCCGATTTATTTTTAGAATTTTCAGACTTATTTTGTGATGCTTTTGATACTATTTCACACTCAGTAACCAACATTTCTCCTATTGTTATTTGCTCATCTTCATAAATAGGATGTTTTATTTTTATATATACATCTCCTGTTCTAAGCTCACTTATATATGGATGCTCATCACCAAAACCTCTTACAATAGAATAAGCAAACCCTGATACTGCTCCACTTTCACCTCTAGTAAGTGCCTGCAATTTTGCTGACCTAGAAACTGGAAATCTTAGACTATTTCTTGTAATATCATCTATTACTTCTTCTTCTAATTTATCTTCATAAGTATCCTCTTCCAACAAATTCTCGTTTCTAAATATATTAGATACCTTTGTGAATTTAGGTATTTCATTCACTCGTTCTAAGTCATTTATATAGTTAGCTTTAAAATCTCTATTTTTTTCTTCATCTTCTTTAATCAACTCTATATTTAGTATTCTATTTTCATAATCTCTAGTTGCTCCAAGATACTGCCCTCCTGGTATATCTTTAAATGTAGCTGAGATTCTTCTACCTATTCTCATTTGTTCTGTATTTATAGGTTCTGAATAAGTTACTCTAGGCATTGTTGACCTTAATGCTCTTATATAGAAGGATGCTTCTAATATATCACCTTGAGCCTGTTTTATAGCTAATGCAGATAATTCCTTGTTGTATAGACTTCCCTCAGAAATCACTTTATCCACAGCATAAGACATTTGCTCTTTAATTTGTTTTACATCTATTGGTAGGCTTTCTCCTTTTATTCTATAAAATTCAAGTATATTTCTAGCCTGTAATATAGCTTCTTCTCCACCTTTAACTGCCACATAAGCCATTATTATAATACCTCCCAACTTAATTTTGATGACCTTGGTATAAATGCAACTTCTCCTTTGGTATCTATTAAAATCAAATCTGCCCCTGTAGGATAGTCTTTATTTATCATAAGTAATTTTTCTAAGAATTCTTGTTTAATTCCATCTATATATAAATTCTTTTTAGATTTTATACCAGAACCACTTAAATAAAGTCTTATGAATTTATCTTTATAATCTGTTGATAGTTCGTTTACTTGATGTATTATAGTTGTACTTTCATCAGGATATTCAAAAGAACCTATTTTAATTTGTAGTATATCTAATTCTGAATTAATATCTAAAAACATGTAGTCTGATTTATTGTAATTTACTTGGCTTGACATTGTCAGTGCTCTTATATTTTTTATATCTTCTTTAGTACAGTTTTCTATATAGAAGGTAACTTCTTGGTCTAATAAAGTAATTGCTATACCAATTGCTCCATTTGATAATTTTGTATTATTTTCTATAGTTATATTATTGATGTTATTTAATTTCCCAGGAAATGAAGCACTATCTAGCAACTTTCTATATATTTCTTGCATGTAACTTACCATGATTCTCCTCCTACTTAATCCATAGTATTGAATTGGACTTTTGTTTTATTAATTAAACTAAATTCATTAATAAGTTCTTGCTCATATCTTAAGCTTTCTTCATAGATACTTTTATTTATGTAATTCTTTAATTCATCAAATTTATTATTATTGCTATGTAAAACTGCATCTATAGTTGCCAGACAAATAGCTTTTTTTTCATTATTTTCTGCAACTATACCATAACCTAAGCTTTCATCTACCTTAACACTACACTCTGTAACTAATATTTCTCCTAAATTAAATGTAGTATTTTTTACACTTTCGTTAGCTCTTACCATCACTGTAGCTAAGCTAGGGCCTTTAATTATAGAAATGCTTGATGTATTTTTTATCATTAAATATATTTGCTCCAATTTCTCATAGTTCATATTTATCAATATCTTAGTACTATCAACTGTATGCAAGATTTTGCCTCCTTAATCTTTCCTCTATTTACTTATTTCTAAGAATATAATATACAATCTAAGTTAAATAGATATTACGTTTGAGTTAATTCTAATGAATATCTTGTAAATTCTTTTTTAACAATGTTAAGAAATATATTGTAAGACTACTAAAAAATTATAATATTACAAATAAAAAAAGCATACCACTCAAATTGAATGGTATACTTTCTCTATATTTATAACTATTATTTTTATATAATTGTAATAATTGTAAATTTTATTTTTAATTTACCTATTTTATATTAAAAAACTTCTTCGCATTCTCTTTAGTAACTTTACACACTTCCTCATAAGATATTCCTTTTTCTTGAGATATCTTATCTGCAACAAAAGCTACTTGAGAAGGATTATTTCTCTTTCCTCTATGTGGTTCTGGTGACATATATGGTGAATCCGTTTCTATAAACAGTCTTTCTAGAGGTATCTCTCTTACAACTTCTCTAGTTTTTTTATTGTTTTTAAAAGTAACTGTTCCTGGAATTGATATATAACATCCCATTTTAACATACTCTCTAGCTAATTCCACATTACCACTATAACAATGAAGCACACAACCTATTTCAGGACTCTTAGTGTTTTTTATTATCTCAAAAGTATCCCCATGTGCATCTCTATCATGTATTATTATTGGAAGCTTTAACTCATTAGCTAGCTCAATTTGTTTCTTAAACCACTCTTTTTGCTCTTCTCTTGGAGAATAATCATAATAATAATCTAACCCAATCTCTCCTATAGCCACAACCTTTTCATTTTCAGTTGCAAGTCTTCTTAGAGTGTCTATTGCTGTATCATCTAGTTTTGATACATCATGTGGATGTACTCCAACTGCTGAATATATAAAGTCATATTTTTTTGATAGTTCAATTGCTGTTATAGACGTTTCTATATCTGCTCCTGGATTTACAACCAACTCTACACCTTTTTCTTTTAATGAACTAATAAGTTCATCTCTATCTTCATCAAAACTTTCATCATTTAAATGTGCATGTGAGTCAAATAACATTTTTTATCTCCTTACTATTTAATTGCCTATTAGCGAACCTCGCATCCATCCTTAGCACCTTGTGTAAATGGTAGAACATAAGGGTCACCATCATCTCCTGCTGCTAATATCATACCTTGAGATTCTACACCTCTTAACTTAACTGGTTTTAAGTTACATACCACTGTAACCTCTTTACCAACTAAATCTTCTGGTTTATAGTATTCAGCTATTCCAGATACTATTTGTCTTGTTTCTGGTCCAATTTTAACTTGTGATACTAATAATTTATTTGCTTTTGGATGCTTTTCACAGCTTATTATTTTTCCTACTCTAAGCTCTATTTTATCCAAATCATCAATAGTAATTTCTTCTTTATGCTCTAAAGTTTTTTCTTCTACTGGAGGTTTCCCAGAAAACATTTTAGTTAATTCTTCTATTTCTTTTTCTACATCTAATCTTGGGAATAAAGATTCACCTTTAAACACTTTTACATTTTCTCCAATAAGACCAAATGTCTTTGTGCTTTCCCATGTAGTTATATCATCTTGACCTTTTATTCCTATATGTGCATATATTTTATTAGCAGTTTCATTCATTATAGGATTTATTAGTGTTGCAATTATTCTTATAGATTCACATAAATTATATAAAACTGTATCTAATTCATCTTTTTTAGTTTCATCTTTAGCAAGAACCCAAGGCATAGTCTCATCTATATATTTATTAGTTCTTCTAACTAGTTTCCATACACTCTCTAATGCTTCATGGAATTGCATTTTATCCATTTCAGCCTCAAAATTTTCTCTAGTTGATACAGCTTGCTCTTTTAAATCAGCATCAAAATCAGTTGAAGTTTTTACTGTTGGTATTATACCACCGTTGTATTTTTCAACCATTGCTACAGTTCTACTTACTAAGTTTCCTAAATCATTTGCTAAGTCATAATTTATTCTTGTTACAAAATTTCTATGAGTATAACTTCCATCTTGACCAAATGCAAACTCTCTTAATAAGAAGTATTTAAGAGTATCTATTCCATATCTTTCTATTATAGGCTCTGGATAAACAACATTACCTTTTGATTTACTCATTTTATCATCAGCAAACAATATCCATCCATGACCAAATACTTGTTTTGGAACTTCTAAACCTAAAGCCATTAAAAGTGCTGGCCATATTATTGTATGGAATCTCACTATTTCTTTACCTACTATTTGAACATTTGCAGGCCAATATTTTTTAAATTCTTCATCATTATCTGTCATATATCCTAATGCTGTTATATAGTTACATAGAGCATCCACCCATACATAAATTACATGCTTTTCATCAAAAGGAACTTTTATTCCCCAGTCAAAAGTTGTTCTTGTTACACTTAAATCTTCTAGCCCTTTATCTAAGAAATTTGCCACCATTTCATTTTTTCTAGCAGCTGGGAAACAGAAACTATCGTCTTTAAATAACTCTTTTAATCTATCTTCATATTTAGATAGTCTAAAGAAATAAGATTCTTCTTTTACTAAGTATGTTTCTCTTCCACAATCAGGACATTTGTTTCCTTCTAATAACTGTGATTCTGTCCAAAAACTCTCACAAGGAGTACAGTATCTACCTTCATATTCCCCTTTGTATATATCACCTTGTTCATATAATTTAGTAAATATTTTTTGTATTATATCTGTATGTCTTTTTTCTGTTGTTCTTATAAAATCGTCATAAGATATATCCATAGTATTCCATAATGCCTTTATATCTTTTATCATTCCGTCAAGGTATTCTATTTCTGACATTCCTTGTTCTATCGCTTTCTTTTGTATCTTTTCACCATGTTCATCTGTTCCTGTCAAAAACTTTACATCATATCCACAGAAACGTTTAAATCTAGCTATTGTATCTGCAGCTACTGTTGAGTAAGTATGACCTATGTGTAATCCTCCACTTGGATAGTATATTGGTGTTGTTACATAAAAACTCGGTTTGCTCATATTATTTACCTCCTAATTTTTTATCGTTCGTAGTCATATAAATATTTCATTTAAAATAATAAAAAATCGCCTCCTATGATTTATCATAGGGGCGAGATTATTCACGGTACCACCCTAATTCATCTATAACGATTATGTTTCACATGAAATGTAGAAATTAACTTTATAGATATCTTAACAGACTATAACGTGCCCAACCGTTTTACCCTAGCATATATGCTCAGATAAAAAGCTCCAAGACCATCTTCAATAAATCTTTTTACACTAGCTTTCACCTAACCTAGCTCTCTGATAGAAAAAATCCTTATCTACTCTTCTTTTCATAGCTTATAATTCATATTACAATTTATTTCTATATAATCACTATATTATAAAATTTTTCCCACATTGTCAACAAATTATACAAATATTACATAGCAAATAAAAACTGCTGCTATAACTCCTGCAACATGACTAATCATAGCGCATGATAATGTATGTCTAGTATTTTTTATCTTTAAACTCCCATAATAGATTGCCATTGTATAAAAAATAGTCTCAGAAGAACCTACAATTGTAGCTCCCATTTTTTCTACTAAACTGCCTATTCCAACTCTATTTGCAAGTTCGCTATACATTCCCAAAGCACCACTTCCAGATAAAGGTTTTACACTTATTAAACCTATTAATTCTTTTGGTATACTCATCATATTTGCTATTGGTGTAAATAGCCATTCTAACATATCAAGACCTTTGCCAGTTTTAAATATTCCTATTGCTAAAAATATACCTATTATATAAGGTAAAATATCCCATGCAGCCTTTAAACCATCAATTGCTCCTTTTACAAAACTATCATATACATCTATTTTTTTATATTTACCATAAACTACTATGTACAAAATTATTACTGGTATAAGTAAGTTTGAAAATACTTCCATACATCTACATCCCCTTTATCTATATCTTCTTTGAAAAAGTTTACATGTTATTATTGCTATTGCTGTAGATATTATGGTTGCAAATAAAGTTGTAAAAATTATTTCACTTGGGTTTTGAGCTCCCATATCCATTCTTAATTTAATTATAGTAAATGGAATTATCTGTATAGATGATATGTTTATTACCATAAACATAATCATATCATTAGTAGCTGTATCTTTTTTGTTGTTTAGGGTCTGAAGCTCACTCATTGCTTTTAAACCAAATGCTGTTGCACCATTCCCAGCACCCAACATGTTCAAGGCAATATTCATAACTATATAAGACATTGCTTTGTGACCTTTTGGAATAGAAGGAAACAATCTTCTCATTATAGGATTTAATTTCTGACCTATTTTTTCAATCAAGCCCGACTCTTTTGCAATATTCATTATACCCATCCAGAGTGCCATAATGCCAGCTAGACTTATTGCAAATTCTATACCTTTTGATGTTTCACTCAATATAACTTTATTTAATTCTCCCATATTTTTAGAAATCAAACTTCCTATTATTCCTATTGATACCATGTAAAACCATATTTTTCCTATTATAATCAACCTCCTCTTTAAATAATTTTATGATAGTTAGGTAATACTTTATACTTGAAAGTTGTACTATATTATGTTTTAGTATAAGTGTGGGAGTTTTTATAATTTTTAATATTTAATAATAATTAAGGAGAGAAATAATGAGAAATCTAACACTTCTTACTGATTTATATCAGCTTACTATGTTAAATGGCTATTTTGAAAAAAATATTCACGAAGACATTGTTGTATTCGATATGTTTTTTAGAAAAAACGCTTGTGATGGAGGGTATACTATAGTTTGTGGTATTGATCAGGTTGTTGAATACATAGATAACCTTCATTTTTCAGATGAAGATTTGGAGTACTTAAAAAGCTTAAATTTATTTTCTGATAAGTTTTTAAAGTTTTTGAAAGAGTTTAAGTTTACAGGAGATATTTATGCTGTTGAAGAAGGGACTATAATGTTTCCTAATGAGCCATTGATTACTGTTAAAGCACCCCTGTATCAAGCTCAACTTATTGAAACAGCATTGTTGACAATAGTTAATTTTCAATCTCTTATTGCTACGAAAGCATCTAGAGTTTGCTTTGCAGCTCAAGGAGACACTGTACTTGAATTTGGATTACGTCGTGCACAAGGTCCAGATGCGGGCATATACGGTGCTAGAGCTGCTGTAATTGGTGGCTGTTCTGGAACTGCAAACGTATTAGCTGGAAAGATGTTTGATGTTCCTATAATTGGTACTCACGCTCATAGTTGGGTACAAAAATTTGATACTGAGCTTGAAGCATTCCAAGCATATGCTGATGTTTATCCAGATAAATGCCTACTACTTGTGGATACTTATGATGTATTAAATAGTGGTGTACCTAATGCAATAAAAGTCTTCAAAAATATTTCTGAAAAAGGATACAAACCTATGGGTATAAGACTAGATTCTGGAGACTTAGCTTATCTATCTAAAGAAGCAAAGAAACAACTAGATAGTGCTGGTTTTTCAGATATTAGTATAACTGCATCTAATGACCTTGATGAATATACTATAGCATCACTTAAGGCAGAAGGAGCTACTATAAATTCATGGGGAGTAGGTACAAAGCTTATTACTTCTTTCGATTCACCTTCTCTTGGAGGCGTTTACAAATTAGCTGCATCTTGTAAAGAAGGTACTCTTGAACCTAAGATAAAAATTTCTGAGAATCCAGAAAAAATAAATAATCCTGGTTACAAGAAAGTTATAAGAATATATAACGAAGACAATAAAGCAGAAGCAGATTTAATTATGTTACATGATGAAATTATAGATGAATCTAAACCTTTAGAAATCTTCCATCCTACTTATACTTGGAAAACAAAGGTCTTTACAAATTACAAAGTTAAAGAACTTCTTAAGCCATTGTACATGAAAGGTGTATGTAAATATAATAAAAAAGCTGTTCTTGAAATAAGAAATCATGTACAATATGAATTAAGTACTATCTGGGAACAATACAAAAGACTTTCGAATCCACACATTTACAAGGTTGATTTATCTAGAGATCTTTGGTATTTAAAAACAAAAATGATAGATTCTAAAAAAGTTTTATAGGCATTAATTATTTTTATTTAAGGGGGACTGTTTATTTATGGATGTTACAGATTACAGAATCATAGAAATTTTACAGGATGATGGGAGAATTTCTATGAAGGACTTAGGAAAAATAGTTGGTTTAACTTCTCCTGCAGTTTCAGAAAGAGTCAAGAGATTAGAAGAATCTGGTGTTATAGAAGGATATAAAGCAATTGTTAATCCAGATTCATTAGGTAGAGTTATAAAAGCGTTTATTCACATATCTCTTCCAAGTAATGGATATACAGAATTCATTGAGTCTGCTGGAAATGACCCTAGAATTGTAGAATGTCACCACATAACAGGTGATGATTGCTTACTTTTAAAAGTTATTGTAAAAGATATGTATGAATTAGAAAACGTGATTGATACTATAAAGAAAATAGGTTCTACCAAGACCTCTGTTATATTATCAACACCGATACAAGCAAAATCAATATTGTAAGATAAATTGAACATCAATGGCTTATTCGCTAATACACCACTAGATATTTCTAATAAAATTTTAAGTTTTGATGTAAAAAAAGTTGTCTTTTATTAAAGACAACTTCTTTTAGGTTTTTGAAGTTTGTATATTTTAAATTTAAATTAACTGTCTAAACCTTAAATTATATTAAATAACTTTATGCATTTGTATAATTACTCTTATATAAGTAATTTGTTAGAATATATTCCATATAGGTCTTTAATACTCCTACTTCTTCGTTCTTGTCTAATAGTTTTATAGTAGATACTATATCTGCATATCCAAGTAATATTATACCTATAGTGTCTTCGTCTACTAAATTAAATACATTAGCTAACTCTTTTTTACTCAAATCATTTTTCTTATATAAAGATAAAAGTATCATATGATATCTTACATATTTACTTATAAGTTTATATGTCTGTGTTGATAATTCTAAATTTGTACCCATATTATTTACTATTTGTGCACCTATTTTTTCATGATTTGTAAAATGAACTCTACCTGTTTCATCTAAAGTTAAACTATCTGGCTTTCCTATATCATGTAAAAATATTCCTAACTTTAGTGCTTGTGACTTATTTATTTCATCCTCAATATATAAATTCAAATAATTTGACACATGCTCTCTCAAATGATTTGGAAAAAATTCTTTGTCATTTAGCACTACTTCTAATTCTTTTAATGCATTTATAGAATGTTCAAAGCAGTTAACAACATGATATTTACATTCTCCTACAGATTTCATTGCTTTTACTTTAGGGATTACTTTTTCTAGTTCATTCTTTTTATCCAACTCTATAAACGTTTTATGTGTATCTTTCCTTTTTAAACTCTCTATTATAATTTTTCCTATTTTCATAAAATCACCTCAGATTCAGGTTTTATAAATCCAGAACTTGTTTATAAACAACATCCTTTTTTAATTTTCTATCTTTACAAACTATTTTTATTGCATCTTTTTTGTTCATACCACTTTCAATTAACTTTAAAACATATTCTCTATCTGTAAGACCATCATAATCTCTTTTTTCTGATTTTTCACCATAAAAACCTTCTACTATTAATACAAACTCTCCTCTTACTTCCTTTTCCTCAAATATTTTTATGACAGTTTCTATATCTTCTCTTATTATCTCTTGATATTTTTTTGTGAGCTCTCTATTTACAGAAATTTTTCTATTTCCAAGAACTTTAAGCATATCTTTTAGTGTATCCTTCAATCTATGTGGTGATTCATAAAAAATTATAGTTCTGCTCTCCTCTTTTATTTCTTCTAGTTGCTCTCTTCTAACTTTTTTATCCCTATCCAAAAAACCTTCAAAAACAAATTTATGTGTATCCATACCAGAACCAACCAAAGCTGTTACAAATGCTGTTGCTCCTGGTAACACTTCTATTCCTATATTATTTTGTATAGCCTGTCTTATTATTTCTTCTCCTGGGTCAGATATACCAGGCATACCTGCATCACTTATCAAAGCTATGTTTTCTCCATCAATTAATTTATTGATTAAATAATCGCCTTTTGAATCTTTATTGTGCTCATGATAACTAGTCAAAGGTTTTGAGATTTCAAAATGATTTAAAAGCTTTATACTGTGTCTTGTATCTTCTGCTGCAATTAAATCTACTTCTTTTAATATTCTTAAAGTCCTATACGTTATATCCTCTAGATTTCCTATTGGTGTTGGACATATGTACAATTTTCCACTCATCTATAACTCTCCTATATCTTCATTATTATATATTGATTTTAATTCTTCTGTATAATTACCATCTTCTCCATAGACATATAGTGGGTCTAATATCTTAAGCTCTGGTCTGCCATCTTTTACAAATTGAACCAAAACTAAATTAGGCGCTTTTTTAGGTCTTGGATGAACAAACTGAATAACTTTTGGTTCTAATCTGTATTTTCTCCCTAAAGTTATTATATCAACCAATCTTGTTGGTCTATGTATCATGAAAAATTTACCTCTAGGCATAACTAATCTGGATGCAGTCTTTATTACATCCTCTAGATTACACTTTACTTCATGTCTTGATATTGCTTTTTTATCATTTGGATTTTTTATACCATCAATATGCATATATGGAGGATTTGATGTAACTACATGATAGCCATTAACTTCCAAAACCTTGTCTATTGACTTTATATCTCCATTTATAATCTCAACTCTTTCTTCCAAATTGTTTAATTTTATAGAACGAGTTGCCATTTCATATACATCATCTTGTATTTCTACACCAATAATTTTTTTAGCTTCACTTTTGCCTGCAATTAGAACTGGTATAATTCCTGTACCAGTGCCTAAATCAACAACTTTAGCATCTTTTTTTACTTTTGCAAAATTAGCTAATAAAACAGCGTCTATACCAAAACAAAACCCATTAGTATCTTGTATAATTTTAAGACCTTTTAATTGTAAATCGTCGATTCTCTCTGAATCTTTTAATTGTATATCCATATATAACTCTCCTCAAATATTAGTAGCTCTAAGCATTAATTGCTTTAAAAAAGGTAGGAGAAGTCCTACCTTAAATTTAATCTTCTAATTTCTTTAACTCCTTTAGTGTAGCTTCATCTAATCCATCATTACCCTTGCATTTACCTCCACAGCCCTCACATTTTTTAGGCTCTTTAAGTATTTTTATATCTTCTCTCGTATATATTTTTACTGTTTTATCTTGGAACTCCACTTTGATTTGTTCTAACAGAGGATTCACCTCTACAACTTTTCCTTTTCCATCATCTGATTGCACTAATGCACCTACAACAGGCATTTTTTCTATTGCTTCACTATATACATCATGTTCATATTTTAAGCAACAGAATAGTCTTCCACATATACCAGATATCTTTGTTGGATTTAAAGATAAGCTTTGGTCTTTTGCCATTTTTATTGAAACTGGTTGAAAATCACCTAACCAAGAAGAACAGCAAAGCTTTCTACCACAAGGTCCTAGACCTCCTATAGACTTTGCCTCATCTCTAACACCGATTTGTCTAAGTTCTATTCTAGTCTTAAATATAGCCGCTAAATCTTTTACTAATTCTCTAAAATCTATTCTACCTTCTGCTGTAAAGTAAAAAATCAATTTATTTCTATCAAATGTATATTCGCAATCTATTAAAAACATTGTTAACTCATGTTCTTTTATCTTTTGTTGGCATAATTCAAAAGTCTCTTTTGCTTTTTCCTTATTTTCTAAATATATTTTCTTATCTTCTTCTGTAGCTATTCTTATAATTGGCTTTAAAGGAGAAACTAATTCGCTCTCGTCCATTTCTTTTGGCCCAACCACTACTTTACCATACTCTAAACCTCTTGCAGTTTCTACAACTACATCCATATCTTGCTCTATATTAAAATCAACAGGGTCAAAATAATATATTTTCCCCGCACTTTTAAACCTAATTCCTACTATTTTTATCATTTAATCACCTCGTATATATTTAAAGACATAACTTGTATGCTTATATTGAAATTACAATTACTTTTAATTTTAGTCTTTGTACCTTCTATTATATCAATAATTTTGGATAATTGAGAATAACTAATTTTTCCACTCATATTTTGGATAAAAACTAGTTTATCTATATTTATTAACATATCTCTATTTACATTCTCTTTTAATAAGATAATGTCTCTAAAATAGTTTATCATAATATCCAATAAACTTATAATCTGATTTCTATATTTCTCCATGTTATTTGGTATATTTAGAATCTCTACTATATTTTTATCTAGCATTATTTGGATATATTGTTGTATATCGTCCCTCATTACTGAAAACTCAGCCGACTGAGATAAATCTAAAGCATTTTCAATACTCCCTCTTGAAAAAGTAGCCAATATTTGAGCCCTTTCTTCTTCTATGCCTTTATTTATTAAATAGGTTTTTAAATCTGCTATTGGTATAGGCGAAAACTTTATTATGTCACATCTAGATTTTATCGTTTCTAATAGTGATTCTTTATTATTTGTGACTAAAATTATTATAGCATAACTTGGAGGCTCCTCTAATGTCTTTAAAAGGGCATTTTGAGCTTCTACAGTCATCTTTTCAGCATTATTTATTATATATATTTTATAGTCCTTATGAGGTCGTACTACTATATCTGATTGTAAGTTTCTAATTTGAGCTATTTTTATACTATTTCCATCTGGATTTATAAGTACATAGTCTGGACTATTTTCTAGATTTACATAGTCAAGTAACAATTTTGATAGCTCATCAGCAAATTTCTTTTTTCCTATTCCATCTATTCCTTCAAACATATACGCATTATTAAGTTTATTTTTATTTATAGAATTTATTAAATACTTTTTTGCAAAATCTTGTCCTATAATATTTTCAAAATACATATTTATCTCTCCATAGATTTTATTGAATCAAGAACTATTTCATAAACTTCATTATGTATACTTTCAATACTTCTTAATTTATTATCTGAAACACAATTTATTTTCTTCCAATCATACTTATCAGCTATATATAGAGCATTATTATAAGATTTCTCTAAATACTCTATATCACTTTCATGAATATCTTTCTCTTTTTCTCCTGTAATTTTGTTTTTTCTATTCTCCATAAGTTTTTCACTAAACTCAATAGGAACATCTAAAAATACAACACAATCAGGTTGAGGTATTTTAAATAAATTAAATTCATAATCAGCCAACCAGTTAAGATATTTCTCTCTATCACCAATGTCCATTTTAGAAGCTTGGTGCACCATATTAGAGGTTGTATATCTATCAGCGATAATTATTCCACCTTTATTATAAAATTCCTCCCAATCGGTTTTAAATGATGCATATCTATCTGCTGTAAAAAAAGTTGATGCTATATATGGGTCTACATCTGAAGCATTTTTACCGAAATCCCCTCTCAAATACATTTTTACCAAAGCAGATGATTGAGACTCATAATTTGGATATTCTACCTTCTTAATCATATAGCCTTCTTTTTTTAGTCTTTCATATAATTTTTTTGTTTGAGTTGCCTTTCCACTCGCATCTGAACCACTCTCTATAATTATTAACTTACCTCTCATTTTAATATCCTCCATCTAAACATTTTACCTATTTTAGTATATTACTTAAATGAATTTATATATAAATATTCTATAGATTCTTTATAGTAATCCTACTTTTTATATATGTTCTAAATCTATTATTTCTATAAAATTTAAAGTTATATCTTTAAGTCCACTTATAACCATACCTTTAGAACTACAAAACTTTAAATAATCTATTATTTCTTTACTTATTATTTCGCCAGGAGATATTATATTTATCCCTGGTGGATATGGTACTATAGATTCACCACATATTTTACCTATGCTGTCATATATTTTAACACTTTTTTTAGTTTTATAAAATGCTTCTCTAGGTGTTAATATTTTCTGTGGAATATCAACAGGATATTTTATATTATCTAGTTTTGTAGATTTAAATTCTTTTACTACAATATCATTTAATGCCGTTTCTAAACTAATGAAATCTTGAGTACTATTTCCTATTGTACAGATTAATAGAACACCATAATAATTAGATAACTCTACCTGTATATTATATTTTTTTCTTAAGATATTTTCTAATTCATATCCTGTTAATCCTATATTTTTAGCAGATATAAATATTTTTGTTTTATCATTTGTACTATATATTTCAAAATTTTCATTAACATTATTTTTGAAAATGTAGATATTATTTAAAAGCTCTTCCATTAATTTTTTCCCTTTATTTTCATATATATCTACTGCTAATTCCAGTGAAGATAATAATAAATAGGAAGGACTTGAAGACTCAGTAATTCTTAACATGTTTGAAATTTTATTTAAGTCAACTCTATCTTCCTTTACATGTATCATTGATGATTGAGTAAAAGATGGAAGTGTTTTATGAGTACTTTGTATAACTACATCTGCACCTTGCTCAAGAGCTGTTTTAGGAAGTTTCTCACTAAGTCCTAAATGTGCACCATGTGCTTCATCTACTATTACTACCATATTTTTGCTATGTGCATAATTACAGATATATTCTAAATCATATGTCATTCCATAGTATGTAGGATATGTAAGCAATATTGCTTTTGCATCTAAGTTTTTATCTATTATATCAATTACATTTATTACATTCACACCTTTTAAAATATTGGTATCTTTGCTTATTTCGCAAGGAATATATTTTATATCTACATCACCCAAAATACATCCATTTATAACAGATTGGTGACAGTCTCTATTTACAATTATTTTACTCTTAGGATTACATACTGACATTATTGCAGATTGTATTCCACAACTGCTTCCATTTACTAAATAATATGTATAATCACTTTTAAATACCTTTGCAGTATTTTCTTGAGAGGCTTTTATAATTCCTTCTGGGGAATGTAGATTATCTGTCCCTATTATTTCAGTCGTATCCATTTTATACAAATTTTCTAATACATTTACATATCCTAATTTCTCATATATTTTTCCTTTTTTATGTCCAGGCATATGAAAAGATATTACTTCTTTATTTACAATCTCACTTAGTTCATTAATTATAAACATAGATTACTCCTTTTTCCCTATTATTACTACTTATTTGAAAACTTTGATTCCTATCTATTTTACCATTAAAAAAGATACAAATTAATCTTTTTATAAAATAAAACACCTCATTCTAAATATTTAGAATGAGGTGTCTAATATAAAAAAGTAAAAATTAAATTATTCCCTGTCATCAGACATTAAACTTGGTATTAAATACAATCCAGCTAGACCCACAACAAAGTATATTATTCTACTTATCATTTCATATGTTCCACCGAAAATGCTACCTATTAAATCTGTTCCTAGGATACCAATTGCTCCCCAGTTAAGTGCACCGATTATAGCTAAAACTAAAGCAACTTTTTTCATTTATATCACTCCTTAAGAATTAAATTTTTATGTTAATCCATAATTCCTGTGTTTAGTTTTCCCAAAATGAAAAAAGAAATACATAATTTTTTTGTTTTTTTTAACAAAAAATAAAAAAAATTACGTGGCTACGTCCTACTCTCCCAGGCAGTTTCCCACCAAGTACCATCAGCGCTAGA
>NZ_JAGWDA010000015.1:0-120418 GCF_020657875.1 Clostridioides sp. ZZV14-6150 | reverse complement strand
ATCAAACTCTCAAATAAAAGTTTATCAGGCTCAGATACTATTGTTATCAAAATATCTGGCTTTATGGTTTGTTTCTTAATATAAATTAACCTACTGTTTAATTTTCAATGTTCGTATTTTTTTCTTATTCCTTTTTTTCAAGGACAAGTAATACTATACCATCATTCAAACAGTAGGTCAATACTTTTTTTATATTTTTTTAGAAATTTTTTTCATATTCTTTTTTTAGCTTTTCTACGACCTTTTTTTCTAAGCGAGAAACAGTCATTTGGGATATGTCTAATTCTTTAGCTATACTAGACTGGGTTTTATCGAAGAAAAATCTATCTTTAAATATTTTTACTTCTAACTCATTTAAAGTTTCAATAAACTTATTAATAAAATCTTCATATTCTATACTTCCGAAATTACCTTCTTCTTTTCCTATTTTATCAATAAGAGTTATGTCTTTGTCTTCTGAATCATCATTACTTGATGAATCTAAAGACATAGGTTGATAACCATAAGAGGCTTCCATAGCCTCTAATACATCTTCTTCACTAACCCCTATATAGTCAGCGATATCTTTTACCTTTGGATGTTTTTTATTTTCTTGCTCTAGTTTAATTTTAGCATCACTTATTTTTTTGCTTAATTCTTGTATTCTTCTTGGTACTCTAAGTGTCCATACTTTATCTCTAAAATATTTTTTAATTTCTCCTACTATAGTTGGTGTTGCAAAACTGGAGAATTCAAATCCCTTTTCAACATCATATCTGTCAATAGCATAAATTAATGCTAATGAAGCAACTTGATATATGTCTTCAAAGTCAACACCCTTGTTTATATACTTCTTAGCTAACAACCTTGCTAAATATAGATGTCTTTCAATAAGAATATTCCTGATATCTACGTTTTTATTTGTATTATATAAATTAAATAGCTCTTTTGTATCCATATTTAGGTAATGTGTAGCATTAGCTACATTTTTCATTAAATATCAACTCCTAAATACTTAGTCATTTTTATTTTTGTTCCTTGATTACATTCTGATTCAATATCTACATCATCCATTAAAGTTTTAATTATAAATAATCCAAGACCACTTTCTTTTGGATTCTCTAAATCTGGTGTACTTATTGAGCTAACATCATATCCTTTTCCACTATCTTGAATCTCTATATTAATTGCATCATCTAAAATATTAAATACTATATTGAATACATCATCATTACTGTGTTTTATTGCATTTGTACATGCCTCTGATACTGCTACCTTTATATCTTCTATATCATCTATTGGAAACCCCATTTTATTTGCAATCCCAGATGCTGTTAATCTTATTATGCCTACATAATCTGGATTTGTAGTAATTTCCATCTTTATAGTTTCACAAGCCAAAATTTATCCCTCCACTTTAAATATTTTATCTAGACCTGTTATAGTAAAAATTTTCCTAACATTACTCTTAGGATTTACTATGTATATTTCTTTTTCATTTATCTTTAGTTTTTTTAAAACACCTATCATAGCCCCTAAACCTGTAGAATCTATATAATCTAAATCTTTAAGATTAATCTTTACATCCAACATGTTTCTTTCTATTAAACCATGTAAATGTTCTTTTAATTTATCTGCTGTAGAGACATCAAGTTCTCCATCAATACAAACATTCCAAAACTTATTTTGAGAATCTAAATTTGAATCTATATTCATAGACATGTAAAAACCTCCTATTTCCTCTTAATAATTTTAAATATATTACCTATACTCAATATCTTATTAATTACATAAACTATATCATCTATTCCCTTTGATATTGATGATGCATTTTCAACAATATCTTGTATGTGTCTTTCATTGTAATCTACAATCTTATAAGCTTTTTCAACAACTTTATTTAAACTATTTAGAGTTTTAGCTAAATAAATTGCTACTATAAGAGCCGAGCTACCTACTAATACGGCTCCTATCTGCCACCCCCATGCATTCATTAGTTAACATCTCCCTCGTCGTCAAAACTTTTACTTATTACTATATCTTCTTCTGAAATTTTTATATCTTCCTCATTATTATCATCATCTACTAAAGTTATTATTCTCTCTTTAACATCATTAAATGTTTCATGTAGAACTTCTTTTGGGTTTTCTTTCACTTTATCAAACTTATCTTTTGTCTCTTTTCTTAACTCAGAACCTTTTTTTGGTGCAAGAAACATACCAAATATAAAACCTAAAATGGCTCCTATTAATAAAAATCCACCTTTTTTACAACCTCTTTTATTACACATAATAACTACTCCTTTCAATTTTAAATTTTTATCTAAGTACATTATACAAAAAGAATAGGATATTTATCCTATTCTTCTTCAATATTTATTTTAGCAATCGAAACTACATTCACTTCTTCATTAGTCTTCATTAATTTAACACCACTTGTAACCCTTCCAAATAGTGAAATTTCATTAACTCTTATTCTAATAAGAACTCCATCAGAATTTATAATCATTATCTCATCATCTTCATTGACCATCTCTGCACCAACAATTGTACCAGTTTTTTCAGATATGTTATAAGTTTTGATTCCTTTTCCTGCTCTTATTTGGCTTCTGTATTCTTCTATATTTGTTCTTTTACCAAAACCATTTCTACTGACAACTAATACATCTGTACCTTTGCTACAAAGATTCATAGATACAACAAAGTCTTTTTTACTTAAAGTTATACCTTTTACACCCATTGCTGTTCTACCCATATATCTTATATCATTTTCATCAAATCTTATAGACATACCTTCTTTAGTTACTAAAAGTACTTCCTGTTTTCCATCTGTTAACTCTACTCCAATAAGTTCATCATCATCTCTTAAACCTATAGCAATAAGACCAGATTTATTTATATTTTTAAACTCTTCTCGTTTAGTCTTTTTAACGATACCTTTTTTAGTTGTAAGTAATAAATATTCATTTTCATCATTACCATCTATAGGTATTAAAGTTGCAATCTTTTCATCTGCTGATAATTGAAGTAAGTTTACTATAGCAGTACCTTTTGCTTGTCTCTTACCTTCAGGTATTTCATATGCATTTAATTTAAATACTCTACCCTTATTTGTAAAGAACAGTAATCTACTATGAGTAGTTGTAGTTATCAGATGTCTTACAAAATCTTCTTCTCTAGTTGTAAGTGCTGAGATACCTCTTCCACCTCTTTTTTGGCTCTTATAAGTATCAGATGGAAGTCTTTTTATATATCCAAAGTGAGTAAGAGTTATGGCTATTTCCTCATCACTTATAAGATCTCTCATATCTATCTCGCCTTCAGCATGTCTTATTTCTGTTCTTCTTTCATCAGAATAATTTTCTTTTATTATTGTCATTTCATCTTTTATTACATTTAAAAGTAATCTTTCATCAGCCAAAATTTCTTTTAATCTATTTATTTTCTTTATTAAATCTTCATACTCAGCTTCTATCTTATCTCTTTCTAGACCTGTAAGTCTTTGAAGTCTCATATCTAGTATAGCTTGAGCTTGAATTTCAGTTAGATTGAATTTTTCTACTAAACCTATTTTAGCTTCTTGACCTGTTTTTGAAGCTCTTATCAAACTTATAACAGCATCTATATTATCTAAAGCAATTTTTAATCCTTCTAAAATATGTGCTCTTGCTTCAGCTTTATTTAATTCAAATTTGGTTCTTCTTGTGACAACATCTTCTTGATGTTTAATATAATGATATAGTATTTGCTTAAGATTTAAAACTCTTGGTTGGCCATCTACAAGAGCAAGCATTATTATACTAAATGTATCTTCCATTTGAGAATGTTTATACAGATTATTTAATACTATATTAGCATTAGCATCTCTCTTTAATTCTATAACAATTCTCATACCATTTCTATTACTTTCGTCTCTTAAATCTGATATACCTTCTATTCTTTTTTCTTTAACTAATTCAGCTATTCTCTCAACTAATTTAGCTTTATTTACTTGATAAGGTATTTCTGTAACTATTATCTGTTGTTTTCCTTTTGGAAGTTCTTCTATAAAAGCTCTAGATCTAACTTTAACTTTACCTCTTCCAGTTCTATATGCCTCTGCTATATTCTCTTTACCCATTATAATTGCAGCTGTAGGAAAATCTGGACCTTGTATAAATTTTATTAAGTCCTCAACACTACAATCTGGATTGTCAATCAAATGTACAGTTGCATCAATTACTTCAGCTAAATTATGTGGAGGTATTGAAGTTGCCATACCAACAGCTATACCATTAGATCCATTTACTAATAGATTAGGATACCTTGCTGGTAGTACTGAAGGTTCTTTTAATGATTCATCAAAGTTTGGCTTAAAATCTACAGTTTCTTTTTCTATATCTCTTAATAATTCTAATGATAATTTACTCATCTTAGCTTCTGTATAACGCATCGCAGCTGGTGAGTCTCCGTCAACAGAACCAAAGTTACCATGCCCATCTACTAAAAGTGCTCTAGTTGAAAAGTCTTGAGCCATTCTTACCATTGCAAAATAAACAGCAGTATCTCCATGTGGATGGTATTTCCCTAAAACGTCCCCAACAATACGGGCTGACTTTCTATATGGTTTATCTGGTGTTAAGTTTAATTCACTCATTGAGTATAGTATTCTTCTGTGAACTGGCTTTAGACCATCTCTAACATCAGGAAGAGCACGTCCAGCTATAACACTCATCGAATAATCGATATACGATTTTTTCATTTCTTCCGCTATTTCAATAGGGAGTATTTTGTTATTTTCTTCCATGTATACTAATCCCCTCTCTCTATATATCTAAGTTTCTAACGAATCTTGCATTTTCTTCTATAAATTCTTTTCTTGGAGCAACCTTATCACCCATAAGCATTGAAAATACTTCATCTGCAATTGCAGCATCTTCTACAGTTACTTGTAATAAAGTTCTTGTGTCAGGATTCATAGTAGTGTCCCATAATTGCTCTGCATTCATCTCTCCAAGACCTTTATATCTTTGAAGCTCTACACCATTTCTTCCAATTTCATCTAATAAAATATTTAATTCTTTATCTGAATAAACATAATATTCCTTTTTTTGTTTTGTTACTTTGTATAAAGGAGGTTGTGCTGCATAAACATATCCCTCATCTACAAGAGGTCTCATATATCTAAAGAAGAATGTTAGTAGTAAAGTTCTTATATGAGCTCCATCTACATCGGCATCGGTCATAATTATGATTTTATGATATCTAGCCTTATCTATATCAAAATCTTCTCCTATACCACAACCATAAGCTGTTATCATATTTTTTATTTCGTCTGAAGATAATATCCTATCTAGTCTTGATTTTTCGACATTAAGTATCTTACCTCTTAATGGAAGTATCGCTTGGCTATTTCTGTCTCTACCTTGTTTTGCTGAACCTCCTGCTGAATCTCCTTCGACTAAGAATATTTCACTTTTAGCAGGGTCTTTTTCTGCACAATCTGCTAATTTTCCAGGTAAAGATGTGCTTTCTAAAACACTCTTTCTTCTTGTTAATTCTCTTGCTTTCTTTGCAGCTTCTCTCGCTCTTTGTGCTCTCAAAGCTTTATCAACTATTATTCTAGCTGTTGTTGGATTTTCCTCTAAGAAAGAACCAAGTTCATCAACTGTTACACTATCAACTACACCTCTCATAAAACTATTACCTAGTTTTGTTTTAGTTTGCCCTTCAAATTGAGGTTCTGGTAATTTAACTGATACTACAGCTGTAAGGCCTTCTCTTATATCTTCACCCAGTAAGTTAACGTCATTTTCTTTTAAGAATTTATTTCTCTTAGCATAATCATTTACAGTTTTAGTAAGAGCTGCTTTAAATCCACTTAAATGAACTCCTCCTTCATGTGTATTTATATTATTTGCAAAAGAATATATGTTCTCTGTATAACCATCCGTATATTGCATAGCTAATTCGACAATACAATCGTCAACTTTTTTATCTATATAAACTATGTCATCATGTATTCCAGTTCTAGATTTATTTAAATACTTAATATATTCTACTAGACCACCTGTATAGTGAAATTCTTTTCTTTTTTCTTGATTTTCTCTTTTATCTTCAAATACTATTTTTATTCCTTTATTTAAAAAAGAAAGTTCTCTCAGTCTATATTCCAATGTTTCATATTTAAACTCTATTTCATCAAATATTGTAGCATCAGGCATAAATTGAATTATTGTTCCTGTACTTTGAGATTCTCCAACTACTTCAAGCTTAGATGTTGGTAGACCTTTTTCATATGTCTGCTTATATATTTTTCCATTTAAATAAACTTCTGCTGTCATCCATTTTGATAATGCATTAACTACAGAAACACCAACTCCATGAAGACCTCCAGATACTTTATATCCTCCGCCTCCAAATTTTCCTCCTGCATGAAGATTAGTTAATACTGTTTCTAAAGTTGATTTTCCAGTCTTAGGATGTACTTCGACTGGGATACCTCTTCCGTCATCTTTTACTAAAATACTGCCATCTTCATTAATAGATACATATATATGTGAACAATATCCTTGTAAAGCCTCATCTATACTATTATCTACAACTTCATAAACTAAGTGGTGTAAACCTCTTGGGCTTGTACTACCAATATACATACCTGGTCTTTTTCTAACGGCTTCTAATCCCTCTAATACCTGTATCTGACTTGCACCGTATTCTTGTTTCATTTAATTTCCTCCATTCTCTATGCTAATAACATTGCCATTTTCAATATTAAATATTGTAACATCCTTTTCATCAAATATTTTTTTATGTGAAATTTCAGCGCTTGTTATAAACATTTGAACATTGCTTAAATTATTTACTAAAAGTTTTTGTCTTGCTTCATCTAACTCACTAAAAACATCATCTAAAATTAATACTGGATATTCTTCAACCTCATTTTTTATTAATTCTATCTCTGACAGCTTTAATGATATTGAAGCAGTTCTCTGTTGACCTTGTGAACCAAAAAGTCTTGCATCTAAATCATTTATGAATATATTTAAGTCATCTTTGTGTATACCATATCTAGTAGTTCTAGATTCTATATCATTAGGTCTATTTGATGACAACTTGGCTAAAAATTTATTATATACTGTTTCTATAGTATCTTCATCAGTTATATTTATTTGAGTTTTATATTTGATTGATAATTTTTCAATTCCATTAGTCAAATTCATATGCATATGTTCAGATATATTAGCTATCTTTTTTATAAAGTCTCTGCGTAAAATATAAATATAACTTCCATATTTTGCTAGTGTATCATCATATACATCTAATAAAGCTTCATCAACATGGATGCTTTTTAGCACTCTACTTCTTTGAGAAAGTATTTTATTGTAATTAGTAAGATAATTATAATATTTAGGAATAATTTGGCTAATCTCTTTATCTATAAAAGTCCTTCTCTCTTTAGGACCCTCTTTAACCAGTCTTAAATCTTCAGGTGAAAATATGACAACATTTAAGTTGCCAAGTAATTCCTGCATTTTTTGCAAAGGGACTTTATTTATTCGTATCCCCTTTTTATCTTTTCCAATAATTAGCTCTATTAGACTATATTTATTATATTTTGAAAAACTTCCTCCAACATATAAATTTTCACTATTAAATCTAACCATTTCTCTATCTTTATTGGTTCTAAATGATTTGCCAAAAGAAAGCATATAAATAGATTCTACTATATTTGTCTTTCCTTGACCATTTTTTCCAACAAGAAGATTCACTTTCCCATTAAATTCCAGATGCAACTTTTCATAATTTCTAAAATTAACAAGCTGCAAACTTTTAAGTTTCACAAAAAGTTCTCCTTTTTTACAATACTTTTATTTTAGTTCCCTCTATCTCAACTATATCTCCTGATTTTATCTTTTTCCCTCTTCTTAATTCTATTTCATCATTTACTGTCACTAGACCTTCTTGAATTAAAAATTTTGCATGACCTCCAGTTGATGCAATCTCTGCTAATTTTAGGAATTGATCTAACTTTATATAGTCTGATTCTATAGTTATTTCAGTCATAAGAGTTCCTCCTTGCCATTATTTTAGGTAAATAGGTATTAATACATTAAAAGTATATTATACCATAAAAATACTTGCAAAAGGAGTTGCCTAAGATTAGAAAAATTTTTCTACAAAAGACAACTCCTTAATGTCTGCTATATATTGGATGATATTCTTACTGGAAGTAATAAGTAAATATAATTAATATCATCTGTTGGTTTAATTATACAAGGATTTACATTTGTAGTAAATTCTATAAATATTTCCTCATTATCTATATTTTTCAACCCTTCAATAAAGTATCGAGAGTTAAAAGCTATATCTAAATAATCTCCATCTAAATCTATTTCAACTTCTTCATATACATTTCCTTTTTCTGTATTAGAAGTAATTGCCATTACTTTATCTCTTATAGATAATTTTATAAGGTTATTTTTTTCTGATTGAGACAATAAAGATGCTCTTTCT
The DNA here is from genome assembly GCF_020657875.1 of Clostridioides sp. ZZV14-6150. Classification (NCBI taxonomy): domain Bacteria; kingdom Bacillati; phylum Bacillota; class Clostridia; order Peptostreptococcales; family Peptostreptococcaceae; genus Clostridioides; species Clostridioides sp. ZZV14-6150. The sequence goes on along the minus strand of NZ_JAGWDA010000015.1, from coordinate 111,944 downwards.
ATGCTGTTTAAAAGTTCTTTAGTATTTAACTTTACTCTACTGTTATGCTCTCTTGGCAACAATTTTTTATAATCAATAAAATCTCCTTCAAGTAATCTTGTAATAATTTTTGTATCATTAATTATAAAAATAGCATTTTTTTCGTTAAATCCAACTTTAACATTATCCTCTCCAGAAAGCAAGCTATTTACGTCTATAAGTGTCTTTCCTGGAATTATTACTTTTATATTTTCAGTTAAGCTATCAACTGAGCAGCTTTTTACAGCCAATCTATAGCCATCAATTGCTACTAAATTTAAATTTTTATCTACAATTTCTAGAAGTTCTCCCATTAAAACAGGTTTTGTTTGATCTTGTGAAATAGCAAATACAGTTTGTTTAATCATATTTTTTAGGAGTTCTTGAGGTATGCTATATAAATCTTCTTCATTTAATTCTGGTAGCTTAGGAAATTCTTTAGCTGCATATCCTTTAATTTTAAATCTTGAATTTACACAATTTATGTAAATATTATTTTCTGAATCTGTTTCTATCTCAACAAAAGAATCTGGTAGTTTTCTAATTATATCTCCAAATAATCTTGCATCTACAACAACATCACCTTTTTCTATAATCTCTGCTTGTACATAAGTTTCTATTCCTATCTCTGCATCATATCCAGTAAGTTTTAATTGACCTTCTTCTGTAGATATAAGTATACCTTTTAATAGTTCTATTGTTGTTTTTCCATTAATAGCTTTTTGAGCAATCCCAATTCTATTTGCTAGGATTTTTTGATTACAAATTATTTTCAATGTGGATAACCTCCTCTGGCTTTTTATATAAAAAAATAAGTTAAAATCATAGTAGTAATAGTAGTAGGTGTTGTTGATAATGTTAATAAGTATATGTAACATTATAAATACAAAGATATCAACATGTGTATAAGATGTTGATATCTTTGTTATTTTAGACTTAATTATTTGTTAATAAATTTTAAGATAAAAAGATATAAACAAGTTATTCAATAGATATAAACAGACAATTGTGTATAAATTATCCCTTTAAATCTGATATAATTTTGTCTATTTTAGTCTTAATTTCTTCACTTTCTTTTATGTCTTTAGATACTTTGTCATGAGCATGAATTACTGTTGTATGATCTCTTCCTCCAAATTCTTCGCCTATTTTAGGAAGAGATAAGTCAGTAAGTTCGCGCGTTAAATACATAGCTATTTGTCTTGGAAAAGCTATTGAACGAGTTCTTTTTTTAGAATTAAAATCTTCCATTTTTAAATTAAATACAGAAGAAACTTTTTCTTTTATTCTAAGCACATTGATTTCTTCATTTTTAGAAGTTGTTATAATATCTTTTAATGCTTCTGTAGCAAGATCAAAAGATATCACTCTATTACTAAGAGAAGAGTAAGCAACTACTCTAGTTAGGGCACCTTCTAGTTCCCTTATGTTTGACTTAATATTTTTTGCTATATATGACATAACTTCATTTGGCACTTCTATACGTTCTAGTTGAGCCTTTTTTCTAAGTATAGCAATTCTTGTTTCAAAGTCTGGGGCCTGAATATCAGTTATAAGTCCCATTTCAAATCTCGATCTTAATCTATCTTCTAGTGTAGGTATGTCTTTTGGCGGTCTATCACTAGAGATAATTATCTGTTTATTTGCCTCATGAAGAGTATTAAATGTATGGAAAAACTCTTCTTGAGTTCTTTCTTTCCCAGCTATAAATTGAATATCATCAATTAATAAGACATCTACGTTTCTATATTTATTTCTAAATTCTTCATTTTTATCATCTTTTATAGAGTTTATAAGTTCATTAGTAAATTTTTCTGAAGAAACATAAACAACTTTTGAATCCTTTTTTTGGCTGACGATGTGATGTCCAATAGCGTGCATTAAATGGGTTTTACCTAAACCAACTCCTCCATACAAAAAAAGTGGATTGTAAGCTTTAGCAGGAGATTCAGCAACTGCAACACATGCAGCATGAGCAAATCTATTGCTATTACCAATAACGAACGTATCAAATGTGTATTTTGGATTCAGGTTAGGGTAAAGTACTCTGTAATTTAAATCTGTACTATCAGAATTTAGGTCAGCAACTTCTTTTTCGCTCAATACAAATTTAATATTATACTTTTTTAATGACAGTTGATTTATAGCATCTTCAATTAAATGCAAATATCTATTTTCTAGAATATCTTTATTGAAATCGCTAGGAGCTAGTAGTATCAAGTCATTAAGATGTATTTTTAATGGTACGATGTTTTTAAAAAAGGTATTAAAACTTACTGAAGTTAAGTCACCTTTTATTAATTGTAGGGTTTTGTCCCATAAAGAAACTATATCCATAATATAAACCTCCGAACAGAATAATTAATATTTTCCACAAAGTTATTAACAGAAAAGCAAAAATATATATAAATTTTACAGAATAACTAAATTTATGGATAATGGTGTTGATAAATTAATAATAGTATAAATTATTAAAAAAATATGAAAAGATATAAACAATATGTAGATAAAGTTATAAATAACATAAACATACAATAAATGGTGATTATAACTAGAGTATTGTCAGTAATCTTAAAAGTTATACACAAAAGTATCCACAAGCTGTGAATAATTTCTAATAAGTTGATAACATTTATGCACATTATCAACAAGTATATTTATAATATCAAAATATATGTCAAACTTCAATGATTTGTAACTAATTTATCCACAATATTAACTAATTGTTGATAAAAATATAAACATGTTAAATTTACTTTATTTGTGTATATAATTGAAAAAAATAATTTAGAATAAAATTAAATAGATTTTTACTAGTATTTTCAATAAAAAAAATACATAATATATATATGGTAGATTTTGTGATGCAAGCATACCAAAAACTCGTTGACAACGATAGTAAAAGTATTTATAATTATATGTGTTATGTTTACTTTGAGGGTAAAGTTATTATTTTTATAAACGGAAAATGAAATCTGAAAGGCGGTGCAAAATAATGAGTAAAAGAACTTATCAACCAAAAAAGAGACAAAGAAGTAAAGAACATGGTTTCAGAAAAAGAATGAAGACGTCTAACGGAAGAAACGTGTTAAAAAGAAGAAGAGCTAAAGGAAGAAATAGATTAACTCATTAATTACAAAAGGGCCGCTGCAAAGGTGGCCTTTTTGTGTAAATAATTACAATGCATAGCTGTGTTTATGGAGGTTAACTATGGACTTTAATAGGACAAAAGGGTTAAAAAAAGACTCTGATTTTAGAAAAGTATATAAACACGGCAAATCTTTTGCAAACAGATATTTAGTAATATATATACTTAAAAATAAATCAGATTATAGTAGAATAGGTATTTCTGTTTCAAAGAAAGTAGGAAAAGCTATCACTAGAAATAGAGTAAGAAGATTAATAAAAGAAGCTTACAGATTAAATATTGATGAAAAAATTAAGCCTGGATATGATATAGTATTTATAGCAAGAGTATCTAGTAAAGATGCTAGTTTTAAAGATATAGACAAGTCTATAAAAAATTTAGTTAAAAGAACGGATATTTCTCTTTAAATTGTATGCTATAAATCTGGAGGTTAATAACTTTGAATAAAATAATTTATATATTAAAGGAAATAAGTAGGTATTTATCGAATTTATGTATTTATTTAGTAAAATTTTATCAAAAGTATATATCTCCCTTAAAGGGACCTACTTGTAGATTCTATCCAACTTGCTCACAATATTCAATAGAGGCATTTAAAAAATATGGATTTGTAAAAGGTATGTACTTAACGATAAGAAGACTTCTAAAATGTCATCCTTTTCATCCAGGAGGTTACGACCCTCTAAAATAAAAGAGAGTAACTATTAGGAGGTATAAAAAAATTGAATATAATAGGAAATTTCTTAGGATTAATTCTTAAGGTAATATTTGAATTTGTTAACCATTATGGTATTTCTATAATAATTTTTACTATACTTGTAAAGATTGTTTTACTACCATTAACAGTTAAACAGACTAAGTCAACAAAGGCAATGCAAGATATACAACCTCGTATAAAAGAGATACAAGAAAAATATAAAAATAAGCCAGAAAAACAAAATGAAGAAATTGTTAAGTTATATGGAGAAGCTAAAATTAATCCACTATCTGGTTGTTTACCTTTATTAATACAGTTTCCTATATTAATAGGATTATTTAGCGTTTTAAGAGAGCCAGTTGCTCATGGCGTTTTTGCAAATCAAGCTGCATTTATGGCGGCTGACAATGGGTTTTTATGGATAAAAAGTTTAACAGCACCAGATTATGTATTAGCAGTATTTTCAGGAGCAAGTGCATATGTAATGCAAAAAGTAATGACTCCAAAGGACCAACTACAAGGCTCTATGAAAGTAATGACATATGTAATGGCAGGGATGTCTTTCTATTGGGGATTTATATTCCCAGCAGGACTTACATTGTACTGGACAGTAAGTAACTTATTCTCAATAGCTCAGTATTACTTAATAATGAATCCTTTAAAAGCTAAGCTGGCTGCTAACTCTAAGGAGGAAAAAGTTAATGAGAAAAAGCCTAAAATTAATAAAAAGTAAAAGTAAAGAAGAAGCTATAAATAAGGCTATAGCAGAGTTAAATTTAAAAGTAGAGGATATAGAGGTAGAAATACTAGAAAATCCAAGCAAGGGGTTTTTAGGTTTTATAGGTGCTAAAGATGGTACCTATGAAATTTTTGTTATTGAAAGGGAACTAGATGTAGCTAAAAATTTTATAGAGGTAATGTTGAAAAATGCAAATGTTGATGCCAAAGTCAATGTATCTCAAAAAGATAATTTAATCATGGTTGATATTGAAGGCAAAGAAGCTGCAAGTTTAATTGGTAGAAGAGGGGAAACTTTAGATTCTATTCAATTTTTAACTGGATTAGCTCTTAATAAAATAAATAAAGACTCTCATACAAGAGTACTTGTAGATATAGAAAACTATAGGTCAAAAAGAGAAGAGTCTTTAATAAGATATGCTAATAAGGTTGCTAGAGAAGTAGCGAAAACAAGAAAAACTAAAAAATTAGATTATATGAATCCATATGAGAGAAGAATAATACATTCAGCTCTTCAAAATGACAAATATGTAATTACATATAGTGAAGGAACCGATCCATATAGAAGATTAGTAATTGAGTGTAAAAGATAAAATCAACCTCCTAAACATTAGGGGGTTTTATTTTTTAATCTTATTAAATCATTGCAATTGGTTAAAAATAAATCTATATGTAAAAATTATAAATTAAGAGGTGATAAATTTGTTTATAGATGATACAATAGCGGCTATAGCTACAGCACCTGGAGAAGGTGGCATAGGTATACTGAGAATAAGTGGAGAAAAAGCTTTAAAAGTTGCAGAAGAAATCTTTAAGTCCATGTCAGGAAAGAGTATTAAAGATTATAATAAAAGAACATTAATATATGGAAATATTGTAGATAATGAAAATGTAATAGATGAAGTATTATTGGCATATATGAAAGGTCCAAATTCATATACAGGAGAAGATGTTATAGAAATAAATTGCCATGGCGGATTTATTTCAGTAAAGAAAATTTTAGAATTAATATTATCTAAAGATGTTAGATTGGCAGAAGCTGGGGAATTTACTAAAAGAGCATTTTTAAATGGAAGAATAGATTTATCTCAAGCAGAAGCAGTAATAGATGTTATAAAGGCAAAAACCGATATAGCTCATGAAGTTGCCCAAAACCAACTAGAGGGTTCTCTATCAAAGAAGATAAGAGACTTAAGAGATAAAGTTACTGAGATACTGGCACATGTAGAAGTTGCTATAGATTATCCTGAAGAAGATATTGAACATATAACATATCAAACACTTAAGGATAAAACTGGCGAGCTTAAAAAAGAAATTAAAAAATTATATGATACAGCTGAAAGTGGGAAAATACTTAGAGAAGGCTTGAAAACAGTAATTGTTGGTAAACCAAATGTAGGAAAATCTTCACTGCTTAACTCTATTTTGGGAGAAAACAGAGCTATAGTTACAGACATACCAGGAACTACTAGAGATGTCATAGAGGAATTTGTGAATATAAAAGGTATACCTCTTAAGATAGTTGATACAGCAGGTATAAGAGATACTGATGATATAGTTGAAAAAATAGGAGTTGAGAAATCTAAAGAATCATTTACAAGTGCTGATTTAATTATAATGGTTTTAGATGCATCAAGAAAGTTGTCAGAAGAAGATATAGAAATATTAAAGAAGCTTAAAGATAAACAAACAATAGTGCTATTAAATAAAAATGACTTAAAACAAGAGATTGAAGAAGAAAAAATACTTAAATATGTAGAAAATAATAGTATAATAAGAATATCAGCTTTACAACAAGAAGGAATAGAAGCGTTACAAGATAAGATAGAGTCTATGGTATATAAAGGAAGTATCAAAAACAATTCTAGCTTAGTAGTAACTAATTCTAGACATAAAGATGCACTTGGTAAGGCATATAAGTCTGCAACAGATGCTTTAATTGCTCTAGAACAAAGTATGCCATTTGATTTTGTAGAAGTAGATTTAAAAAATATATGGGATTACCTTGGATATATTAATGGGGATACAGTAACAGAGGATTTACTAGATAATATATTCCATAACTTCTGTATAGGAAAATAGGATATAAAATGCAAAAGGAAAGAAGATATAAAAGTAATAAATTTCATTTTTTATTATAGAAATTATAGATATTTTATAGTGTTTCTCATGAAACATTAATATTAAAAAGAAAGGAATTATAAATGATAAAGTTTGAAGCAGGAAAATATGATGTTATAGTAGTTGGAGCAGGTCACGCGGGATGTGAAGCTGCTTTAGCTACTGCAAGAATGGGATATAAAACTTTGATAATAACAATGTCTTTAGATTCTATTGCATTAATGCCTTGCAATCCATCAATTGGTGGAACGGGTAAAGGTCAATTAGTAAAAGAGATAGATGCTTTAGGTGGTCAAATGGGACTAAATATAGACAAGACATATATACAAAGTAGAATGTTAAATACTGCTAAAGGACCAGCAGTTCATTCTTTAAGAGCCCAAGCAGATAAATTTAAATACCATGAAGAAATGAAAAAAACATTAGAAAATGAGCCAAATCTTGATATAGCTATGGATGAAGTTGTAGAAATATTACATGAAGGAAATGTTGTAATAGGTGTTGGAACTAAACTAGGATGTTCATTTAAATCTAAAGCTGTAATATTAGCTACTGGAGTTTATTTAAATTCAAAAATATATATGGGTGAGGTAGCATTTTACGAAGGGCCTAATGCATTAGGATATGCAAAATATCTTACAGATAGTTTAGTTGAATTAGGTCTTAGAATGAGAAGATTTAAAACAGGAACACCAGCAAGAGTCCATAGAGATAGTATAGATTTCTCTGTAATGTCTCTACAAGAAGGTGATGAAAAAGTAACTCCTTTCTCATTTATGAATGAAAACATAGAGAAAGAGCAAGAACCTTGTTATTTAACAAGAACTACTGAAGATACTCAAAAAGTTATACTAGATAATTTAAAAAGGTCTGCTATGTATAGTGGCGTGATAGAAAGTACTGGGCCAAGATATTGTCCTTCGATAGAAGATAAAGTAGTAAGATTTAGTGATAAAACTTCACATCAATTGTTTATAGAGCCAGAGGGACTGAATACTAAAGAAATGTATATTCAAGGTATATCAACTAGTTTACCTTTTGAAGTTCAATTAGATATGTATAAAACTATAAAGGGGCTTGAAAACTGTAAGATAATGAGACCTGCATATGCTATAGAATATGATTGTGTTGACCCAACACAATTAAAAATAAGTTTAGAAATAAAAGGTGTTGAAAACTTATTTAGTGCAGGGCAATTTAATGGAACTTCTGGATATGAAGAAGCAGCAGCTCAAGGACTTATGGCTGGTATAAATGCTGTCAGAAAGATAGAAGGAAAAGAACCTTTTGTATTAGATAGATCAGAAGCATATATAGGTGTATTATTAGATGACCTTGTCACAAAAGGAACTAATGAACCTTATAGAATGATGACATCAAGAGCAGAATATAGATTGTATTTAAGACAAGATAATGCTGATATGAGATTAACTCAAAAAGGTTATGAATTAGGACTAGTTAAAGAAGATAGATATGAAAGATTCATAAATAAAAAGAATGCTGTAGAAAAAGAATTTGAGCGATTAAAGCGTGAAAGGGTTACACCAAAAGAAGTAAATAGTTTATTAGAAGAAAAAGGTGCAACGCCAATAAAAGTTGGAATATCATTGTATGAGTTTTTAAAAAGACCAGAAGTATCCTATGAGTTACTTGAAGAATTAGGAAAAGATGCTGGTGAAGATGTTTCAAGAGAAGTTAAAGAACAATGTGTGATAATGACTAAGTATGAAGGCTATATAGACAAGCAATTAAAACAAATAGAACAATTTAAAAAGCTTGAGAATAAGAAATTAGATGAAAAAATAAATTATTCATCAATAGAAGGACTTAGACTAGAAGCAAGACAAAAACTAGACGATATAAAACCTATTTCAATAGGTCAAGCATCTCGTATATCAGGTGTTTCTCCAGCTGATATATCAGTCTTACTTATACACCTTGAACAAGTTAGAAGGACTAGAGGTGGCAAAGGTGAATAATATAGAGCTTCTAAAAAATGGAATTGAAAATTTTAATATAGATACAAATGATAATATGTTACAAAAATTTAAAACATATAGAGATATATTAGTTGATTGGAATCAAAAAATGAACCTTACAGGAATAGAGAATGAAAAAGAAGTATATATAAAACACTTTTTAGACTCTATTTCAGCTGTAAAAAATGGATATATAAAAGATGGTATGTCTATAATAGATGTTGGTACAGGTGCTGGTTTTCCAGGTATACCACTAAGAATATGTTTAGATGGATTAAAATTAACTTTATTAGACTCTTTAAATAAAAGAATAAACTTTTTAGAAGAAGTTGGCAGAGCATTAGAACTAGAGGGTATTACATTTATACATGGAAGAGCTGAAGATTTTGGAAAAGATGAAAAGTACAGGGAAAAGTATGATATTGCTACAGCAAGAGCTGTAGCTGGATTACCAATTCTTATGGAATTTTGTGTACCATTTGTAAAAGTAGGAGGATATTTTATTTGTTTAAAAGGTCCAAATGCTAATCTAGAATTAGAGGAATCAAAAAAGGCTATAGATACTTTAGGATTAGAGTTTGTCGAAAAAATAGATGTAGAATTACCAGAAATAGATTTAAATCATAATATATTAGTTTTTAAAAAGATACATGAAACACCAGTTAAATACCCTAGAAAAGCTGGTAAACCAGCTAAAAATCCTATTAAATAATCAAGCTATTAATTAGTAGGCAACCTTAATTATTTCCTGAGAAATAATTAAGGTTGCCTCAAAACAAACAAAAATAAAGGAATTATTAAAGTAGATGCAGAAATAAAATTGTATGTACATATAGAGAACAAAAATATTTATATCTAAAATAAGAGAGGTATGTTATGGAAGATAAAAGAGTTATGGAGATACCTATAGAAGATATAGTTCCAAATCCATACCAACCAAGAAAAATATTTTCACAAGTTTCATTGGAGGAATTGAGCAATTCTATAAAGGTATATGGTATAATTCAACCTATAACAGTTAGAGCAAAAGGTGGTAAATATGAACTAATTGCTGGAGAGAGAAGATTAAGAGCAGCTAAGTTAGCAGAGCTTAAAACTGTCCCAGCAATTATAAATAATATGGACGATGAATCTTCTGCTGTTCTAGCGTTATTAGAAAATTTGCAACGAGAAGACTTAAATTTTATTGAAGAAGCAATTGGCTATGAAAACTTAATAAAAGAGCATGCTTTTACTCAACAGCAATTAGCAGAAAAATTAGGCAAAAATCAATCTACTGTAGCAAACAAGCTTAGAATATTAAAGCTTCCAAACGATATAAAAATGAAGCTAATAGAGAATAATTTAACAGAAAGACATGCTAGAGCATTCCTTAAATTACCAAGTGAAGATTTAATGAAAAGTGTACTAGAAAAGGTCATAAAGAATGAATTGACTGTTAAAAAAACAGAAAAACTGATACAAGATATACTAGAAGAAATTGAAATTCAAGAAGAGCCTGATAAAAAACAGAATATAAAGGGTGCTATGAGTATAAGAATTTACATAAATACTATAAAGCAAGCCTTTGATGCTATATCAAATACAGGAATTGATGCTAAGTATAATGAAATAGATAAGGGAGATTATATGGAAGTTGTTGTAAAAATCCCTAAAAAATAGAGATTACTGCTTACCAGTAATCTTTTTTTTTAAACAAGCCTTGTAATATAAATTGATTTATAGACATTATTTATAATTATAAAAGCAACTAGTCAATATTTAAAATTAATTTAATTCTTAAAGGGGGGAACATCATGGGCAAAGTTATAGCTATATTCAATCAAAAGGGCGGAGTTGGAAAAACTACAACAAATGTAAATTTAAGTGCCAGTTTAGGAACCTTAGGAAAAAAGATATTAGTATTAGATTTGGACCCTCAAGGAAATACAACTAGTGGATATGGTATTGATAAAAATGAAGTGGAAAATACAATCTATGAGATTATGTTAGATGGTTTGCATATTAAAGAAGCAATAATAAAAACAGAGTTTGAAAATGTAGATATAGTTCCATCAGCTACGGAACTAGCAGGTGCAGAGATAGAGCTTGCATCAATAAGTAATAGAGAGTATATTTTAAAAAATTCCATAAAAGTAGTAAAGGATGAATATGACTATATATTTTTGGATTGCCCACCTTCACTTGGGATGCTTACAATAAATTGTCTAACGGCTGTAGATAGTGTTTTAATTCCTATACAATGTGAATATTATGCCTTAGAAGGTGTAAGTCAATTAATGGAAACTATAAAATTAGTAAAATCAAGATTAAATACAGATATAGAAATTCAAGGTGTTGTTTTAAGTATGTTTGATGGAAGAGCTAATCTATCGATACAAGTTGTTGAAGAAGTTAAAAAGTACTTTAAAGGAAGTGTATATACAACTCTAATTCCAAGAAATGTAAGGCTTGCAGAAGCTCCTAGTCATGGTAAACCAGCAATTTACTATGATAAAAGATGTAGAGGGTCTGTAGCTTATTTGGAACTAGCAGAAGAATTTATAGATTTAGAAGAGGAGGAGTGGTAGTATGGAGAATAAGTCTAAAAGAAGTAATAGATTGGGTCGAGGTCTTAGTGCATTGATACCAGAAATCAAAGGAGAAACTTCAGATAAAGAAATAGTTAATATAGATATAGACAAAATATATCCAAACGAAGTTCAGCCGAGAAAGCAATTTGATGAAGAAAAAATAAAAGTATTATCTGAGTCTATAAAAAATTATGGTGTACTACAACCAATAGTAGTTAAAAGGGATGAAAATAATAAGTACATGATAATAGCTGGTGAAAGAAGATTTAGAGCATCAAAACTTGCAAATAAAAGTCAAATGCCTGCTATAATTAAAGATATAGAGATGAAAGATATAATGGAGATAGCTTTAATTGAAAACTTACAGAGGGAAGATTTAAATTCGATAGAAGAAGCACTAGCATATAAAAGTTTAATAGAGCACTATAGTGTAACTCAAGAAGAAATATCAGAAGCTGTTGGTAAAAGTAGACCTCATATAACTAACACTTTGAGACTTTTAAATCTAGGACAAGATGTTATAGACATGATAGATAGTGGTAAAATCACAGCAGGTCATGGAAAGGCTCTGTTAAGGATTGTAGATAAAAAATTACAATTACAAATCGCAAAAAAGATAGAAGAGGAAGAACTCTCTGTAAGAGAGGTTGAAAATATTGCAAAAAAAATATCTGAAAATAAAGAAGAAGATATGCCAAAAAAGTCTAAGCCTAAGGATGTATTTATTTTAGATGTAGAAGATAAACTTAGAAATATTTTTGGAACTAAAGTAAATATTTCTAAAGGTAAGAAAAAAGGTAAAATAGAGATAGAATACTATAATGACGATGATTTAAACAGTATTGTATCAATGCTTCTTGAATAACACACAAATATAAAATAGAGAGGACGATTAATATGATTTATCTAGACAATGCTGCAACTACATATCCAAAGCCAGAAAGAGTTTATGATGCTGTTTTAGATTGTATGAAAAACTATTGTGCAAATCCAGGAAGAGCAGGACATAAGCTTGCTATGAGAGCTGCTAGAGAAATTTATGACACAAGAGAAAATGTAGCTAAGTTATTTAATGTAAGTAATCCTATGAATATAGTATTTACGTCTAATGCAACAGACTCTTTGAATTTAGCAATAAAAGGTGTACTACAAAAAGGAGATCATGTAATAACAACATCTATGGAACATAATTCAGTAATAAGACCCATAAAAGCACTTGAGCAAAAAGGGGTAGAAAATACTGTAGTAAAATGTGATGATGAAGGTTTTTTAGATTATGAAGAGTTAGAAAAATCAATAAAGGATAACACTAAGCTGATTGTAACTACACATGCATCTAATGTATGTGGGACATTAATAGATATAAAAAAAGTTGGAGAAATAGCTAAGAAACATAATATATTATTCTTGGTAGATGCATCACAAACAGCAGGTGTTTATGATATAGATGTGAAGAAATGCAATATAGACATGTTGGCAATGCCAGGTCATAAATGCTTATTTGGACCTCAAGGAACAGGTATCTTATATGTAAGAGAAGGTCTAAATTTAAATATATTAAAAGAGGGTGGAACAGGTAGTAAATCAGAAGAAATGGTTCAACCAGAACTGTTCCCAGATAAATACGAGTCAGGAACTCATAATACTCCAGGTATAGCAGGACTTAACCAAGGTGTATTATTTATATTTGAAAGAGGAATCAACAATATAAGACAACATGAAGAAGAATTATGTCAATATATGCTAAATAAGTTAGAAGAAGTATCAGATATAAAGATATATGGACCAAAAGACAGTAAAAAAAGAGCCTCAGTAATAGCTATAAATATAGGGAATATGGATTCTGGAGAGGTTACTTTCTTATTAGATAGTGAATATAATATAGCAACTAGATCAGGAATACATTGTTCTCCGTTAGCTCATACTACTTTAGGTACGTTAAAACAAGGTGCGGTAAGGTTCAGTATAGGATATTTTAATACAAAAGATGAAATAGATAAAGCAATAGACGCTTTGAAGAAAATTTCAAAAAATAGATAGTTATACATTACAACATAAAAATAGTGTCAACTTTATAGAAAGCTGACACTATTTTTTGTAACTTAATATAATTTAAAAACTTACTTTAAATAATCTCCATCTTCAAGAACTATATGACCACTTTCATAGTTAGCGCCATCAACAGTAAGCTTTATTTGTTCAACATTCATGTTCTTTATGTAAGTACGTGCAACTGAATCAAGCATTAAAGTTTCTGCATCACTACCTAAGTTTGATTTTGTAAAATCAGAGTTAACATCTAATATACCAGTTTTTACGCCATCAATATCTTTTGTAGTAAATGAATTTAGTTTTGCAGATTCTGGAATTACTTTAAGCTTTTGAAGCTCAGCAAATAAAGTGTTTTCATCAATTTTTTCTAAATTAACCTTATTTTCAATTAAATCTGTTTTGTCTACATCAAAAGAGTAAATAACAGCAGACTCTGTCTTCTTTTCTTCCTTTGGAGTTGATGCAGATTTTTTATTAGGAACTTCTTTTTCATCATTATTTTCGTTATTGTTTTCTTCTTTTGGTTGCTCAACATTTGTATTATTTTTAGTTTCTTTTTTAGTTGCTTCATTTTGAGCATTGCTACATCCAACCGCCAATATAGATATAGATAATATACTTAACACTAACATTATTTTCTTATTTTTCATAAAAATTACTCCTCTCTAAGATACTATTCTTATATATAATTATAATCGTTATGACTGAATATATGAATACAAAATAGTAACAAATTTAAAAAATGATTTATTTAAATTAATTAAATACAAAATAAACTAAATTTTAGTCATTTTTATGGGAAATCATTTAATGTATAGAGAAAATATTGTAAAATAAAAGTAGTGTTTTTAAAATAAATATAAGTTATAATTATATTATAAAAAAATGTCTTCAAAAGGTGGGAATAGTATGGAAATTTTGAGCTTAGGAGAAAAGATTAAAAAATTAAGAAAAGAAAAAAATATGACATTGAAAGAGTTAGCCGGAGATAGGATAACAGCAGCACAAATAAGCCATATAGAGAGAGATAAATCTCATACTAGTTATGAACTGTTGGAATATCTAGGTGATAAGCTAGATGTAAGCGTGGAATATTTATTAGAAACAAAAGAAATGCAGTCAAAAAAGATAACAGATAATTTAATACTGCAAAGTGAAATTTATATAAAAGAGAATGAGCTAAACAAGGCTGAGGACCAAATAAAAGAAGTTTTAGATATATGTAAGAGATACGATTTAATGGAGAACTATGGCAGATGCAATTTTCTTATGGCTAATATTAACTTAAAAAAATCTAATTACAATAATGCTATAGAAAACTTTGAAAAGGCTTTATATTTCTTTATAAAAAACGATGATAGTGAAAACATACTAAAGTGCTATTTAAACATAGGAAAGATATATATGCAGGAAGACTTTTATAAAGGTGCGATAAGTCACTTTAATTTTGCAGAGGAAATTTTATCAGAGAGTAAGTTTGAGGATATTAACATATATAAGGAATTATATAGTAAGATGGCATATTGTTATATAAAATTAGATAATCCAAATATGTCATTAAAGTACATAGATAAAATAAATGAAATAGATAATAAAAATGATAGAAAAGAAGATGTCGATATTTTGGTGTTAAAAGCAAATAACATGCTTGAGATTGGAAAATATGAAGAATCAAAAGAGTATTTTAAAAAAGCACTAAAAATACTTGAAAATGAAGATAATAAAACTGGAATAGCAAATGTATACTTAACAATTTGTGATGTTTATAGAAAAATAGGTGAGACAGATAGAGTTCTTGAGTATTCTCAAAAAGTGTACAACATAAAGAAGAATGATGAAGACGAATACATGATGTCAGGTTTATTCAAGATAATAGAAGCGTACATAGATAAGGAAGATTATGATTTAGCTAGAAAATATTGTAAAATAGCTTTAGCATCATCAATAAAAAATAAAAACAAATTTAATGAGTATAAAGCATTAAAATTCTATTCTAATATGTATAAGAATCAAAGTGAAATTACTCTTGCTATTGAGTATTTAATTAAATGTATAAAAATAGTATCAGACTTAGGTAATAATAAGATATTAGCAAACTTGTACATAGACTTAGGACAATTATATTCAAGCATATCAAAAGAGAAAGAATTAGAATACTACCAAAAGGGAGTATTTATGTATAAAAATTTAGAGATAATGTAAGTATAATAAACCTATAATAGTATAGAAACAATCTATAACAAGCAAGATAATATCTATGATAAAATATAAATTGTATGAATAATTTTAAGGAGATGAATCAAACAATGAGTATAAAAATAGATGCTAGAGGGCTTGCTTGTCCTAAACCAGTTATAAATACAAAAAAAGAATTAGATAATATAGAAGAAGGTATTGTAGTTACAACAGTTGACAATGAAACAGCAAAAGAAAATATATTAAAACTTGCTAAATCTTTAAATTGTGAAGCAAGGATTGTTGATGAAAAAGAAAATTTAATTTCTATAGAAATTAAAAAAGGCAATAATGTTGTAGTTCAAAAAGAAGAAAGCGAACTAGAAGATACATGTGTATTTATATCTTCAGATAAGATGGGATTGGGGAATGATGAATTAGGACAAGTATTAATAAAAGGATTTATATATACTTTAACAGAATCAAAGCCATATCCTAAACATATACTTTTAGTTAATGGAGGAGTAAAATTAAGTGCTGAAAATGAAGCAACTATAGAAAATCTTAAAATACTTGAAGATGCAGGCGTAGAAATTTTATCTTGTGGAACTTGTTTAGATTACTATAATTTAAAAGAAAAATTACAAGTTGGCTCAGTTACAAATATGTACACTATAGTTGAAACATTAAAAAATGCATCAAATACTATTTCTATATAATGTATGCTTGTTTAACAATATAAAATCATTAAGAAATATTAAACTAAAGAAAAGTAGATAGTCAGAAAGGATTAAGCAATGAATCAAATGTATATAGTATCGTTTAATTCGACACATCATGCAATAAGGTCAGAAAAGCTATTTGGTGAAAAGGGTTTAAAAGTAATGGCTCTTCCAACACCAAGAGAAATAACAGCAAGCTGTGGAATATCAATTAAATTTTCTTTTGAAGATATTGAAAAAATAAAGGCAATTTTAGTTGAAAATAATGTAGATATAAAGGGAATTTATTGTATAAGTAAATTAGAAGATGGCTCAAAGGAAGCAAAGAAGTTAGATTAGGAGGCTAATTATTTATGCCAATGGATTTAAAAATAGGGGATATTGTTGAATTGAAAAAACAACATGCATGTGGATGTAAAGAGTTTGAAATCGTAAGAACTGGAATGGATATAAAGATAAAATGTACGAAATGTTCAAGGCTAATAATGCTTGATAGAGAGACATTAGAAAAGAGAGTAAAGAAGCTAATAAAAAAATGATATAAATTTAACATTTAAAAAATGTCAAATACCGTATATTAATATCCAAATTTTTGGTATAATAGAAATTGAAGAAAACATTTTCATGGGGGTGCTTTAATTATGGCAGTTAAATATGCAAAAAGAATGGAAGGTTTACAAGGATCTGAAATACGTGAGCTTTTAAAACTTACTCAACAACCACAAATAATATCTTTTGCGGGTGGAATGCCTGCTCCAGAGTTATTTCCAGTTGAAGAAATGAAAAAAGTATCAGTTGCAGTGCTTGAAGAAAATGGAAGATCAGCTATGCAATATACTACAACAGAAGGATATGAACCATTAAGAGAAAAAATAGCAGCTAGAATGAATGACAAAAACCAAACTAATGTAAATAAAGATGATATATTAGTTACAAGTGGTTCTCAACAAGGTCTAGATTTTGCAGGAAAAGTATTTATTGATGAAGGTGATGTAATTTTATGTGAAAGCCCATCTTACATAGGAGCTATAAACGCATTTAAATCTTACCAACCTAAATTCATAGATGTTCCAACAGATTCTAATGGAATGATAATGGAAGAACTAGAAAAAATACTAGAAACAACTGATAGAATAAAAATGATTTATGTAATACCTGATTTCCAAAATCCAACAGGAAGAACTTGGCCACTTGAAAGACGTAAAAAATTCATGGAAATAGTAAATAAATATGAAATACCAGTAATAGAAGATAATCCATATGGAGATTTAAGATTTGAAGGAGAAACTTTACCATCTTTAAAATCAATGGATACAAAAGGATTAGTAATATTCTTAGGAACTTTCTCTAAAATATTCTGCCCAGGATACAGATTAGGATGGACTTGTGCTTCTGCAGAAATACTATCTAAATTTAACTTTGCAAAACAAGGTGCAGACTTACAAGCATCAACTATATCTCAAATGGAAGTAAGCAAATTTATGGATATGTATGACTTAGATGAACACGTTGATAAAATAAAAGCTGTTTATATCAAACGTAGAGATGTAATGCTTAAGACTATGGAAGAAGAATTCCCAGAAGGATTAGTATTTACTCATCCAGAAGGTGGATTATTTACATGGGTAGAGCTTCCAAGTAATTTAAATGCTAAAGAATTAATGCCAAAATGCTTAGAAAAGAATGTTGCTTATGTTGCTGGAGGAGGATTCTTCCCTAATGGTGGTAGAGAAAATACTTTCAGACTTAACTATTCAAATATGCCAGAAGAAAAAATAATAGAAGGTATCAAAAATATAGCATCAGTTTTAAAAGAAGCTATGGGTGTTGAAGCTTAATTAAAAATAATAACTTATAGATATATTATGAGGGATGGCGATTGCCATCCCTTATTAATTTAAAAAATATATTTCACCTTATATTAAATATTAAAATTTGTCCAAAATTTAAATTGACATAAACAAGAAAAAATGATAAAATGTGTAGGTATGAGATTTTAGTCTCATTTCTCTGCTCTAAGAGTGTAGAGCCGTTAAGTCCAAAGGGAGGTGAATTATAGTGAAAAATTATGAATTAGTTTATGTAGTAAAGCCAAACTCTGATGAAGAAACAAGAGAAGCTGTACTAAACAAAGTTAAGGAAGTTGTTGCAACTGAAGGAGAAATAGTTAAAG
The DNA here is from genome assembly GCF_020657875.1 of Clostridioides sp. ZZV14-6150. NCBI lineage: Bacteria > Bacillati > Bacillota > Clostridia > Peptostreptococcales > Peptostreptococcaceae > Clostridioides > Clostridioides sp. ZZV14-6150. The sequence goes on along the minus strand of NZ_JAGWDA010000015.1, from coordinate 93,548 downwards.
TTGATACTTGGGGAACTAAAAAATTAGCTTATCCAATAGCTAAGTTTACAGAAGGTTTCTATGTGTTAGTTAACTTCAAATCAGCAGTAGACGTTCCTAAAGAAATAGACAGAAACTTAAAGATAAATGAAAACGTAATAAGACATATGATAGTTGTTGCTTAATAACTAGTTTTATTATAAAAAATAGGTGGTGTTTTTATGAATCAAGTTGTATTAGTGGGAAGGTTAACTAAAGACCCTGAATTAAGATACATCCCAGGTACAGGAACACCAGTGGCATCATTTACAATAGCCATTGATAGAGACTATGTAAAAAAAGATGGATCTAAAGAAACTGATTTTATACCTGTTGAAGTAATGGGTAAATCCGCTGAATTTTGTGCCAACTACATAACTAAAGGTAGATTAGTTGCACTTCAAGGATCGATAAGAGTAGACAATTATCAGACACAATCAGGTGAAAAAAGAACTTTTACAAAAGTAAGTACTAGATCAGTACAAGCTTTAGATAGCAAGAATAAATCGGAAAATTCATATAAAGAGAGTGCTCCAGCTTTTGAGCCAAGCTTTGAACCTCAAGGGTTAGACCCACAAGGTTTCCAAGCTATAGATGATGACGATATACCATTTTAAAAAGGAGGGAAAAAAGTCATGATGAATAAAAAAAGACGTAAGAAAAAAAGAGTTTGTCAATTTTGTGCTGACAAAAACGCTAAAATAGATTACAAAAGTACTCAAAGATTACAAAAGTATATAACTGAAAGAGGAAAGATATTACCAAGAAGAATATCTGGAACTTGTGCTAAGCATCAAAGAGAATTAACAGTTGCTATAAAAAGATCAAGAAATATAGCACTTTTACCATATACATTAGATTAAAAAATGAGCCTTGTGCTCATTTTTTATTATAGATATTTATATAAGTAAATGAGACGAGCTATAACGCTCGTTTTTTTGTTTATATACTTAAATATATTATTATTTATGATATAATATTATATATTAAGGAGGGTTGCAAACGTGAAAATAGATAAAGGTTCTGAGATAACAAGAAACATAAAGATAATAGAGTGGATGAAAACAGAAATATTAATGAGTGTAAGTGATTTGTTTAACTTATTATTTAAAGGGGTAAAACCTTTAGATGAGGCAATTCAAGATACTCTAGCAAATATAATAATGATAACATATCTCTTAGCAAAGAGATTAGGAATTAGTTTTAGAGATGTGGATTATAAAGTCAAGGAAAAAATAAAAATTGGTATAGAGGAAGACCATAGTGTTGAAAGATGGTATGGAGATTTATCTAACTTAAAAAAACATATGGATAATAGGGAGTGATATTAAATTGAATAATAAAATTAGACTATCTAAAGCCATGCCTATAATAGTTTTAGCTATAATAATTGCTTTAGTAATAGCCTATATTCCAATGCTAGGAATGTTTAGTATATTAGCTGCTGTCCCATATGTAATTATAGGTGCCATTACTGATAAAAAGTATTCTTTTTTATCTATTTTGATTACATTTTGTGTGCTAATTTTATTTGCAGACATTTCGTATGCATTAAATATATGTATAATGTATTCTTTGCCAGGTATAGCAATAGGAAAGATGCTAAAGAGAAGTTTTGAGCAAGAAGATAGCAATAAATTTGAACCAATATATGGAGGAACAATAATATTTGTGCTTGCAATGGTTGTGTATTTCTTTGTATTGAAGACATTTTTAAATGTAAATTTATTAGATGAAGTTGCTAAAATGATAACGGAAATCGTAAATATTCAAAAAAATAGTTTTTCTGCAACTGAGCTTAAAGTATTTGATAAAATGAAGCCAGATGAAATTGTAAGTTATTTTACAAATATGCTACCGATGATGTTATTCCTACAAGGTTTATTATCAGCATTTGTAACATATTATTTAAGTGTATTCTTTATTAAAAGAATTACAAATTTGAATATAAGATTTCCTAAATTTGCTGACTTTTATTTACCAGGAAATGCTATAGTCACAACTTTTTTACTTTATTTATTAGTCTTATTGATTGAAATTATTGGTTCAAAATTATATACAGAATTAATAATGACTAATTTACAGCTAGTTTTTAACTTAATGTTTGTAATTCAAGGAATAGCAGTTTGTATTTATTATTTAAAGAAATGGATAAGACAAGGACCAAATAAAATTATGTTTCTTTCAGGGATAATTTTATGTTTATTTGGATTTATGGGAATATCTTTTGTTGGTATGGTAGATAGTATAATTGACTTTAGAAAGGTGAGAAGTTATAAATCCACTTAGGAGGATAGAAATGAGTAATAAACAAACCTTTAAATTAAATATGCCAGAAATAAATTTATATATAATTATTATTGGTATTTCTAGTATAATTTTGCTTTATTACAACTTGTATGTAGGGTGTTTATTTTTCTGTATTTTTGCATATATGGTTTTTCACAATTGGAGAACAACTAATATTAGACGTCATGAATGGACAGAGTATATTCAAAATTTATCTTTAGATATAGATGAAACAACTAAGAAAGCTATAATAAATCTTCCAATACCACTATGTATTCTAGAATTTGATGGAAATATATCATGGTATAATGGAAAGTTTTATGATATGATTGGTCAAAAAGATTTACTTGATAAAAATATAGAAGATATAGTTAAAAATCTTAATTTAAGAAAAGTATTAAATGAAAATAAAGAGATGTACACTGAAATAAACTATAAGGAAAGAGAATATACAATAGTTTATAATGTTATAAAAAATGATCAAGAAAAGAATCCTAAATATTTAATGATATTATACTGGATAGATAAGACAGAATATTTACAAGTAAAACAAGATTATGATGATGAAAAAGATGCAATGATGTTAATACAAGTAGATGGATATGATGAAGTATTAAAAAGTGCAGCAGAAGATAAGAGAGCTTTAATTAATGTTGAAGTAGAAAAAATACTTTCTGCTTTAGAATTAAATTCAAATGGTGCTTTGAGAAGGACTTCAAAAGATAAATTCTTCTTGGTAATGCATAAAAAAGAGTTAAAAAAATTAGAAGCTGAGAAGTTTTCTATTTTAGATACAATAAGACATATTGATTATGGAAATAATCTTCCTGTTACAATAAGTATAGGAATTGGTATAGATGGAGATACATTAAATGAGAACCTAAAACTTGCTACAGGTGCTCTTGATTTAGCACTTGGTAGAGGAGGAGACCAAGCTGTTGTAAAGACAAAAGATAAGTTTGTATTTTATGGTGGAAAATCTAAAGCTGTAGAAAAGAAAACAAAAGTAAAATCTAGACTTATAGGTCATGCTCTGAGAGAGGTTATACAAGAAAGCGATCATGTTTATATAATGGGTCATAAATATCCTGACATGGACGCTATGGGAGCTGCAGTTGGGGTTTATGATATATGTAAATCTTGCAATAAGACAGCAAATATAGTTTTACAATCTGTAAATGAATCTATAGAGATATTTATAAACAAAATAAATGAAAGTAATTATTATAAGAAGTTGTTTATTGGAAAAGAGGAGGCTATTGATAACTGTACTAAAAATACACTAGTTGTTGTAGTTGACACTCATAGACCTAATTATACTGAATGTGAAGAACTCTTAAAGTTATCAGAGAAGGTAGTAGTAATAGACCATCATAGAAGAGGTGTAGAGTTTATAAATGATGCAGTGCTTTTATTCCATGAAATATATGTATCTTCAACCTGTGAAATGGTTACAGAATTAGTTCAATATATGGATGAAGAGGTAACAATCAATAAACTTACAGCTGAAGGTCTTTTAGCAGGAATAAGCTTAGATACTAAAAACTTTGCATTTAAAACAGGTGTTAGGACATTTGAAGCTGCTTCTTACCTTAGAAAAGTTGGAGCAGATACAATAGAAGTCAAGAAGTTTTTTAATTCTGACGTAAAAGATTTTATAATAAAGGCTGAAATAATTCAAAGTACGAAGATAATTAATAATAGAATATGCCTAGCATATTCAAGTACAGAAATAGATAGTATAAACGTTATAATAGCTCAAACTGCTGATGAGCTGTTAAATATAAAAGAAGTAGAAGCCTCCTTTGTATTAGGAGAAAAAGATGATACTATATTTATAAGTGCAAGGTCTTTGGGGCAAATAAATGTACATGTACTTATGGAGAAATTAGGAGGCGGGGGACATATAGATATAGCTGGTGCACAGTTAAAAAATGTTTCTCTAAAAGAAGCTTACAAGATAGTAAATAAAATAATAGAGGAGTATTTAGAGGAGGAAGAATAGATGAAAGTTATATTATTAAAAGACATAAAAGGAACTGGTAAAAAAGGGGAAATGAAAGAAGTAAGTGATGGATATGCAAGAAATTTCTTATTTCCTAAAAAAATGGCTGTGCAAGCAGATAGTGTAGCAATCAAAGAATTAAATGAAAAGAATAAATCTAAAGAAATAAAAGCTCAAAAAGAATATGAAGAAGCTGTTTTATTAGGAAAACAAATGGAAGAAATTAATATAGAAATATATTCAAAATCAGGTGAAGGTGGAAGATTATTTGGTTCAATAACAGCCAAAGATATAGCTGAGCAATTAAAGAAACAAAAAGATATAGATGTAGACAAAAGAAAAATTTTATTAGACGAACCAATAAGAACTTTAGGTTCAACATTTGTAGAAATAAAAATACATCAAAAAGTAACTACTAAAATAAGAGTAGATGTAAAAGAAAAACAGTAATAACTAGAGGTGATAAAGATGGAAGACATGACGAGAATTCCTCCTCATAGTGTAGAATCAGAGCAATCAATATTAGGTTCTATACTGCTAGATAAAGATGCTATAATAACAGTTACAGAAACCATAAGGCCTGATGACTTCTATAAAGAAGCTCACAAAATAATATATGAATGTATGATAACTTTAAGCAATAAAGGTGAGCCTATAGACTTAATCACATTGACAGAAGAGCTAAGAAAACAAGGGCATCTTAATGATATTGGAGGAATCAGTTATATTACAAGTCTTTCTACAATAGTGCCAACAACTTCAAATGTAAAATACTATGCTGACATAGTAAAAGAAAAGTCTGTACTTAGAAAGCTTATAAAAGCATCTAATGAAATAATAAATCTAGGATATAGTGGAGCAACAAAAATTGAAGATGTTTTGGAACAAGCTGAAAAGAGGATATTTGATATATCACAGGAAAAAACTAGTGACGATTTTAAATCTATAAACTTAGTTTTGATGGATGCCTATGATATGATAGAAAAATTATATACCAATAAAAGCGATGTAACTGGTATAACTACTGGTTTTAAAGATTTAAATAAAAAAATAAATGGTCTTCAAAGAACAGATTTAATATTAGTTGCCGCAAGACCTGCAATGGGTAAAACTGCTTTTTCTTTAAATTTAGTACAAAATGCAGCTTTAAAAGGAGATGCTTCTGTAGCTGTATTTAGTTTAGAGATGTCCAAAGAACAGTTAGTACAACGTATGTTATCTTCGCAATCTAGTGTAGAATTAAAAAAGATAAAGACTGGAACACTTAATGATAATGATTGGCCTAGGATTATAGATGCAATGGCAGTACTGTCAGATGCAAAAATACACATCGATGATACTCCTGGTATAAAAATATCAGAATTAAGGTCAAAGTGCAGAAAGTTAAAGATAGAAAAAGGTCTAGATTTAGTACTTATAGATTACCTTCAACTTATGGAAGGTGAAGGTAATAATGAAAGTAGACAACAAGAAATATCTAAAATATCAAGGTCATTAAAAGTATTAGCAAAAGAATTAAATTGTCCTGTAGTAGCATTATCTCAGTTATCACGTGCACCAGAGCAAAGAGCAGACCATAGACCTATGTTATCTGATTTAAGAGAATCTGGAGCAATTGAGCAGGATGCAGATATAGTTATGTTCTTGTATAGAGATGAATACTATCATGCTGATTCTGAGAGTAAAAATATAGGAGAAATAATAATAGCAAAAAATAGACATGGCGAAACTGGTTCTGTGGAACTAGTTTGGCTTGGTGAAGTTCAAAGATTTGGGGATAAGTTGAGAGACCTATAATTTAACTAATATCCACAGAACATCCTTTCTTTCTACAGGAAAAATGTGGATACATGTCACTAAATATGTCTAAACCTTGAAATTTAGCTAAAAACTTATCCACACTATCCACAGATAGCCTGTTGATAAGTGTGAATAAGTAGATAAAGCAAGCTTTTGGCTTGCTTTATCTGTGTATAAATGTTAATTATTAGGAGGAACAATATGGAAAAAATAAGCTTAAAATATATATATCCCAATATAATTAAAGTACTTGATGAAATAAACTTGTTTAGGATAGTTGATAGTAATTTAAAAGAATCAATTGTTGTTTATGCTAGTATTGTGGACAATCAATATTATATAAACATGACTAATACAAACTTTGGAAATATAATTAACATATGTAAATTAGAAAAACTTTTAGACGTGGATAAGTTTATAGAAAAAGTTATAAAAAATAGCACAGAAATTAAAGAAATAAATGACTTTTCAAAAATAGAAGAGTATCTGTTAAATATTGGAGAACGCTAAAAAAGTTGAAAAAAATACGAATATTTGATAGAATAAATAAGTAAAGCGTTCGAGAGTATATAAAATATAGAGGTGAATTACATGAAAACAGTTGCAATTGTTGGTTCTCAATGGGGAGATGAAGGTAAAGGTAAAGTTATCGATTATCTTGCTACTCAAGCAGATGTAGTAGTGAGAGGACAAGGTGGAAATAATGCAGGGCATACATTAGTTGTTGAAGGTAAAAAATATGCATTACACTTAATACCATCTGGAGTTTTAAATCCAAAGACAGTGAACATAATCGGAAATGGAATAGTATTTGACCCTAAAGGATTCTTAGAAGAATTAGAAATGTTTAAAGCGGATAATATAAATACAGAAAACATAAAAATTAGCGATAGAGCTCATGTTATATTCCCATACCATAAAGAGCTAGATGCATTATCAGAAGAAGCTAGAGGCGATTTAAAGATAGGTACGACAAAAAAAGGTATTGGGCCTTGCTACATGGATAAAACAGAGAGATCTGGAATCAGAATATGTGATTTAATGGATAAAGATAAATTTGCTATAAAATTAAAGGCTCAGATAGAAGCTAAAAACAAATTAGTTAGAAACATATACGGAAAAGAAGAATTATTTGATTTTGAAGCTATATATAATGAATATATTGGGTACGCAGAACAAATAAAGAAATATGTAGCAGATACATCAGTTATTGTATATGATGCGGTAAAAGCAGGTAAAAAAGTTTTATTTGAAGGAGCACAAGGTACTTTATTAGACTTAGACTTAGGAACTTATCCATTTGTTACATCTTCTCATCCAATATCTGGAGGATTTGCTATTGGTGCAGGTATAGGACCAAATATGATAAAGGATGTTGTTGGTATAGTAAAAGCTTACACTACAAGAGTTGGAGAAGGTCCATTTGTTACAGAACAAATAAATGAGACTGGTGATAAGATAAGAGAACAAGGGCATGAATTTGGAGTAACTACTGGTAGACCAAGAAGATGTGGGTGGTTTGATGCTGTTATAGTAAAATATGCAGCTAGAGTTAATGGATTAACTAGTATTTCATTTATGCTATTAGATGTGTTAACTGGATTTGACAAAATTAAAGTTTGTACATCTTATAAAATGGGCGATAAAATAATAACAGATTTCCCAGCTTCATTAGATGATTTAGCAAAATGTGAACCTATATATGAAGAGTTAGATGGATGGAACGAAGATATAACTCAAGTAGACAATTTTGATGACCTTCCAGAAAATGCAAAGAAATATATTGCTAAAATAGAAGAGTTGATTGGAGTAAGTGTAGATATGGTTTCTGTTGGGCCTAATAGAGCTCAAACTATAATAAGAAAAAATATATTTGCTTAGTATTTTAAGTAAGTGATTTAAATTATAAATGATTAAAAAAGAGTATCTCAAGATAATGTTTATAATTATTAGAGATGCTCTTTTACATTGAGCTAAAATTATTTATGTATATTTTAAATAAAATTAAGGTCGAATTTATACCCTAAATTAGATGTCTTATTTAGAGAATTTTGTTGAAAATCAATGATTCAGTATTATTTTAATTATATGCTAAAAAAAATAAAAAAACTGTTGACTAAAAGTTATACAGCAGTTATAATATAACTTGTGAGTGAAAGAAACGACGAAAAAAGTCGAAAAAATGTGGTCTATTAGCTCAGTCGGTAGAGCACCTGACTTTTAATCAGGGTGTCCCGCGTTCGAGTCGCGGATAGATCACCAAATCATGGCTCGTTGGTCAAGAGGTTAAGACACCGCCCTTTCACGGCGGTAACAGGGGTTCAATTCCCCTACGAGTCACCAATATGGGACTATAGCTCAGCTGGGAGAGCACCTGCCTTACAAGCAGGGGGTCACAGGTTCGAGCCCTGTTAGTCCCACCAGTTTTTAGATGAAAAATACTATAGATGCTGGTGTGGCTCAACGGTAGAGCAGCTGACTTGTAATCAGCAGGTTGTAGGTTCGATTCCTATCACCAGCTCCACAAAATACATAAATGTAAATTAACATAATTTTCTATGCTACAGGATACTTTTAGGTATCTTTTTTTTAATTGCATCAAAAATTAATTGTAATTATAATCAACTCTTTAAATATTATACAATATCATAGCTTTAGAAACATAGTCTATAAATGCACTATAATAAATTTAAATAATACAATATATTAAGATATGATATTAATATATAAAAAATTACAAACTAGATAAAGGTTTAGTATATTAGAAATATAATTAGAAAAACTGAAAGGACAATATGATTATTTAGTATAAGTTTTAAACAGAGAAGCAAGTATGTTCTTACCTCTCTATTTAAAAATAAAAAAATGTTTTTTAAGGGCTACTTTATTTGAATCTCTCCCATCTCAAATCATCTCCAGTAAATTCTAAAATTCTAAACTTGTCTAAAATCCTAGATAGAATTCTTTGAGTATAAGTATTTCCTATTTGAGATGGTGTTAAGTTGGTTGATATAATAATTTTTTTACCAGTAACAAGTCTTGTGTTTACAATATTGAAAATCTCTCCACTAGTAAAAGAATTATTAAGTTCGGTACCAAGGTCATCTATTATTAATAAATCACAATCAAACAAGTTTTTATAATTTTCTTCACTTATTTGATTGTTTGGGTCTCTTCTAAATTTATAGTCTTCAAGAATATCTAAAATTCTAAAAGAAGTTTGATAGATTACAACATTACTTTTGTCTAACAATTCTTTTGCAATACAGTTACACATGTATGTTTTACCTAGTCCAGTAGAACCATAAAACAATAGGTTTTCATTATTATCCACCTTAAAGTCATGAACAAAATTTTCGCAGATACTTAGATTATTTAACATGTTTTCTCTTGGAGAGATTTCTCCATCGGGACTCTTCTTAGGAGAAAATATATTCAAGTTAAAATTCGAAAAATTTTCCTGACTTAAAATTCTATCTAAGTTAGACATTTTATAAGCCTCATTTACAATTTCTTGTTTTAGACAAGAGCATTTTTCACCATTAGGTAAAAATCCTTTGTCTTTACAAGAGTCACATTGAAACTTTATTTCTAAGTAATCAAGAGATATATTATTTTTAAGTAAAAGTTCTTCTTTTCTCAATTTTAAAGATTCTATAGTTTCCTTAGACTCATTTACAATTTCATCTTTAGATTTAGGATTCAAAAGAACTGTTTTAGCTAAGTTAAGACCTATTTTAGAAATCTCATCATCTATAGATTTTATCTCAGGAATCCTATTATAGACTTCATTTTTTCTATGTTCTAAGAGTAGTTCATTTTTATCTCTTTTATTGGCATATTTAGCCAGTATTTTTCTTATTTTATCTTCATTCATTTAATCACCTACTTAAACTTTTCTTTTTGACTTTTTTTAATAATTTCATCGAGTTCATCAGATGTATATTGAGTAAATGTTTCGTTGAAATTATGAAACTTAGTTTTCTTGTAAGTATTGTTGTTTTGAGTAGTATTAATCTGCTTTTTATTAATATTCTCCTTAACTATACGTTCTTCCTCTTTTTGCTTTAAATCATTTAAATTTTTTATATTTTTTTCGTGCCAATTTTTAATTATTCCATTTATATAAGATATACTTGGGTTTGGTATATTCTTAGATTTAGAACATGCATTTACTATTAAGTCCATATCCATGTCAAATTTATCAAACCAAGCATCCATAAGTTCTTTTTCTGATTTCGTTGCTTGTCTTGAAAATCCCAATTCATTGAAAATAGTTTTATATAAAATATATCGTTCGCTTCTAATTAAGAAGCTATCTTCAACATCTTTTGGGGTATATAAATTTGAATCATACCAGTTTCTAATAATGCCTTCGATGTATTTAACTGGTTTAGATGTACCAGTTTTATCTTTAACATATTCATAAGCACAAAGTATCATATCAGGGCCCATGTTGTATTTATTCATTACATCCATAATACTTATTTTTTCGCTTGGGTCAAGATATCGACCAACTATTTTATTTATAGAATTGAACATCTTTCTAATACTTGGATTTTCAGAAGTAGATACAACTTTATCTGTATTAGATTTTACAGATGAATTATTACCTAATATATTTTCGATATAGAAATTCTTTAAATCTAAAAATTCTATTGAATAATTAAAATTATCAGATTCTCCATTGTCATGTATTTTTATAATCTTTTTTTCTTCCCAGAATTTCCAAGCAGATAGTACATCAGACAAAGGTATATTTAGGTTCTTGGCTATTGAGCTATTGTCAAACTTAGGATTAGAAGTAATATCACATGCCTGTCTATAGCCTAAAAGATAAACTTTTACGTATAACCCGTCCGCCATTGGCATAAATATATCTATAAAGATATTGGGAATAGTGATTTCACCTAAATCTATTTCATTGCTTTCTTTGAAAAACATTTTATCACCTCAGATTAAATTATATCATTTTTTGTATTACATTTGGTTGTAAACAAATAAAAGGTCATAAGATTAGCATGTAAATATTTTCTAAAAGTATTCATTTTAAAAAGGAGGAGATATTTTGGTTATAAAATTCAACCAAAAAGTAAGAAGAACATTATCAGTAGCAATTTTATTTATGGTACTAATAATAGGTTGCTTCATAGAAAAGGATGACAGTTTAGAAGCATACAAAGAAAAATCTAATTCAAAGATAAATCAATATAATATGGATGTTATATTTGATGATGAAACTAAGAGGTTAATGTGTAATCAGAGTGTTGAGTACATAAATAATACAAAATCAAATATGGATAAAATATATTTCCATATATATCCGAATGCTTTTTCTAAAAAAGAATTTGCTCCTTTTGAAAAAGATGAGATGACAAGAGCCTATCCTAATGGATTCAATGAAGGATATATAGATATAAAAAACATACTAAATAATAGTAGTAAAATGGAATATAAAATCAAAGGAGATAAAAATGATATATTAGAAATAGAATTAGGAAAAGAGTTAAAGCCAAATGAAAGGATATCACTGGATATAAAATATAATGTAAAAATACCAAACTCAGTGGGAAGATTTGGATATGGAGAAAACACTATAAATATTACTAATTGGTTTCCTATAGCTTGTGTTAATGATGAAAGAGGATGGAATATAAAGAGTTATGAAACTATTGGAGACCCATTTTATAGTGAAACTAGTGATTTTCATGTGAAACTATTGATTCCAAATAAGTATAAGATTGCTCATACAGGTAAACTTGTTAATGATAAACATGATAACAAGAAAATGTTGTATGAAATAGAGGCTGAAAACGTTAGGGACTTTGCGTTTATATTAAGTAGTAAATTTGATGTAAATAAAGTAGATTCAAAGGGAGTAGCTATTAGTACATACAATTTAAATAAGAAGCTTTCTAGCAGAGCAACAGAGATTGCAAAAGATTCAATAAATATATTTAGTGAGTTGTTTGGCAAATACCCATATAAAGAATATTCTGTTGTAGCAAGTGATTTCTTTATAGGTGGCATGGAATATCCTATGCTTGTTATGATAGACCAAGGCTTATATAATGAAAAAAATGAGTTTTTGCTTGAGTATGTTATAGCACATGAAACAGCGCACCAATGGTGGTATTCTGCTGTTGGAAACGATGAAATAAGTGAACCTTGGTTAGATGAAGCTCTTACTGAATACTCTACAATAGTTTATTTTGAACAAAAATATGGGAAGGAAATGGCAAATAAACTTATAAAAACTATGCAAATACAAACAAAGAGTTATTTGAGTGAAAACATATTTAAACCATCAAATGAGTATAAGAATTCTACTGAATACAGTTTAAATGTTTATACAAAAGGAGCAACAGCTTTTAATGAAGTAAGAAAAGAGGTTGGGGATAAGGTATTCTTTGAAACACTAAATGAGTATTATAATAAATACAAACATAAAAATGCTAATGGAAGAGCCTTTGTAGAGTTATGGAACAGTAAAGGGGTAGATATAAATAAGATTATAAGTGAATACAAGTAAATTTCGTACAGAGTATTAAATTTTATTTAATACTCTGTTTTTTTGGTATAATATAATTTATAAGGCAGAAAAAGAGGTGAAATAATGCTAAAGTATTGTTCAGTAGGAAGTGGTAGTAGTGGAAATTGCCACTATATAGGATATAAAAATACTAATATACTAGTAGATGCAGGATTAAGTGGAAAGAGAATAACTACAGGTCTTAAAGACATTGGAGTAGATTCAGATAAATTAAAAGGGATATTTATAACTCATGAGCATATTGACCATATAAAAGGGGCAGGGATATTATCAAGAAAGTTTGATATACCAGTGTTTGCTAATATAAAGACATGGTGTTCTATGAAAGACAAGCTTGGTAATATTAAGGATAAAAATATGAAGGTCTTTGAAAATGATAAAACTTATTCATTAGGAGATGTTATAGTAAGGCCTTTTTCGATAGAACATGATGCAGCTGACCCAGTTGGATATAATTTCTATACAGAAAACGATGAAAAAATGTCTATAGCTACTGATATAGGGTGTATAACTGAAAATATAAAAAAACATCTATATAAATCTAAATTAGTGGTATTAGAATCAAATTATGACCCTAATATGCTTATGATGGGTTCATATACATATGCTTTAAAGAAAAGGGTAATGTCAAATACTGGACATTTATCTAATGAAGATGCAGCAAATTTCTGTGTTGAACTTATTGATAAAGGTACAGAATCTATATTATTAGCACATTTAAGTAAAGAAAATAATTTTCCAGAATTGGCATATGAAACTTCAAAAGGAGTATTAGCATCAAATGATATAGTAGTTGGGCAGGATGTAAAACTAGATGTATTATCACGTAATGATGTTTCTAATGTTTATAAGATGAAGTAGAGGTGAATAACTTTGCTAAAAAGAAATTTCGAAAATGTTGAGGATAATAAAATCTTATATTCTATAAAGCAAGGGATGATTTTAGCAATACCTGCTATTATGACTGGTTCAATTGCTCTTGTTATTTTGAATCTTCCAATAAAAATTTATCAAGAATATATAGCAAGTTTATTTAATGGTGAAATTTCAAATATTCTTACATTTATAAATGATTCTACCTTAGGAATTATCTCATTGATAATATTGTTGACGATAAGTTATAGCTATGGAAAAATCTATGGGAGCAAGTATACAGTACTTGTTCCTATCGTTGCAATGTGTTCTTTTTTAGTGTTTTCACATGGTAATGAACTGGATTCTTATGTGGAAATATTTAAAACAAAGTGGTTGTTTACAGCTATTATTGTTTCCATAACGTCTTCTATATTATTTGTAAAGCTCACAGAATCGTTTATTACAAGTGTAAAATTTCATACAGAAGGGGCAGATGCTGATTTTAATATGGTTGTTTCAGCAATAATTCCCTTCATAATTGTAGTATTTTTATTTTCTATTTTGCGTGTAATAGTAATAAATCTAATTGGAAGTTCGAATTTTCAAGATATATTTTATAATTTATTCTCAAATATATTTAAGAGTATGGGAAGAAACCTTATGAGTGCTTTGCTGTTTATATTTCTAATGCATTTTATGTGGTTCTTTGGTATTCATGGGAGCAACGTACTTGATACAGTTGCAAAAAATTTATTTGAAAATGGAATGGCAATTAACATAAATTTAGTTAACAATAATCAATTACCAACAGAAATTTTTACTAAGACTTTTTTTGATACAATGGTTTTATTGGGTGGATGTGGAGCTTTGTTATGTTTAGTAATTGCCATTTTTCTTAGTGAGAAGCGTATAAATGTAAGGAAGCTGGCTAAAATTGCTTCAATACCAGCTCTTTTTAATATAAATGAAATGTTAGTTTTTGGGATTCCGATTGTTTTTAACTATATTATGTTCATACCTTTTATAATTACACCTATAATTCTAACAATTACAAGTTATGTAGCTATGGCTACAGGGCTTGTACCTTGTACAGTTTCTGCTGTAGAGTGGACATCACCGATATTTTTAAGTGGATATATGGCTACGGACTCAATAAGAGGAAGTTTGTTGCAATTGTTTAATTTGTGTGTAGGAGTTATGATTTATATTCCATTTATAAAGATGTCACAAAATAGATATATTTACATGTTCAAAAATAATATAGAAAACTTAACAAATTTAGTAAAGAAGTGTGAATTAACAGGAGAACAACCAAATATTTTAAATCACAGTGGAAAAATAGGTTCAATCTCAAAAATGCTAGCATCGGATTTAAAGTTTGCTATGAAAAAGGAAGAAATAGAGCTTTTTTACCAACCGCAAGTTAATTATGATGGAAATGTTGTAGGGGCAGAGGGATTACTTAGATGGAGACATTCAATAGGGGGATTTATTTATCCACCACTTGTTATACTTTTAGCTAAAGAAGAAGGTTTTTTAGATGAACTTGGAGAGTATATTATTAATAAAGCTTGTATTGATTTAAAGAAAAGTGAAAGCTTACTAATAAATCCTATTAAATTTTCTGTAAATATATCTCCAGACCAACTTAATGACCCTAATTTGCCAGAGCAAATAAAAAATATAATTGAAAATAAGAATATCAATCCTAATATGCTTGGCATAGAAATCACGGAGCAAGTTGCACTGTCAGGCTCCCAGATAATCATTGAACGTATAAATGCGATACATGACTTAGGAATAAAGCTTATTATGGATGATTTTGGAATGGGACATAGTTCTCTTATATACCTTCAAAATAATAATTTTGATATAGTTAAGTTAGATGGCTCTCTTGTTAAAGAGATACTTATAAACAAAAGAAGTAGTGAAATCATAATGTCTATTGTAAATCTTTCAAAAAACCTAGATTTTGATATAATCGTGGAGTATGTTGAAAATTTAAATCAGAGAGATAAGTTGTATGGCCTAGGATGTGAAATATATCAAGGATATTATTATAGTAAATCTATACCTTTTGAGGAGTTTATAGATTATGCAAATCGAGCACTTGCTAAATAACTTTTCTAATGATTTGTAAGTTATATTAGTATATAAATTTGTAATAAGATTAAGTTTAGGAGAAGTATATGAATATAAGTATAGTTGTAGTAGGTAAAATTAAAGAAAAATATTTAAAGTTAGGTATTGATGAATTTAGAAAGAGACTTTCTAAGTATTGTAAGTTGGAAATTATAGAGCTAGATGATGAAAAAGCTCCAGAAAATTTAAGTGCCAAGGAAATGGAAATTATAAAAGATAAAGAAGGAAAGAGAATTTTAGGGAAGATAAAGCATAATAGTTATGTTATAGCTTTGGCTATTGATGGAAAGAATTTGTCTTCTGAAGAACTTGCTAAGACCATGAGTGATTTAGCAGTTAGAGGAAATAGTAGTATCTGTTTTATAATAGGAGGTTCTTTAGGACTTTCTGGTGAGGTCTTAGCTAGGGCTGATTATAGATTGTCTTTTTCTAGGATGACTTTTCCTCATCAGATGATGAGATTGATATTGTTAGAGCAGATTTATAGGGCTTATAGAATAAATAATGGAGAACCGTATCATAAGTAAGTAATACGGTTTTATTTTTTATATGTGAAATGATATACAGTTACTTATAATAAAATTTGTATTTAATTTGATAAAAATAGGTAGCTCTAAAGCATTTACATAGAAAGTTGTATAGTTACAACCTATAATTTATTTTTTTATAAAAGGGGGGAGTTTGAATAACTAATATCCAATAGCAAAATATTAAATTATTAATAAAATATAACAACGAATTATAAATTGGTAGAAAGGAAGTATATAATGCAGTATGTATTAATTCATGGTCTTGGACAAAATTCATCAAGTTGGGATAAAGTAATTTCTTATATGAGAGGACAAGAGAGGCTTATATGTCCAGAATTATCTTTATTTCTAAGAGAGGGAGATGTAACGTATTCGAATCTATATCAATCCTTTTCACAGTATTGTGATGATTTTTCGGAACCTTTAAACCTATGTGGACTTTCATTGGGGGGAGTTCTTGCATTAAATTATGCGATAGATAATCCTTCAAAAGTTAAATCCTTGATATTGATAGCGACACAATATGAAATGCCAAAAGTATTACTCAAACTTCAAAATATTATTTTTAGATTTATACCTCAGAAATCTTTTAAGGGTATGGGACTTAGAAAGAAAGATTTTATTGAATTAATAAATTCAATGATGAATTTAAATTTTAGTGAAAATCTAAAAAATATTTCATGCCCTGTGTTGGTTATATGTGGAGAAAAAGATAAAGCAAATAAAAAAGCTACAAGTAATATAGCTAAAGGTATAATAAAATCAGAAATTCAATTTGTGAAAAATGCTGGACATGAGGTAAATACCGATTCACCAAAAGAATTAGCAAAAATAATCAGATTCTTTTATTGTAAACAAAAACTATAATAATACAAATTACTAAATAGATTTGATACAACTGAACCAAATAAATATAAGATACATAAAATTCAATTTAAAGAGGTGTTTTTTTAGATGGTATGATTTATACTTCTATATAAATTTTGTGAGTTGATTGTTGATGGTGAGCCGTATCACAAATAAGTGATACGGTTTTTTCAGTTTAGCAATTAATAATATTAAAATAATAAAAAAGTATTGAAAGTATATTACATTTGAGGTAGAATTAAATAAAATATTATAACATTATAATGTTTAAGTTGATTGTTAATAAAAATTTGGAGGTAAATATATGATAAAAATAATGTTGGCTTGTTCAGCGGGAATGTCTACAAGTTTATTAGTTACTAAGATGGAAGATGCAGCTAAAGAAAGCGGTATAGAGTCACAAATTTGGGCAATACCAGAATCAAATATACAAAATGAAATAGAAAAATGTGATGTTTTATTATTAGGGCCACAAGTTAGATATGTATTGTCTAAGGCTCAGGAAATAGCTAAGCCACATAATATACCAGTAGAGGTTATAAATATGATGCACTATGGTACAGTTAATGGAAAAGCTGTTTTAGATAGAGCAATAGAACTTAACAACGCTAAGTAATAGAAAATATAACGTATTTTTAATATATAAATTGGGAGAATCAAGGGATGGACGAAAAGATTATAGAGATTTCTTTTGGTATAATAGGCTATGCAGGTGAAGGTAAAGGATTAGCTTTTGAGGCAATACAAGAAGCTAAAAATGGAAACATAGAAAAAGCAAAAGAATTATTAAAAGAGTCTAAGGAAGTTATAAATAAGGCGCATAGATACCAAACAGAATTAATACAAAATGAAGCTAGTGGGAATAAGACTGAAATGAGTGTTATACTTGTACATGCACAAGATCACTTAATGAATGGTATGAATTTTCAACAGTTAGCTGAGGAAATAGTTGACTTACATTTGAGGTTACAAGATAAATAAAAATTAAAGAGAATAAAATGAAAGAGTTCTAAAAATATAAATTATGTACTGCACACCAATCGTTAGAATGTTGGTTCAATAATTGAAGTGTAGTACACTAAGTTTATTTTGAGGACTCTTTTTATATTGAGTTTAAAGTTAATGTATATTTACTATTAATAGTATAAGATTATATGTTATAATATTATAACATATAATTTAAGAGGTGAATCATGTTAAAAAATCAACCATTATATATACAAGTCGTAGAGATATTAAAGCAAAAAATATTAAATAATGAATATAAAATCGATGAAAATATTCCAACAGAAAGAGAGTTAGAGCAAGAGTTTGGGGTTAGTAAAATTACTGTTAGAAAAGCTATTGAGATATTAGAATCAGAAGGATATGTAGAGAAAAAGAGTGGAAAAGGGACAAAAGTAATAAGCAATAGTCTTTTTAATAAGCTATCTAAGGCAGATTCTTTTTCAAGCATACTTTTATCTAAAGGTCATAAGTTATCTAAAGAGACTATTTCAATTGAAAAAATTATAAATGATACAAACTCACAAGTATTTAGTATATTTGGAGAAAAATGTAGCAAGATTACTAGAATGTATTACTTGGATAGTAAACCATATATATATTTTACTCATTATATACCTTTTGACGAAAATCTAACTGTTGAAAGTTTTAATAATGAAAGTTCTTTATATATGTATTTATATAGGAGAGATATAAATATAACTAGGTTTGAAGATGAATTTTTTATAGAAGAATCAGAACTGGAAGTATCAAAGGCTCTAAATCTAGAAAAAGACACATTACTTGGAAGAAAGAGAAAGACCTATGATGAGAATGATAGTATCGTTGAGTTATCATTTGCAAGATACAATACAGAAGTACAAAATTATGTAATTAAATATGAAATATAATATAATAAAAATCCTGAGTTTATTAAAATGATAATATGCTCAGGATTTTATTTTATAAAAATAAATAAGATTATAACATTATGATGTTTACAATTAAAGATTATAATGTTATAATCTTATTAATCAAATAAGTGATATTATCAATTGCATAAAAATTAGTTTTCATCATGAAATCGTTATTGTGTTGTAAATAAAGGGGAATATCACTAATATAGGGGGGAACTATGGAAAAATTCGCAAGTTTTTTAGAGCGTAAGATTATGCCTGTAGCAGCGAAGATAAGCAATCAAAGACATATGAGAGCTGTAAGAGCAGGTATAATAGCAACATTACCACTAACGATAGTGGGATCATTTTTTACAATATTATTAAACATACCTATTGATGCTTATATGGATTTTATAGCTCCATTCAGAGAAACGTTAGATATACCGTTTAGATATACTGTAGGATTTTTATCTCTATACGCTACTTTTGGAATAGCGTCGTCACTTGCTAAAAGTTATAATCTAGACACAACAGGTGTTGGGATGCTTGCAGTTATGGCATTTTTAGTTTCTACAATAGTTCCAACTCAAGTAGTTGAACCAGTAGGGGGAGTTATAGAAGCTGGTAGATGGATGGATATGGCGAAACTTAATTCACCATCATTATTTGGAGCAATCGTAACATCATTAATTACAGTTGAGATATATCGTTTCATGAAGGAAAAGAATATTACAATTAAGATGCCAGCAGGGGTGCCACTAGAGGTTTCAAACTCATTTACTGCATTATTACCAACAGCAGTAGTACTAATGTTATTCTGGGTAATAAGACATATATTAGGATTTGATATAAGTTCAGCACTAAGTGCTATGTTATCACCTTTAAAAGGATTCTTATCAGGAAATAGTTTAGGTGGTGGAATACTAACAGTATTCTTAATAACAGTATTCTGGGTACTTGGAATACATGGTCCAGCTATAATGGGTCCAGTAATAAGACCTATATGGGATATGTCTATAGCAGAAAATATAACTGCATTCACAGAAGGAGTATCAGCTCATGCAATGCCAAATATATTTACAGAACAATTTTTACAATGGTATGTATGGATAGGAGGAGCAGGAGCTACTCTTGCATTAGTTGTAATGTTTATGTTTTCTAAGTCAAAATACCTAAAAAGTTTAGGCAGATTAGGATTTTTACCAGGATTATTTAACATAAATGAACCTATAATATTTGGAGCACCAATAGTTATGAATCCAATACTAGGAATACCATTTATAATTGGGCCTATAATAATGACAGTTCTATCGTATGTTCTTACTATTACAGGTATTATACCTATGATGGTAGCAAGATTACCATTTGCAATGCCAGCACCAATAGCAGCAGTAATGAGTACTAACTGGAGTATAATGGCAGGTATCTTAGTATTAATCAACTTTGCGATATCATTTGTTGTTTATTATCCATTCTTCAAGGTTTTTGAAAAGCAACAATTACAAAGAGAGCAAAAAGAAATGAGTGAAAGTTTATAAAAATACATATAATAGAAGTTTTGTACTGTATATAATATAGAAAAAACTTACAAATTATTAAAGGTGAAGGTAGGAGGAATTATCTTCACTTTTATTTTATATATCAAAAAAAGTGTAATTTTAGGAGGAGAAAGATGGAAAGAAGATTAGGAATATCAGTATATCCAGAGCATAGTAATATGGAAGATGATAAGACATATATAAAAATGGCTTCAAAGTATGGATTTAAAAGAATATTTATGTGTATGCTTTCAATTACAAGACCAAAGGAAGAGGTTAAAAAACATTTTAAAGAGATTATAACTTATTCAAGAGACTTAGGATTTGAAGTAATCCTTGATATAGCTCCAAATATATTTGATATATTAGAAATATCTTATGATGATTTAACATTTTTTAATGAGTTAAGTGCTAGTGGAATAAGACTTGACTATGGATATGATGGAAGTAAAGAAGCTATGATTTCTTTCAATCCATATGATTTAAAAGTAGAGCTAAATATGAGTAATGATGTAGCGTACTTAGATAATATAATTACTTACAAGCCAAATGTAAATAATATATATGGTTGTCACAATTTTTATCCTCAAAGGGGTACAGGCTTGCCATATGATTTCTTTGTAAGATGTTCAAATAGATTTAAAAAGTATGGAATAAGAACTGCCGCTTTTGTTAATTCAAAATACGCAACAATAGGACCTTGGAATATAAATGATGGACTGTGCACACTTGAAATGCATAGAAATTTAGATATAGCTACAGCAACTAAGCACTTATTCGCAACTGGTTTGATTGATGATGTTATTGTAGGAAATGCATATGCAAGTGAAGATGAATTAAAAAGAATGTCTGAAGTAAATAAATATCAAGTTGTATTTAGTGTAGTAGCTGAGGAAAAAACTTCTGAAGTAGAAAAAACAATAATAGTAAATGAGCAACACTTTAGAAGAGGGGACATAACTAATCAGGTAGCAAGATCTACAGAGGTAAGAAAAAAATATGCTAAAGAAAATTTCCCTAAACATGATAATACGGGCATCTTTAAAAGAGGAGATGTAGTGATTGGTAATGATGACTTTGGAAAGTATAAAGGGGAATTACAGTTGATACTTCAAGATTGTGAAGATGAAAGAAAAAATAAGGTTGCCAGAATAACAGAAGATGAAATAATACTTTTGGACTTTATTGAACCTTGGAGTAAATTTAAGCTTGTTTTAGAGGGAGAGTAAAGTGAAGATAGACATATTAATCAAAGGTGGAAAAACAGTAGATAAAAGTATAATTGATATAGCTATATTAGATGATAAAATAATAGAAGTAAAAAATCAGATAGATGATTCTAAGTATCAGGCAAACCAAATTATAAACCTAGACGGAAAGACATTTATTAGCGCAGGGTGGATAGATATACATACACACTGCTACGAAAGGTTAGAGATTTATAAAGATTATCCTGATGAGGTTGGAATAAAAAGTGGAGTTACTACTGTAGTAGATACAGGGACAACAGGTGCTTTAGATATAGAGAAATTTTATGAGGATACTAAAAAGTACAAAACAAACGTGTATGCTTTAATAAATATTGCTAAGCAGGGAATAACATCTCAAGATGAACTTTCAAATATGATGAACATTGATGAGGATGAACTTAAAAATGCAGTTAAAAAATATAAAGATTTTGTTGTTGGAATCAAAGCTAGAATGAGTAAAAGTGTTGTAATTTCAAATGGAATTGAACCTTTGAAGTTAGCTAAAAGAATTAAAAAAGAACTTAATCTACCTATGATGGTTCACTTTGGAAGTTCTCCTCCAACTATAGAGGATATATTAGGTTATATGGAAAAAGGAGATATATTAACTCATATATATAATGGAAAACCAAATGGAATATTAAAAGGTAATAAGATTAAAGAGGAAATTATAGAAGCTAGAGAAAGAGGTATAATCCTTGATGTAGGTCATGGAACAGAAAGTTTTAGTATGGATGTTGCAATGAAAGCTAAGGATGTGGGACTTTTTCCAGATACCATAAGTACAGATATATATATTAAAAATAGAATAAATGGTCCAGTATATAGCTTATCTACAACAATGGAAAAGTTTATATATATGGGTTACTCACTTGAAGATATAATAAATAAGGTTACTAAAAATGCAGCAAATGCAATAAACTTGAAAAATAAAGGTTTAATAAAAGAAGGATATGATGCTGATTTAACTATATTTGACGTGGTGAATGAAGAAAAAGAACTTCAAGATTCTTTGAATAAGTCAGTAATCACAAATACGTCCATAAAGCCAAGAGCGGTAGTAATTAATGGAGAGTATTTGAATATAGGTGAGTCTACAAAGGAGAATGAATAGGAAGGAGAGAATATTGTATGAGTAGTGTATTTGAAAAGTACTCTGTAAGACGTGTTATAAATGCCTCAGGTAAGATGACTATACTAGGGGTGTCAATATTAGATAAGGAAGTTATTGAAGCAATCGGTGAAGGGTGTAAAAATTTCTTTATAGTAGAAGAACTTGTAAATAAAACAGGTGAATATATAGCAAATTTATTAGAGTGTGAAAGTTCAGTAATAGTTTCTAGTGCATCTGCTGGAATTGCACAGAGTGTAGGTGCAATGATAGCAAGGGATGATATGAGTCTAGTTTACAATATAAATAATCCTAAAAAGCAAGTTAAAAGGGAAATAATAATTCCAAAAGGGCATAATGTTGACTATGGAGTCCCAGTAGAAACAATGATAAGACTTGGAGGAGGAGAAGTTGTTGAGGCTGGCTATGCTAATATGTGCAACAAGGAACATATAAGAAGAGAGATAAATGACAATACAGCGGCAATTATGTATATTAAATCTCATCATTGTGTTCAAAAGAGTATGCTAAGCGTATTAGATGCAGTACAAGTTGCCAAAGAATACAATTTACCTTTAATAGTAGATGCAGCGGCAGAGGAAGATTTAAAAGTATACTATGAACTAGGAGCAGATTTAGTGATATACAGTGGCGCAAAGGCTATAGAGGGACCTAGTTCAGGGTTAGTAATAGGTAAGAAAAAATATATAGATAATGTAAAGCTTCAATCAAAGGGTATTGGAAGAGCTATGAAAATAGGAAAAGAAAATATAGTAGGTTTAACATGTGCAATTGAGAGATATATAAATAATGATAAAGTAACTTTAAAAGAAATGGAGGATAAGCTAAATCCATTTATAGACAAGATAAATACTCTAAATGGGATAAGTGCTAATATAACTAGAGATTCAGCGGGCAGAGAAATACTGCGTGGAGAAATTAATTTTAATGAAGATATAATAAATAAATCAATACAACAAATTATAAATGAGCTTAGAGGTGGAGAGATATCCATATACACTAGAGATTATAAGGCTAATGAAGGCAAGATAGAGGTTGATATAAGAAGTGTAAGTAAAGATGATTTAGATATTATTTATAATATAATAAAAGAGATAATAGAAAAATAGAAAATAAGGTAAATAAAACGATAATGACTTATTAAATTAAATTTTACTAGAAGAGGGGATTAATATGAATTGTACACCAAAATATTATAAAGATAGAGTTTGTTTAAATGTTCTTGCAGGAAACATAAAAAATGCTAAAGAAGTATATGATGCTTGCGATGGGCATGTATTAGTAGGAGTACTATCGAAGAATTATAGTACTGTAGAAGCAGCTATTAAAGATATGAAAAAGTATTCAAAGGAAATAGATAATGCAGTATCTGTAGGACTTGGAGCTGGAGACCCAAATCAATCAAATATGGTATCTCAAATTTCTAAAGAACTTCAACCACAACATATAAACCAAGTATTTACAGGTATAGCTACATCTAGAGCATTACTTGGTCAAGACAATAGCATAATAAATGGATTAGTTTCTCCAACTGGTAAGCCAGGATTTGTAAAGATATCTACAGGTCCATTAAGCTCAAAGGAGGAAGATGGTATAGTTCCTATAGAGACAGCTATAGCTATGATGAAGGATATGGGAGGAAGTTCAGTTAAGTTTTTCCCAATGGGAGGGCTTAAAACAAAAGATGAATATATAGAAGTTGCAAAAGCTTGTGCAAAGCATGACTTTTATCTAGAGCCAACAGGAGGTATAGACTTAGATAACTTCAAAGAGATAGTTCAAATTGCACTTGATAATGGTGTAGAAAAAGTTATACCTCATGTTTATACATCAATAATTGATAAAGAAACAGGTTGTACAAAAGTAGAAGATATAAAAACACTTTACAAAATAATAAAAGAATTATTGGGGTAGATTTATGAATATATTAGCTTTTGGTGAAATAATGATGAGACTTTCAGTACCTGATTATAAGTTTTTAACACAAACAGACCAATTAAATTATGTAATTACAGGTACAGGGTTAAATATATTATCTGGACTTCAAAATTTTGGATACAATACCTATATGTTAACAAAGTTGCCTAATAACAATGTAGGTAAAGCATCAAGTGCAAACATAAGAAAGCTTGGAGTAAAAGATGATTTTATTACATATGGAGGAAATCATATAGGAGTATATTTTCTTGAGACTGGATATGGAGAAAGGCCTTCAGAAGTGACTTATTTAAATAGGCTAAATAGTTCATTTTGCGAGAGTAGGCTACAAGAATATGATATTGATAATTGTCTAGAAGGAATAGATGTAGTCCACATATGTGGGATTGCTATGCAACTTACAGATTCAGTTAAAGAGATTGCTTTAGAACTAGCTAAAAAGTCTTATGAAAAGGGGATAAAAGTATTCTTTGATTTTAATTTTAGACAATCGCTAAATCCAGACAAGACTTATGATAATTTAGTAGATGATTATAAAAAAATACTACCATATTGCCATGGATTATTTGCTAGCTATAGAGATATAAATAAAATACTTAATATAGACGCTCTAGATATAAAATCGAGTTCAGAATTGATTAAAAAAGAGTATGATATAGAAATTGTGGCTGGAACTATGAGAAGATTTGATGATATGAACAATAGATTTATAAAGGGATATATATCAAATAATGATGGCTATTTTGAAAGTAAGGAATATAAGTTAGAAATATATGACAGAGTTGGTGCTGGAGATGGATATGTAGCAGGAATTATATATTCATATTTGGAAAAGATGAGCAATGAAGATATAGTTGAGTTCGGGGTTGCTAGTTCAGTGCTAGCCCATACAACTTATGGGGATAATTCTTTAGTAAGTACGAATCACGTATTTAGACTTATGAACAATGAAAAATTAGATATATTGAGATAGTATTAATAATGAATGAAAAATTAAATAATAAGTAGATAGAAAATAGCATTAACCATAGAAAGATGGTTAATGCTATTTTTATAGTTAATATTAATTAATTTTATATTATAGAAATAAATTTTTCTAATGCTGGATTTGTATTGTTTTTATTCCATACAACTACAACTTCTATTCTATTTTGTACTTCATTTATGGGTACAATTGCAATATCCTGCTTTATCATAGTATCTACAACACAAAATGAAGGTAAAATGGATATACCCATATTAGAGGCAACTAATGATTCAATAGTATTAAGATCATTTGAACGTTGCACAACATTAGGTACAAATCCCGCTTCACGATATCTATTTTGTATCATGGACTTCTGCCCATATTCATCGCCTGTTTCCTTTACAAAAATAAACTTCTCATGTTGTAGCTCAATTAAATCAATATAATCCTCATTGCAAAGTGGATGACCAGGGGGTAAAAGAGCTACCAAAGAATATCTTTCTACAGTTTTATATTCAAAATCTTTTAATGGTTGATTTTCTGGATTAATAACAAAGGCAAGATCCATAAAATTATTTTTCACTAAGTTTAAAAGTTCAGTTATCTCGTTAGTACAAATTTCCATAGATATATTAGGGTATGTATTAGAAAATTCTTTTAAATATTGTTGAAATTTGTTTTTTTCATATCCTATTAAGATTCCAATACTCAAAGTTCCAAAAGAACCATGTGCAAATTGTTGTGTTTTTTCAATAGCATCATTGATATTTTTTATTATAGTACGTGCCTCAGATAAAAAAACTTTTCCAGCTGGGGTTAGTTCAACATGTCGTTTACTTCTTGTAAATAGAGTTACATTTATTTTTTCTTCTAAAGCTTTTATTTGTTGTGTAATAGCAGTTTGGGAAATATAAAACTTTTCTGCTGTTTTGGTAAAACTTAGATTTTCTGCTACAGATATAAAATATTCTAATTGTTTAGTATTCAAATAATCACCCCTATTTAAACTTGATTGTTTGTAAACATTGTTTATATATAATTAAAACTTATTATAGTATAAGAAAATTTACTTTTAAAGAATATTGGAAAATATTTGTATAAAAATATATGTTTTAAACATATCTTTATACTAGATTTTATAAACTTATTAATAAGAATAACTTATATATTCCCATGAAAACGATATTGGATTTAAGTAAGTTTGTCCCATAAAATGAAAGTATACCAATTAATAATATTTTAAATGAGAAAGGAGAAAAAATGGAGGATAAATTTTACGCAAAAGGAAAAGGAAATAACGGATATGTTAAAAACCTTGAAGTTTGTTCCTTTAATGACTTAGATGGAACTTGTGGAATGTTTCAAATGGCTCTGTACAAAAGAGATGAAAAATACTATTTATATGGATGTTGTTTTGGAGGAAGCAAAAAAAATGGAGTAATGATTAGTGATGTTACAGATCCTTATAATCCACACTTTATAAAACATTTTCAAATGTTAGATCCAAAAGAGTACCCTACAACAACAACTCCAAAAATTCAAATAGCAGATGATTTAATGATAGTAGCTATGAGCTGTGGAAGTGGGCCAGGAGCACTTGTTGACCAAGCTAAATTAGCAAGTATTAAGTGCGAAGCAGGAATTAGAATATATAGTTTAAAAGAAGACCCTTTAAATCCTAAGTTTTTAGGATACTGGGATTGTGGATTAAAGCATGTAATGGGTGTCCATAGATTTATGTATAATGGTGGAAGATATGTCCATTTATCAAGTGATTGTGTTGGTTTTGAAGGTTTGATTTATAGAGTCATAGATATAATAGATCCAACTAATCCAGTGGAAATAGGTAAGTGGTGGAGACCAGACCAATATGCAGATGGATATCCAAATAGAACTTTTGATCCAGGGGCAGCTCATTGTCCAGAATTTATGGATAAAGGATGGCTTCATGGACCTCCATTTGTAAGAGATGGAAAAGCATATTGTGGTTATGGTGGAGCAGGTTTAGTTGTACTAGATGTTGAGGATTTAACAAGACCAAGATGTTTAGGTGAATTACCATTTATGCCTGCATTTTCTAGTAGACTTGCAGGAGCAAGAACTCATACAGCACTACCATTACCAGAAAGAGATTTAGTTGTTGTGCAAAATGAGGGAGAACGTTTCCAATTTTTTAAGCCAGAGAATATTACAGATGTTCAAGCCATGAATAATATACATATGGTTGATGTTAGTAATCCAACAAGACCAACATTAATTGCTCAATTCCCATATCCTGAAGTACCGAAGGATTTCCCATATCCTAACTTTAATGTTGCAGGGCTAGGAAAACCAGGGCCATTTGGACCACATAACCTTCATGAGCCAATGGATAATAAACCATGGTTAGAGCAAAGAGGAGATAGAGTATATTGTTGTTATTTCCATGCAGGATTAAGGGTTTATGATGTATCAGATCCATATTACATCAAAGAGTTAGCATATTTTATACCACCAAATCCAAATAAAACACCAGAAGAATCTTATTTCCCAGGATTCCCTGGACCACGCTTGGCAGTAACAGAAGATCTTATTGTTGATGATAGAGGTTACATCATCATAGATGCCTTAGATGATGGATTCTATATATTAAAAATGAAAGAATATTAATAAATGCTAAAGAGGGAGAGTTGAAAATGAAAATACTAGGTATTTCTTTTGGAACAAAAAATGGAAATAATGACACAATGTGTAAAGTGGCACTTAAAGGTGCTCAAGAAGCAGGAGCTGGAGTAGAATTTATTCAAATGTCATCTCTTAACATTAAACATTGTACTGGATGTTGTGCATGTGTTAAGAATTTATTATCTGGAAAAGGTAGTATGTGTGTATTAAAGGATGATTTTGAATGGTTACTTGACAAAATGAAAGGTGCAGATGGGATAGTAGTTTCAGACCCTATCTTTGAAGAAGGAGCATCAGGATTATTCCATACTATAATGGATCGTTTTGGACCAAGAGCAGATAGAGGAAATAATATTATAGGAACAAAAGTTGCAGAAGCTACAGGAGGAAAAATTCCAGACCCAAGAATGCTTAATGATAAAGTAATATCATTCATGGGAATAGGAGGATCAGACTGGGGTACAAGAGTTCAATGTGAGCATGCTATGCTAGCCTTAATACCAATGTGGAAAGTTATAGATAATGCTTGGTTCCCATGGGCAAAGGAATTAGTAATGGATGACTCAAAACTTGCTCAAGTTCATCAAATAGGTTTAAACATAGTTGAAGCAGCAAAAGATTTTGACAAAGCTTTATACCAAGGAGAAGAAGGAGTCTGTCCACATTGTAATAATAGATTATTCTATCTTGAGCCAGGTACTAAAAAATCAATATGTGCTCTATGTGGTATAGTTGGAGAATTAGATACTGCAAGTGGAAAAACTGTATTTAGTTTCCAAGAAGAACAATTAGGTCATGCTCATGATACTTTAGCAGGCAAGTTTATACATGGTGATGATATTAAGAAAATGGAAGGCCATTATGCAGAAGTTCGTAAAACACCAGAATTTAAAGAAAGAAAAACAGCTTACAATTTTATAGAACCATCAACAAAAGAAAAGCATGTTGAACTTTCATTAGGAGAATAATTAAAATTTATAGTATCTATGATTGCAAATCCAATAGCAATGAGGTTGGTGGGAATGAGGCAAGCTATAGAAGCTATTAATTATAATATAGGAAATGGATAGAAAGAAAAAAGAAATATTAACACTAGCTATAGGGATTGCTTTACTACCTCCTTTATGGGCAGTGTTAGCACCTTATATAGGAATAAAAACTGGAGCTGTAGCACTTATTTGTGCAGGACTATATGTAACAAATGGTAATAAACGAAAAGATGGATTAAAAATAATGTTCGGTTTTTGGTGTGGAGATTTATGGGCAGTTTTGGCCATTTTAATTATGGAGTGTATGAATTTCAATCCAAACCTAGAATTATTTTTAACTCTTAGTATATTAGGATTTTTTGCAGTTATAATTGCATCTTTATTTGAAAAAATAATATTCCTACCAGCATGGCTTTGTGGTTGGGCCATAGGTCTAACTATTATGACAGGTGAAAGTATTATTAACTTACAAGGTCTTTATATTCAAATTGCTGTGGCTATGGTAGTAGGAGTGTGGTATGTAGGAGCAGGTGTAGATTTATTTACTATGTGTATTTTGAAGAAAGATAAAAAAACGGGAAATTGAAAGCATGTGAATATAATTTGATTATAGGAGAATGTTTATGGGATTTGAATTTAAAATAATGAGAAGTTTAATATATGTAGGACTTGCTAAGGAAGAGTATAGACCTAAATTAATGGACTGGTTATATCGCTACCATATTCCAGATAGTATTAGTAATTTTGGACCATATTGTACTAAATATGCTTTTTATCAAGCGTATCCTACACCAGATGAAGGCGAACGTTTTGGTGTACGTAAGATGCAATTAACAGAGCACTATTGGATTGTAGATGAACATATGCCTGAAATGGCAAATAGAATTATGACAGAATACATGCCTATGGATGTTCTCCGTTGGCAAGGGTGTATACCAGATGTGGAGAATAAAAAAGTTCATGAGAATGCAGAAAGTGGAGATGCAGGACGTGCAGTAGGTGGGGATAACGGATGTCCACCATTTATATTTGCTTTTGTTCCAATAAACTGGGAAGAAGATTTTAGAGGAAAAGGGCGTACTGTACAAGATGGACCAAACTATCGCTGGCAATTTATGATTAAGTATCCAGATGGCATTTCTAAAGAAGAAGGAGAAAAATGGTTCTATGATGAAGTAGTTCCATACTTTACAAACTGCTGTTATGTTAATCGTTTTGTAAGTAGTAAAATTATGATTAACTATGGAGCAACTGCCTTTGATCGTGTAGTAGAACTATGGTTTGAAGGAGAAGAAGAATGGTATAAAGCTGTGGTTGAAGGGACAAAATCATTTATCAAAAAGCCAGAATGGGCACAAGAAGAAGAGTTCCCATATTTAAAGCCGCAATTTAATATTGCATCAGTATTCTTAGGCGATATAGCAACTATGGATGCATATTCACAGTATCGTGGATATATTCCAATGAGATAAAAATTATAATTCATAACAAGCAAGTGGTGCACAATGACTATTATAGGCATCCGGTTTAGCCATAGTATCTCAAGTAAGTGGTGTGGCAATTGAAGTTGGACAATATGTATCAGCAAGTACAATAGCTACAAGTTGTTGGATTGATTTCAATTTTTAGGTGATATTCTTAATTATTCAACATTTATAGTAATGGTTATAGCTGTTATATGTAGTTTTATATTTATATTGATGATAAATAAGGCTAATAAATATGAAATAACAGCATTAGAATAAATTGATAATATTTGTTAAAAAAGAATTTAGAGTGTATTTAAAGATTAAGATGTTCCCTTTATGGTAGACAGTTGAAATAATAAAACTGTTAGAATAAAGGGAATATTTTTATGTCTAGGAAATCTTTTGAAATAAAAATTAAATATGTGCAAGAATATATTGTAAGTAAAGTATTATTATTAGAAATATGTAGACAAGATAATATTTATAACTTATCATATTAACAAGTTTACACTTGGCTTAGGAAATATAAAGCTAATGGACAAGAATCTCTTACTGATAATAGAGGTAAAAATAGATAAATACTCAGTTAAAAATGTACTAGAATTATTAGATGAGAAATGGTGTACTCATGTTTTGGAGAAATAAAAAGAGTAATTCCAAAGATTAAGAAATACTAAGCTGATTTTGACAATTCGAGATTTAGAAGATGCTGGAATTGTTAATAGGAAGCAATTTAATGAACATAAAGAGCATATATCAATAATAGGAGAATACAATGTATACAATTGGACAAGTATCTAAATTTTTAGGTATATCTAGAGATACACTAAAATTTTATGAAGACAAGGGATTAGTAAAACCTAAGAAAAATGATGAAAATGGATATAGAAAATATAATCAGTTTGATATATATGATATTACAACGATAAATTTTTATAGAGAAATTGATATCGAAATTAAAAAGATTCAAGAAATAATGAAAAGCAAGAGTATAAATAATTTAGAGCTTTTGCTAGAAGAGAAAGAACAAATCATATTGGAAGAAATAGAATATAAAAAGCTTCTTTTAAAAAAGATTCAGTTAATTAAAGAAGACTGTGACAAAATTAAAAAATATTTTGGGAAATACGCAATAAAAGAAATGAAACCTTTAGAAGTAAAGGGTAGAATAAAAAGTGTTACTGAATATGATGAATATGAAACTTTAAGAGAGAATACAGAAAGTCTAAAAAAAGCAGTTACATTAACTGCTTTAAGAAGAGTAATAAGTTTTAGTCAAGAAGGCATAACAGGAGAGATGTTTATAATTGTAAAAGAAATAGAGGGCTTTGACAAAAACATAGAAGGTGAAGTTCTCGCTCATCCAAATTGCATTTATACTATTATTGAAGATGGAAGATGGTCAACTGGAGGAGAAAATATTGATGATAAGGTGGAAGACCGATTAAGAAAAATAGCAATAGAAAATGGATATGACTTACTTGGAATAGTCTATGTTAACATATTGCTTACTACTTACGAAGAAGGGCTTGAACGCATATTTTTAGAAATATATGCACCTATAAAAAAATAATATAAAAAACATTGACCTGAGACTTACTCATAGGTTTAAACTCATTGTATAAGCAATTATAACTTATATAGCAGTTAAATATTAATTTGAAATGAGGGTTCTTATGAGAGTAGAGAAAACATTAAAAAGACCTATAGTAAGTTTTATTATTTTAACAAATATAATTTTCTTACCACTTTTTTTATTAGCATTAGCAACTAGAATGTTAAAACTTCCAACAGTGGTATCTGACATTACTTTGTGTATATCAGCCTGGTCATCAACTTTTGCATTTATGATATTATTTAAAAAAATTTACCCAGATGAAAAATTTCTAGTATATGTAAAAGATAGATTTAGAAATAAATTTAAATTTTCAATAGTATCTATAGTAATTAGTATACAAGTTTTAATAGCTATAGTAGTTATACTTATATTAACATCTAAAAATCATGGAATAATGCCTAGCTTCACAGTTTCATCATGGGGAGCGTTTATATATTTATTCTTAAAAAATTTATTTGCAGGTCCATTAGGTGAGGAATTAGGTTGGATAGGATTTGTTCAAAGTGAACTTCAGAAAAAACATTCTACTTTAAAAGCATCAATAATAGTAGGGTTTTGGTGGGGGATGTGGCATTTACCAATATGGTTTACAACAGGATTTACAGGGATTGATTTAATAAAATATATTATATTTTTTATGATTGCGATTATATCAACTAGTATTATAGTGGCAACTTTTTATAATTTAAATAAAACTTTGTTAGTATCTATTATAATACATCAACTATTTAATTTTCTAATTGGGATAATTAGTGGAAGTTTAATAGAACTTATAAAATACTATGCAATATTATATTTGGTATTTGCAATTGTATTGATAGCTATAAATCCAAGAAATGCACTATATAAAAAGTTTTCTAAAAACACAACACAAACTCTTTAAGAGTGTAAGGGAGAATCATGTCATAAATGAGTGATATGATTCTCCCTTACTTATTAATTAATTTTAAGTGAAAAATATTTGTAAGCATTCTCTTAAATCTGATTCTATTTTTAGTAGGTTTTTTATAAATAAAAAATTTATAGGATATTATTTACTGTTATGATAAAATATAAAGAAATTGTTTTAGGAACCTGGAGGAATAGATATGGTTTTATTGGTTGTTGATACACAAAAACTAATAACAAATGAAAAGTTGTATAATTTTCATGGATTTGTAGCAAACGTAGAGAATTTAATTGATACAGCAAGAAAAAATAATATAGAAGTAATATACATACGTCATGATGATGGGGCTGAAAATGAATTAACTAAGGGTAATGATGGTTTTGAAATATATGAAAAATTTAAACCATGTAATGAAGAAAAAATATTTGATAAAGAAGTAAATAGTTCTTTTAAGAGAACAGGTTTATTAGAATACTTAACAAATAAGAGCGAAAAAGATGTAATTGTCACTGGACTTCAAACAGATTACTGTATTGATGCCACTATAAAATGTGGATTTGAGCATGGATTTAATATAATAGTTCCAGCTTATGCAAATACAACTGTTGGCAATTCATTTATGTCAGCAGAACAATCATATAAATACTACAATGAATTTATATGGAATGGAAGATATGCAGAGTGTATTTCTTTAGAAGAAACACTTAAAAGAATGAAATAGATAAGTATATACTACTATATAAGAAAGAAAATTTAGCTAAATAAGGCACATTAATTTGAATTGATGTGCCATTTTAGGTGTAATAATTTATGTAAAATTGATGTGATTTTTATTTCTTTAAATCTAATTTTTCTTGAGTTCCTTTATTTAAGAAACTCTTTTTTTATGTATTTTATGTATAGAATATATACTTGTATTATAGTTTGTATTTTAGATAAGTTTAATTTTTGTCTTAATCTAAAACAAAAGTTAGACTTAAATGAAATTGAAAAGGCTAAAATTATCAAATAAAATAAATATTGTGGAGGTGATGAAAATCCAGCGATAATATAAAGACTAATCTTAATAAGAAAGTAGGGATTAATAGAAGTGGACAAAGAAATTGTATCAATTCTTCAGATTTTATTAAATAGCACATTGATTACAGCTGATGAACTACAAGAAGAATCTAATGCATCAAAAAGGCAAATTACTTATAGAATAAATAAAATCAATGACATACTTAAAGTAAAAAAAGTACCACTTATATATTTAAGAGCTGATAAAGATATTATTGTTAAAAAAGATACAAAAGATGCAATTAAAGAAATCCTAGAAAAAAACTATTCTAAGAATACTTACTACTTTAGCAAAACAGAAAGAATTTTATATATGTATTTAATGCTTTTTATTAATCTGGAGGATATTTCAATTAATCATTTTATAGATTCTATAAAAGTAAGTAGGTCTACTGTAAATCTTGATTTTAAAGATTTGATACCAGGGCTTGAGAAAAAGAACATTAAAGTTAAGAACAATCGTATAAACGGATATTACTTAGTCGGGAATGAGATGGAAATTAGAAGAGTACTTATTAAAAACATTATAGAAACGCTATCTAATGAGAAAAGTTCAAGAGTATTTGATATTTTTATTGAAGAGTATAAGTTAGATAGTTTTGAAGAAGCTAAAAAAATTATATTAAAGCTTGTAAAAAAATATGAAATTACTTTTGTTGAAGATAGATTAATAGAGTTCATATATATCTTTATCTTTCTAAAAGCAAGAATGTATTCAAATAGAATAGTTATTCAAGAAAATATAGATATTCCTAATATTGCAGTCATGAGTTCGATGAAGGAATACAAATTTGCTAGGGAACTATTAGAAGTATATGAGAGTAAAGAGAAGATAAAATCTCATAATATAATGTATATTAGTGCTTGGATTTTAGGTATATCAGTAGGAAATGATGAAGAAGATACAGAAGATAGAGCTGTTATTTCAAAAATTGTAAATAAAATGATGACAAAGTTTGGATATTTAAGTGGAGTTTATTATATAAGCCAAGAAAAAATATTTAAGAGACTATATTCTCATTTTAGACCAGCCTATTACAGACTTTTATTTAAATTGCCTATTTATAATCCAATTTGTGAAAAGGTAAAAGAAGAATATAGATTAGTTTACAGAATTGTGAGTAATGCAATGAAAGAGTTTTGTGGGCTATTTGGAGAAGACATTCAAGAAGAGGAATTAGCGTATTTAACTATGCATTTTGCAACCCTTTTCTCAGATAAAAAAGAGTTTGATGGACCTAGAAAAAGGAGAGCATTGATAGTTTGTTCAAATGGTGTTGGTAGTTCAGCTATTTTACATGCAGAACTTACAAGCTTGTTCCCTGATTTGCATTTTCTACCAATATTAGAATCCTCTGAGTTGGGAAATATCAGTGAATCTGTAGACATTGTGTTTACTACTAATTATAAGGCAGAGAGTTTAAAAACAGACGTTCCAGTAATTAAAGTTAATCCTGTTATGACCCCAAAAGAAAAATATAAGGTTACACGTGAAGTGTACATTCAATTGGGTGATATTTTTTTAAGGCAACCTAAAATAGATGAGGTTATGGATATAATAAAAAAATATGCAAAAGTAACTTCTGAGAGTATGCTTTCAAGTGAGTTATTAGCTTATTTTACACAGATAGAAAATTTTACGTCTAAGGAAGGAGAAGGACCTATGCTAAGTGACATTACTAATGAAACACTAATAAAACTAAGGATAAAAGCTAAAGATTGGGAGGAGGCTATTAGACAGTCAGCTTCTGTCTTAGTTGAAAATAATAAAGTAACTGAAGACTATGTCGATGCTATGGTTAACTCAGCAAAGGCATCTGGACCATACATAGTAATTACAAAACATGTGGCGCTTCCACATGCTAGGCCAGAAGCAGGGTCAAAAGAAATTGCAATAGGGATTGCTACTTTAGAAAATCCTATTGAGTTTGGAAATGATGATAATGACCCTGTAAAATATGTATTTTGCTTAAGTGCAATAGATAATAATAGTCATTTACGTGCTATGTCTGAGTTAGTTGAATTATTGGAAGAAGAGGAATTCTTTAGAGTTTTAGATAATGCTAAGGAAGCCAATGAAATTATTGATTTTATAAAAAAACACGAATTATAAAAGGGGGATTTAATTATGTATAAAATTTTAATCGCATGTAGAGCAGGAGTTGGCTCAAGTTTGATGTTAAAAATAAAGACTCAACAAATTATTAAGGAAAATAATTTTCCAATTGAAGTAGAGCATGGTTCATTAGACTCATTAAATGGATTCAATGGAGATGCTGTAGAAACATTAATTGATGTTGCTGAAGAGTTAAAAAATAAAGATTTGAAATTTGATATAATTGGAATTCACAATATTGTTGACCGTAATGAAATTAAAACGGCATTAGAAAAATTTCTTGCATCGAAAGAAAAATAAAATTTAATAGAATAAGGAGGGCTATTTATGGAGTTTATTATTAGTTTATTGAGTACACCAGCTGTTTTACTTGGTGTAGTTGCATTTATAGGATTGATTCTTCAAAAGAAACCAGCTGTTGAAGTATTTACTGGAGCTTCAAAAACACTTATAGGTTTCTTGATATTTGGTATTGGTGCTTCAGCTATGACTGGAGCATTACAGAACTTCAATAAATTATTCCAACAAGGTTTTGGAATTACAGGTGTTATAGCTTCACCAGAAGCAGCTACTGCACTTGCACAAGGTACATATGGTTTTGCAGTTTCATGTACATTGATTCTTGGATTCATATTAAACTTAGTTTTTGCACGTATTACAAGATTCAAAAATATTTTCTTTACAACAGGTCATAGTTTATTCTTTTCTTGTGTATTAGTTTTGATTATGAAAGCACATGGATTCGATAATACAATTACTATTTTAGTAGGTGGTACTATCTTAGGATTTATGTCTGCTGCATTACCTCAATTCTGTCAGCCATTTATGCGTGAACTAACAGGTGGGGATGAACAAGCTATTGGTCACTTCAACATGATTGGCTATGGTTTATCAGGTTATATTGGTCGTTTATTTTCAAAGCATAAAGAAGAAACAACAGAAACGATTAAATTTCCTAAGTGGTTATCAATATTCAGAGATTTCTTAATGGGTCTGTCTATAGTTATGCTAATCTTATTCTATGTAGCAACATTAAAAGCTGGTCACGCATTTACTCAGGAACTTGCTGGCTCAACACACTGGTTGGTGTTCCCTCTTATAGAAGCATTTACATTCGTAGCTGGTATGTCAATATTAATGTCAGGTGTTCGTATGTTCTTGGCTGAAATAACTGCAGCATTCGTAATTATTTCAGAAAAATATATTCCAGGTTCACGTCCTGCATTAGATGTACCAACAGTATTTCCATACGCACCAAATGCAGTTATTATCGGATTTATTTCAGCATATGCTGCTGGTCTATTAGCAATTGTTATTATGGCATCACTTCCTAATATATTCCCTGTAGTAATTATTCCAGCCGCTCATATATGTTTCTTTTCAGGTGGTACAGCTGCAGTATTTGGTAATGCATCAGGTGGATGGAGAGGAGCTATTGTTGGCTCATTCGTTGTAGGATTATTTCTTGCATTCTTACCAGTTATACTATATCCAGTTTATGGGACACTTGGTATAGAAGGTGCAACTTTCCCTAACATTGATTATAACGTGGTTGGTTCAATATTACATAATATTTTACAATTTATAAAACCTATCTAAGACATATTAATATTATACAAGGACAATAGGTATTACCATTATAATTTTAAGGAGGATAAATCTATGGTAGAAAATACATTACCTGTATTTCTAGAGAATCTATCTAATGAAGTTGCGACGTTCATTGCTTCAATAGATGAAGTATCTATAAACAAAGCACGTGATTTAATTTTCGAAGCAGAAAGGAATCATGGACGTGTGCATGTAACTGGTATTGGTAAGCCAGGCCATGTATCAGGATATATTTCCTCATTGCTTTCTTCAACTGGGACACCAGCATATATATTGCATGGTACAGAAGCAGTACATGGGTCAAGTGGTCAAGTACTTGAGGGTGACGTTGTTATTGCAATATCTAATAGTGGTGAAACTAAAGAATTAAAAGCAACTGTTGAAACATTAAAAGCAAATGGAGCAAAAATAATTGGTGTAAGTGGCAATGTTGATTCATACTTAAAAAATTCTTCTGATATATTTTTATTTGCAGGTGTTAAACAGGAAGGCGATTGCCTTAATAAGGCTCCTCGTGCGTCAATTCTTGCTGAAACTATAGTATTACAATCATTAAGTGTTGCACTTCAGTACGCTAAAGGTCTTGATGCACAGCAGTATTTGAAGTGGCACCCAGGAGGAAGTCTTGGAAAGTCTATTAGAGAGGGAATGTAATTTTATGAAATATAAAGGTATTATATGTGCAATGATAACGCCATTTGATGAAAATCAAAATATCAATCCACATGCAACATGTGAGTTGATTGATTATCTAATTGATAGAGGAATCTATGGATTATTTATTTTAGGAACTAATGGTGAATGCCATGTACTTACAGATGATGAAAAGGTTGAATTTGCAAAAATTGTTATCAATCATACTAATAATCGTGTACCAGTTTTTGTTGGTACTGGTGGCAATTCAACTCGTGAAGTTATAAATTTATCTAAGAGAATGGAAGGCATAGGTGCAAGTGCATTATCGATTATTACGCCATACTTTGTGGCACCAACACAACAGGAATTAATTTTACACTATAAAGCTATTGCTAAGGCAGTTAACTTACCAATTATGATGTATAACATGCCAGGTAAGACAGGAATTAATATTGAACCTGAGTCAGTATATGAATTATCTAAGGTAAAGAATATTGTTGGAATAAAGGATAGTAGTGGTAAGCTTGATAATATAAAAGCTTATATTGAAATAACTAGGAATGAAGACTTCAGTGTATTTTCAGGTTCAGATTCCCTTATTCTTGATACCTTGAAATCTGGTGGGCAAGGTGCTGTAGCAGCCACAGCAAATTTTCTAACAGAGATTGATATTGCTATTTATGATAACTTTATCAAGGGTGATTTAAAAGCAGCTCAAAAAGCTCAAAATAGTATTGAAGAACTTCGTCGTATCCTAAAATTTGGGACTATCCCATCTGTTATAAAGAAAACTGTTGTCTTAAATGGAATTAATGTTGGAACTGCACGACTTCCTGTAACTGAGCCGACTGGAGAAGTACTTGAAGAAATTAAGCAAGTAGTTGAAAATTATAGATCAACGTTTAATAAAGTGTTATAAATAGAGCAGGCAATCATGTTAATGTGTAGAGAATATATGCCTTATAAGCAATATTAATAAATTAAATAGAGATTAAAACGCTTTAATGAATACAGAGGTGAACGATATGAAAAAGATGAATATAACCAAAAAAATGGTAGAATGTGGAGCTCTAGCAATTGTAAGGGCGGAAACACTTGAGCGTGCATGTGAGATTGCTGAAGGCTGTATTAAAGGTGGAGTACCAGTTATAGAAATGAGTTATACCTTGAATAATGCTGGCGAAATTATTCAAGGGATTAGCAAGAAG
This sequence comes from Clostridioides sp. ZZV14-6150, assembly GCF_020657875.1. Lineage (NCBI taxonomy): Bacteria > Bacillati > Bacillota > Clostridia > Peptostreptococcales > Peptostreptococcaceae > Clostridioides > Clostridioides sp. ZZV14-6150. Next base: position 53,522 of record NZ_JAGWDA010000015.1, on the reverse strand, counting down.
TATGGTAAAGTACTTTGTGTAGGAGCAGGAACAGTTTTGGATAGCGAAACAGCTCGTCATGCCATTTTACATGGAGCTCAGTTCATTATTGCACCGAATTACAATGAAGGTGTAGCAAAAACTTGTAATAGATATCAAATTCCTTACGCACCAGGGTGTACATCATTGACAGAAGCAGTAGATGCATTGAGTTTAGGGGCTACCTTTATCAAAGCTTTTCCAATATCAGATTTCTATGGACCTAAACTAGTGAAGGTATTCAAGACACCAATACCTGATATGCCGATATTGGCAAGTGGTGGAATTACTCTTGATAACTTACATATATGGTTGGAAAATGGTGTTGATGTGTGTGGGTTTGGTGGGTTATTAACCAAAGGTAGCGTTGAAGATATTGCTGAAAATGCTAGAAAGATTCGTGAAATAATTAAAAATACAAGAGAAGCTTAAAGTCGGAGCTGTTGCATGAACAATTATAAATTGATGTGTAACAGCTTTCTTTTTTATGTAGAGTAGCTTATTTTTAATATACAAGGAGAAATTCCTCTTCCTCACTGTAGGAGGTGCTCCACTAGATTTTATAAAACAATACATAGAAAATAAAATATCCTAATAGGTGTAACAGATAACCGTATTACAAGTAAGTGATACGGTTTATTATTTATAATTTTATTATTTGAAATGTAGATAAATCCAGCAATGCAACTAATAGTTAACAAGATGCAACCATATAAGTCTTGTGAATAAACCAATAGATAAATATAATTTAAATTGAGATGAGGTGATTATGTTGAACTTGGGGGAAAATTTAAAAAGACTAAGAAAAGAAAGAAATTTATCACAAGAACAACTTGCTGAAATGCTAAATGTATCTAGGCAAGCTATATCAAAATGGGAATCTAATAAAACATATCCAGATATAGAAAATCTAATATTATTAAGAAATCTATTTAATGTAACTTTAGATGATTTGATAGTTAATGAAAATAAAACTGAAGTTGAATATACGATTGTACCAAGTAAATTACCTACTGATAATATCACAGATTATGATAAAAATGAGGAAGAAAATGACCCATCAGATAATTTAATTATAGGTGGTTTTATAATTGGTATATCAATTGGATTCATTACAGATAATTTTATGTGGGGGGTAGTTGGTAGTTTTATAGGTATGGGAATTAGCTATATACTGGAATATATAAAAAAAGAGATAGAATAAGTTAAATTTTAAAAAGGTTAAACCTATAGATTTGCAAGATGAGGTATATGAAATGAGTCCAATAGAAATTTTTAAGGCATTAATAGATAACAGGATTAGATTAGGATTATTTTCTTATGCTATATTAAATGATTATAAATTGAGCTAGGGAGAAAAGTATTTTATTAAATTTATTTAAACAATTTTAGTATATCTACTGTAGGATATTTAAAAATAAAACTTTATAATAATGAATAATTAACATAGACCATATAAGATAATTACTTATGTGGTTATTTTTTAGTGAAGGAAGTACTTTTAAAAGTATAACAGAGAACTATATTATAAGTAATAGATACAGTATTTATGTGTATAGTATATAACATAAATAAGAATCAAAAAAATAAAAATAGCAATGGTCAATCGGACTTGTAGAGTTACTACAAAACACTGTAAATAGTATATTTAAATGTATATGATTTTCTATTATTTTGTACATAATTTCAATGGTTTTATCTTATTTTTTCTATTTAGAAAAGGACTGATTTAAAGTTCAAGTTATGATATAATTTCATTAAAAGAAGGCAAATTTTAGATAAATATCAGAAAATTATGGTTAAGAAACAATAAATTCTATCCTATGTATAAAATGAATCAAGTTTTGTTTGCAATAAATCAAACCTAGTGCCTAAATTAAAAGAAATCAACTTTACAAATTGAAGTTTTGTAATAATGTCAATAAATTTTGAAGTTATAGCATTAGGTAAATCAACAATAGCCACACCTTTAGCATTCGAGCTGGACAAAGAAGTATATCTTCGTTGGATTGTATTTTATAAAAAATTGTATTAGGAAGTGAAAAAATTTATACTAAGCCATCAGAAGAAGCAATTAGACAATTCTATTTACAATATTATCTAAGTGTAAATGAATTAGAGCAATCCTGTAATGATATTGAAATATTGATTGATAAAAAATAAATTTTATTTTTAAAAGCGGTTGAGTATGACAGATTGACTGTTTTTTCTTTTATAAACTTAACTACAATAGGTAAGTATTAAAAAGAGATATTTACTTTTCTAAGTATAGGGCTGTATTTGTCAATATAAGTATAATGTGGTATCATATAGGCTCAAAAGAAATTTTATATATTTAAAAATAAAATTAAAAATAATAAATGGAGGACATATAAATATGGAAAATTTGCCAAATTGCCCGAAATGTAATTCAGAATATACTTATGAAGATGGAACGCTTCTAGTTTGTCCAGAATGCTCTCATGAGTGGACATTAGGATTAGATGCAGAAGAAGATACAGACATTATTAAAGATGCAAATGGAAATGTGTTAAATGATGGAGATGCTGTAACAGTAATAAAAGACCTTAAAGTAAAAGGAAGTTCATCCTCTATAAAGATAGGAACAAAAGCAAAAAGTATACGTTTAATTCATGACCCATCTGATGGGCATGATATAGAATGTAAAATAGATGGTTTTGGAGCTATGAAACTAAAGTCTTCTGTTGTCAAAAAAGCATAGTATAAAAAATTTGTGGTATTTATGAAATAATCTATATAGCTATTGTACAGATATAAATTTAAGATTTTAATGTAGTGAAAATTCATTAGGAGGGTAGCTTATGTGTTATTTTTTAAAAGGTGAAAAACAAGATTACTATGTAAATAAAGTAATGGAAGAAATGAAAAAAGTAGTACCTATAGTGTACAGATGCTGTGAAGATAGTGAAGATGGAGAAGCAGTAGCTGGATGTGATAAAAATGGTGAAGTAAAGTTATGGATAACATTTGACCCAAATGAAAGATTAGAAATGGATAAGCATATAGAAAAAGGTACATTACTAGAATATATTATTGGTTAAGAAAGAAATCTTAGTATTTCTTTCTTTTTTTGTGGCAAATTTAGCTTATAGATTTTTAAAGGATAATTTATATATTTTCTTGTGTGAGTGTAATAGATTATTTTTCAATGGGGGTTCTAAATATTTTACCTGTCCTCCTTAATATACTATTATCGCTTTTATCTGGATTTATAAGATATTGTATGTATAAGATATGTAGATAAAAATCAAGGCAAAATTTAAAATAATACAATTTAAAAATGTAACATAAAATTATATTATAAACAAAATTATAATCAGGCGTGGAAAAGAGCAATTACTTTTATTAAGATGTGATAAGATAAATATAAATAAGAAAATCCTAATATACTAGAACTAAGTATCTTCAAAAAATTACTTTATTTTAAATTCATTAAAATAAAAAATTATAACCATATTTTTAATAAATTTTAAAATATAGCTAATATTGACTAAGGAGTTATTTACTAAAAAATAATCAAAATATTTAAAGATATTTTAGGATATAGGTTAAGTCTAAAATAAAAAATAAATGTATGTTAGAAGTATAATCAAATCTAACATATAGGAGGGTTATATGAGAGAGATAGTAATTTATTCGTTATGCGAAAGAGAGGAAAGTTCTAATAAATATTATAAAGATGTATCACTTTTTACCAATCAAGTAATAGATAAAGTTTCCAAATCTACTGGTATATATACAGAAGAATTTAGAGCGTTTATATATCAAAATGAGATAGAATGTGTAAGAAGTAATATAGAATATGTACTTGAACTATTAGTCTTAGGTTTATTATGGAAAATATATATAAATAAATCAATAACATTAAAGAAAATACCGAAAAGTATGCTTATAAAACTATCCAAATTAAGGGAAAAAAACAATCTAAAAAGAACAGCAGATTTTTGTAGAGGAATTTTAGCAACGATATTTTTGAATAAAGAGTATAGAAATAATATAGATTTAACACTGAAAAACTTTAGAAAACTAATTGATTAGTTATCAGCTACAGGAGAATTTAATCAAGAAGTCAAGAGGTTAAAAATATGGTTGGAGCTGAAATAATTAATAGGTGCTATATAGAAGAATTTTTGAATGCAAAAGAAAAAAGACTGCTTTTACAAAACAAATGGTAGATGTTGAGGATGTAGGTATAATTGGTGTAGCATGCGTACTTAACCTTATATCTGGAGGATGGAAAGTGAAAAATTTTGGATTTGTTCCTCAATGTGTAGTATTAGATTATTGTGGATGCAAAAATCATTGGCATGAAAAAGGTATTGTTACAGATATTAACGTTGATAGATTACTGTATACTATTGGAATAAAGGACACTTTAACTTATAATTAAGAAGAAGTAATTTTGTACAAATAGTTTAAAAATGACTTATTAATAAATATTAATTTATAAAATGCAAAAACAAAAGGAGAATAGATATGAAAGCTATACATAAAGATAAATATAATAATCAACTATTTGAAAGTTTAAAAATTGACTGTGAAAAGTGTTTTGGACTTTGTTGTGTGGCCCTTTATTTCTCTGCTTCAGAAGACTTTCCTGTTAATAAGGAATCAGGTAAACCATGTACTAACTTACAATCAGATTTTAAATGTTCTGTACATAAAAATCTTAGAAGGCAAGGATTTAGAGGTTGTACTACATATGATTGCTTTGGTTCAGGTCAAAGGGTAGCTCAAGTAACATACAAAGGAAAAAACTGGATACAAGAGCCAGAGTTAGCAAACCAGATGTTTGAAGTATTTTTAGTTATGAGGCAGTTACATGAAATGTTATGGTATCTTAAAGAAGCATCTACATTAGATATATCTGATGCAACCAAAGAAAAACTTAATCTAATAATTGAAGAAACTGATAAGATAACTAATATGAGTCCAGAACAACTAATAGATTTAGATATAATATCACATCGAGCAAAGGTTAATTCATTATTGTCACAGGCTAGTGACTCTGTATTAGAAAAAGTCAAATCTTTTGTAAAGAGTTCCAATTTTAAAAATAAGAAAAAATTAAGTAAAAGTATGGATTTAATAGGAGCTGACCTTAGAAAAACAAATTTAATAGGAGCAGATTTAAAAGGTAAATTTCTTATAGCAGCTAATCTAAGGGAGACAGATTTAAGTGGTGCTAATTTGATAGGAGCAGATTTAAGAGACTGCGATATTAGAGGGGCAAATCTTAAAAATAGTGTATTCCTTACACAATTACAGATTAATACTGCAAAGGGAGATTCTAATACAAAGTTACCAGAGATACTAGTACGTCCTAAATACTGGGATAAATAATTAAATTATTACATAACTTTACAAAATATGAACTTTTTTGACTCCAGTTCATAGTATATATTAGAGGTTCTTTAGAGGAATTTCTTAATATATAATATAATAGGAGAGATATAAAAATGAGTTATCAAAATTGTAAATGTGAAAAAGATTATATGTATGAGGATTATAAATATAATAAATGTAATAAATGTAATAAGTGTTATAATGACTATGAAGAAATGACACATGTTCATGAATACTCAGAAAGTGTTAAATTAGCAGAAGAATGTGACGATAGACATAATCATCGTGCTGCAGGAGTTACAGGTGAAGTTATACCAATAAATGGTGGAACAAATCATGTTCATAAAATAAATGATAATGTAGATTTTCTTGACCATTTCCACAAGATATGTGTTACAACAGGTCCAGCAATTAATATACCAGGAACTAATAAGCATGTTCATTTAGTATGTGGAAATACTACTGTTAATGATGGCCACTGCCATAAATTCCTTTTTACTACTCAAATAGAAGCACCTTTAGTATAAACTAAGGTAAATTATTGTAGTAAATTTATTAAATGTAAGTATGTAAATTATAAAAGTGTATTAGAGATAATATTTAAATTTAATGAGGACTATGATATTAACTTTCATAGTCCTTTATAATTTCTATCTTTGATAAAAAAGAATATTAATTATGGAGAGGAGATTATTATGAGTTCTGAAATAGTTTTTGAAATGAAACAAAGAAGTGCAAAAGAATTTCAAGAGATGTTACAAGTTTGGGAATCATCAGTAAGAGCAACACATGATTTTTTAATAGAAAAAGATATTGAATCTTTGAAGCTATTAGTTAAAATTGGTTTGACACAAGTAGAAACTATGGTTTGTGTAAAAGATGATAATATGATTAAAGCCTTTATGGGAATAGATAAAGATAAAATTGAAATGTTATTTATAAAAGGTGAATATAGGAGTAATGGTATTGGAAAAAAACTAATATTATATGCCATAAATAAATACAATATAAAATATGTTGATGTAAATGAACAAAATAAAAAAGCAGTGGGATTTTATACTCACTTAGGGTTTAAAGAGTTTGATAGGTCTGAAATAGATGGGCAAGGGAATCCATATCCAATATTACATATGAAACTAGGTTAGTATAGATTTAGTACTATATTAAATATATAAGCAAATACAAGTTAATAGTAGAAAGCACTTTTTTAAGAAGAAGAAAGTGCTTTTTTTATTTGTGAATAGTCGTAAATAGAATAATTTATAAGATATTAAATTATAAATTATTAAAAGATAATATATATTTAAGTTATTTACAGGTTAAAATATAATAAAAAGATTAAGGGGATATCATGAAAAAGAGAATTTTAAATAATTTTATAAAATTGGTGAAATATAACTGGAGTACATTAATTCTATTTGAGTTATTTCATAAAGGATTAGCTTTGTTGATTATATTACCATCAATTAAATTTGTATTAAGTAGTTCTATGAAAAGTGCAAATATAGTGTATTTAAGTACTGATAACATAGGAGAAATATTAACGAATCCTCTATCAATAATATTAGCTATACTGTCAATTATAATATTGGCATTTTATATGTTTTTTGAATTTACTTCAGTAATTATTTGTTTTGATAAATCACGAATTTCTGAAAAAATTACTTTGTTTAAACTTATTAAATTATCCTTAAAAAAATCTATAAACATATTGAATCCTAAAAATATATTATTATTTGTGTTTGTATTACTAATAGTTCCATTAACGAATATAGCCTTAACCTCAGGTTTTATAGGGAAAATAAAACTTCCTGAATATATATTGGATTATATAAGTTCTAATATTGTTCTAAATATAATTTATATAGTTTTAATTTTAATATTATATGTATCAGTTATTAGGTGGATTTTTAGTATACATGAAGTAACTCTAAATACAAATAGTTTTAAAGAAGCAAGAAATAAAAGTGCTAGCCTTACAAAAGGAAAAGCAATAAAATTAATACTTTATTCTTTAGGATTGTCTCTAATAGTTACTGTCATAGGGTATATAATTTATCATGTTATTATTATATTGATAGGAATATGGACTAAAAATTACACCAATGCAAACTTTTTAAAAGATATATTTATTAGTAGATGTATTATGTTTAATGATTATGCAGCATTTATTTCATCAATAGCTATATTTATAATTAGTACTGGATTTATTTCTGCATTTTATTATGAATATAATGACATTCGTGTCTATAAAAAGAATCTAGAAAAACAAAAAAACTCAATAGGGGCAGTATTAAAAGTTACTTTGAAAATAGTAGTAATTTTATTTGTCCTACATATTGAGTCAATGATGTACTCTTTAAACAATGATATTTTATTTAATACTTCATTTTTTTATAACACAACAGCAACGGCTCACAGGGTTTCAGCGTTGGTTGCTCCAGAAAACACTATAGCAGCATTTAAAGAAACCTTTATAACTCAAGCTGAATATGCTGAAATTGATGTTCAAGAAACTAAAGATGAAGAGTTGATTTTATTTCATGATTCTAATTTTGAAAGAGTCACTGGTGTAGATAAAAATGTTTGGGAAGTAGATTATGATGAAATTAAGACATATGATGCAGGAAGTCATTTTAGGTCAGATTTTGCTGGAGAGAAAATACCAACTCTTGATGAGGCAATGAAGTATTCTAAGGGGAAAATAAAATTGCTAATAGAAATAAAGTTTAATGGTCATGAAAAAACTGATGTAGAAAAAAGAGTATTAGAGCTAATTAAATCAAATAGACTAGATAGTCAATGTGTTGTAGCATCAATGAATAAAAATGTATTAAAGAGGGTTAAAAAATTAAATCCCAATATGGTAACTTGTTATTTAACAGCAGTTGCATATGGGAATTTTTATGACTGGGACTATGTTGATATATATGGAATAGAGTCCACATTTATAAACAAAAAAGTAGTAGATAACATACATCAAAAAGGAAAACAAGTTTTTGTATGGACTATTAATAGTAGTAAATTAATGAAAAAAATGATTAATTTAAATGTAGATAGTATAATTACAGATAATCCATTTTTAGTAGATGATGTAATTTATTGGCAGAAAAATGGATTTATAAATAGAGTAGCTAATTATTTATTTAGGTAGATTCTTATAAAGATATAATTGAAGTATATTAGACTAAAAATGTGCAAATTGTAAAATAATATATTTATTTTACAATATTTTAAATAACCGTATCATAGTGAAGCGATACGGTTATTTTTATTTGTTAATAACTTTATGTCTGTAATCATTTCCCCATTCATGCATTGAATTTAGAACTGGTTCAAGACTATAACCAGTTTCCGTTAGGGTATATTCTACCTTTGGAGGAACTTCTGGATAAATTTTTCTAGTTACTAAATCACTTTCTTCCATAGACCTTAAGTTTGATGTTAAAACTTTTTGAGTTATGTTTCCAATAGATTTTTTGATTTCACCAAACCTTTTAGTACCATCTAATAGTTCTCGTATAATTAATACCTTCCATCGATTACTGATGAGTTGTAAAGTAATCTCTACAGGACATTCAGGTAAATCTTTTTTCATAAATCATAACATCCTTTCTTTAATAATCCTCTTTAAAGTATTATATCATTTTAGGTAATATGCATAAAAATTTATTTTAAATATATAAGTATTTAAAAATGAAATATACCAATAGTTTCTATTAGGTAACTATAGTACTTTAAAGTGCTTACTATACAGTAGATACTAATGAGTTTATTATATTATTAAAGAAATAAAAAATACAACAAATTATTTTAGGGGGTAGATGAAATGAATGAAGTAGTAAAGTTTTTAAAGGAAAATCCAGTTCAATATTTTGCAACAATAGGAACTGATGGAAAGCCAAAAGTTCGCCCATTCCAATTTATGATTGAAGAATGTGGGAAATTATATTTTTGTACAAGTAATGAAAAAGATGTATTTAAACAAGTTAAAAAAAGTCCATATGTAGAAATAACTACATCAACTCCTGAATTTACTTGGATAAGACTATGTGGAAAAGTCATATTCTCAGATAATAAGGATATAAAGAAAAAAATAATTGAATCTAGTGAGCTTGTTAAATCAATCTATAAGAATGAAGAGAATCCTACTTTTGAAATCTTTTATCTTGAGGATGCTAAGGCTGTAATCTCAGATTTTTCAGGGGAGCCACCAAAAGAATATAGTATTTAATACAAAAAAATTAATGCTAATAGCTAACAATATTATTCTAACAACATTAAAATAGAATTTAAGTTAGATGATAATATTATCCTTGCTTTAACATAATTAATTCTAATAAAAAGATAAATGTTTAAAAATATTATACGAATCCATCACATTACAAATAAACAAGAGAGTCATATTATATGAAATTAAATGATTCTCTTATTTATTTGTATAAGTTTATATATTGACATTGACGCTACGTAATTCTATATACTTTATTTTAAAGGAGATGATAAAAATGAATATTATAGAGGTACGCTCAGATAAAATATATAAAAAAATAATTAATGCACCTATAAATAAGAAAGAGGATATATACAGATATGAATTGATGAAACCTTTTGAGTTTAAATGGAAGTGTATAAACGTTCCAATCACTGCAAAACAAGAAGGTGGATATGATGTAATTATGGCAAGTGATATGATGGGGGTTTTATCTCCAAGAGATATTAATGAAAATCAAATAAATAGCATAAATATTTTATCTAATGACAAGCTTTGGAACAGGTGTAAAGAAACTATTGAAAATTCCCTAAAGTCTTTTATAAAAGAGGGATATAAATTGAATACTGAGGAGTATAAATTTTCAATATTATTAGCAAATCCAGAAAGCCCTTATACAATATTAAGTGATGGATATTTTGGTGATGGTGGAATTCCAGGATATATATTTTTATCAATAGTTCCAAATGAGTACACTATTAATAGGTTACCAGTAGCACTAGCGCATGAATGTAATCACAATATTCGATTTCAATTTATAAAATGGAGCAATGACATAACTTTGGAAGAAATGATGATAAATGAAGGTCTTGCAGAAAACTTTGCAACATGGATGTTTGGAGATGATATGGTAGGACCTTGGGTTAGTAAGACTGACCTTGAAACACTGAATACCTATATAAAGCCAATAATTAAAAGTGGCTTAAAGGAAACTGGATTTCAAAATATAATATCATATCTTTATGGTGATGATATAGCTAAAATGCAAGGATATTTTCCAGTAGGACTACCTTATTGCGCAGGGTATGCCTGTGGTTACTATATGATTAAGTATTATTTAGAAAAAACAAACAAGTCAATAGTGGAGGCTACATTATTACCATATAGTGAAATTATAGAGGTAATAAGGGAGTTTTGGGATTAAATCTATAAATTGCATAATCTAAAAAAGATTATGCAATTATTCTATTTTTGAGAAAAATAAATTGACAATGATTTGTAAGAAATATACAATAATATATATAAAGAAATATTTCAATGATAAAATTTTGAAGATTTCATATCTAGTGTATCTAATACTACATGCTAGTTTCTTATTACTTATCTAAATATTATGTATTTCATAGTTACCTGTAAATTTACTATAAAAATATGAAATACACTAAATAATCGACTGAAAAATGAAATATTAATTAAATAAAATTCAAACTATAAAGATTAAATGAATATAATTAAAGTAAATATATAAAATTGAGTACAATACTCAATTTTTAATAGATTGTTAAATTTTAATTACACTTTGTACAATATAACTTATATCATATTTATACTTAAAGAAGCAGTATAATTACAGATATAATTTAATCTGTAAAATTTATATGAAATGGAGATGATGCTATGACAGAATTGATGATTATAAGTGGATTAGTGCTATTGATTTGTATAACCTCAAGCAAGGTATTATATAAATTTGGAGTACCAATATTATTGATTTTTATCTTATTGGGCATGTTATTTGGGTCTGATGGAATGGTAGGAATCTATTTTGATAACTATGAGTTAACAAAGCAATTATGTTCTATTGGATTGATATTTATAATGTTTTTTGGAGGATTTGGAACAAACTGGAACATGGCTAAACCAGTTGCAGTACCTTCTATACTGATGTCTTCATTAGGCGTAATAATTACAGCAGGTGTTACAGGTATCTTTTGTTACATGGTAATAGGAACTAGTTTATTTGAAGGTTTGTTAATTGGAGCAATTGCAGCTTCAACAGATGCTGCATCTGTATTTGCTGTATTACGTTCTCAAAAACTAAACTTAAAAGGTTCTCTTGCTTCATTATTAGAAGTTGAAAGTGGAAGTAATGACCCAATAGCATATATGTTAACATTAATTATTTTGACATTGATGAATAATTCTGGAGTAGAACTTATTATTCCAATGGTAATAAAACAAATAACTTTTGGATTGGCAATAGGATTTATATTGGCAAAATTATCTGTTTATATTTTGAGAAATTCAAATTTTGAAATAGAAGGATTTTATACTATATTTATTACAGCTATTGCGTTACTTTCTTATGCACTTAGTGAGTATGTTGGAGGAAATGGATATTTAAGTGTATATATTTCAGGTATTATTATAGGTAATAGTAAGATACCTCATAAAAGGAGTCTAGTTCATTTCTTTGATGGAATTTCATGGATTATGCAAATAATGTTATTCTTTATGTTAGGATTGTTATCCTTCCCTTCAAAACTACCAAGTGTATTTGGTATAGCAATAGCCATATCTATATTTATGATAATTATTGCAAGACCATTAGCCACATTTATAACTCTAGCAAAATTTAAATTTTCAAACAAAGAAAAATTGTTTATATCATGGGTAGGTCTTAGAGGTGCTGCGTCAGTAGTTTTTGCAATTTATGCAGTTACTCAAGGAGTAGTCATAGAGAATGATATATTTCATATAATATTTTTCATAGCGTTACTTTCAGTAGGACTACAAGGTACGTTGATACCAACTGTAGCAAGGAAGTTAGACTTGGTTGATGATAATACACCTGTATTAAAAACATTTAATGACTATGATGGTGAAATTAGTTCTAAACTTATAGAAGTAAATATAGACGATGATAGTAAGTGGGCTGACAAGAGTATAATGGATTCTAATATACCAGAGGACATATTAATAGTTATGATAAAACGAAAAGAGCAGGTTTTAGTACCTAAAGGGTCAACTGTTATAAAAAGAGGGGATACTTTAGTATTAAGTGGAGACAGAATTGAAGAATTAATATAATTATAATTTATTTAATATTGACTTTAACCTAAGGGTAAGGTTTAAACTTAAATTAATCAAATCTAATGCGCAGGTGATGAGATGTTTTCTATAGGAATGTTTTCTAAAATAAATAAAATAACTACAAAGACACTAAGGTATTATGAAGATATAGGGCTGTTAGAACCAGAATACGTAGACGAATTTACAAAATACAGATACTATACAACAGAACAATTACCAAAATTGCATCAAATAATCACCTTAAAACAAATGGGCCTATCACTAGTTGAAATAAAAGAAATAATAGAAAAGCCTGAAGAGGTGGAAAAGATTTTAATAAACAAAGAAAAAGATATATTAGATGTAATGAGGAATGAAGAATATAAGCTTATTAAACTACGTAATTACCTTAAAAACTTAAAAGGAGAAGTCGATATGAATAATGTAATTATTAAGTCCCTACCAAAAGTTAAAATTGCTTCTATGAGAAAAGTATTAAAGAATTATGATGAGCTTTTCAATTTGTTTCCAAACGTAATGGCTGGAGAAATGATGAAATCAGGATGCACATGTATGGTTCCAGACTATTGTTTCAATATATATCATGATGGTGAATATAGAGAAACAGATATGGATGTTGAGATGTGTCAAGCGATAAATGACCTAAAAGAAGACACGGATTTATTAAAATTTAAAGAAATAGACGAAGTTGAAAATGCAGTTTGTATATTGCATAATGGGCCATATTCAACATTAGGAAAAACTTATGCAGATGCATTTAAATGGATACAAGATAATAAATATGAAGTAATAGGGCATTTTAGGGAATCTTATATAGATGGTATATGGAATAAAGAAAATGAAGAAGAATGGTTAACAGAAATCCAGATACCTGTGAAACATATTTTATAATAAATTAAAATAATATATAAGTAATTAAGTAAGGTCTGTCTAAATAAAAAGATAGACCTTATTTTTATCATATATAGATTTAGATAGAACTGACAAGATAATACTAAATGAAAGGTATTTTAAAATAGATAGTTTTCCTAAAATGATGGATATAGAGTCTCCACATAGTATCCTTGATGTATTTTGGGATTTAGATAAAGTAAAAGATAAGTATTTTATACAAGAAAATAAGTTTTTAAGGGCACTATTAATTATAATGAGTTACAATAAAGAAATAATAATTGCAAGTGAATATTTTGTAAGTGAAAATAAAAAACATATAAAAATAGCACTAAGTAAAAAGGAGAGGACATATCTAGAACAATTAAGTGATACCTTATTTGATTTTGAAGAAATAGGGTATAATTATTATATAATTGATGCTCTTATGAAGTTGGCACTAAGAGAAAGAGTTTCTCTCTCTATATATATGTTGGATTTGGAAATAGGATTAGAAATAAATGGATTATTTAGCAATGTATATAGGGGGTTAAATGGAAGTATAGATATAGTTAAGTATATTTGCAGTGTATAAGGCTTATATGTAAGATAGAGTATCAATTGTATAAAATAGTAATTCTAAGAATAGTAGGTGATTGTATGGAAATATTTGCAATAGGACATTCAAATTATCCATTTGATAAGCTTATTAATATGATAAAAAAATATAATATAAATTGTATAGTTGACATTAGAGAAACTCCATATTCTAAATATAATATTCAGTATAATAGAGAAACATTCAATGAATCACTAAGAAAGGCTGGATTTGTATATATATACATGGGTAAGGAATTTGGGGCAAAAAGAACTAATAAAGATGTATATACACAAGAAGGTTATGCAGATTTTGAAGAGGTAATAAAGGAAGATATATTTTTAAAAGGAATAGAGAGATTAAAAAAGGGATGTCAAATGGGTTATAAAATAGTTTTATTAGGTGCAATGCAAGAGCCTATAAGATGTCATAGAAGTATTTTATTAGGAAAAATATTAAATAAAGAAGGTTTCGATGTAAAATATATAATGCATGAAGGACATTTAGCATCTCAAGAAGATATAGAAGAGTCATTGTTAGATAAGTATTTTAGTGATAGAAAACAACTTAGTATTGATAATTTGTTAGGAAATGCATTAACAAGAGAAGAGATGATAAAAGAAGGTAACGAAACAGTTTATAAAAACTTGTAAATACTTATAAAATATTACAATATTTTATAAGTAAAACTGTAGCCTCGTACGTGTAGAAATATACGTAGGACACGACTTGAAAACCAGTAACTCCTAAAGCCTAACGACTACAATAAGAGATAATCAAACTCTTATGAATGTGAAGAAATTCTGAAACAACAGTTAGGATGATATATGGCGAGAGCCTAAGTATTAATACAATGGATGTTTGGTCGCCAAGCCTAGAAATAGGAAGGTCAAACGACTATCTCGAAAGAGAGTACAACTCAAGTGATTGGAGTTGGAAGCGGGTCGCCCTTAACACGTAATGGTGAAGGTGAAGAAATAGTCTACGCACGTTCTGAAAGGAAGTGACTATTAGTGTGAGCGAAATAGTGTCATAGAAGTAGCGTTCTATGGTAAATAGCATAATACTTATAATATTAAATATAAAAACATATAAAAACATATAAATATAATATTGTTGATGTTTTGTACCCTTGATATAATAAACATATTGGAGGTGTGAAGTATGAAATATTATTCAATAAGTGAATTTGCTAAAAAAATTAGAGTTACTGAACAAACACTTAGAAATTGGGATAAAAAAGGGACTTTTAAGCCACATCATACATCAGATTATGGAAAAAGATTTTATTCTCAAGAACAACTTAATGATTATTTAGGAATAAATCCAGTAGAAGTATCAGATAGAAAAGTGATTGGTTATTGTAGAGTAAGTTCTCATAAGCAAAAGGATGATTTAACAAGGCAAATTGAAAATGTGAGAATGTATATGATAGCAAAAGGATACCAATTTGAAATAATCACAGATATTGGGAATGGGATAAATTATGATAAAAAAGGACTTAAAAAACTTCTAAAGATGATACAGTCTAATAAAGTTGAAAAAGTTGTGATTCTTTACAAAGATAGACTTTTAAGACTTGGATTTGAATTGTTTGAAAACATTTGTAACTATAACAATACTAAGATTGAAATTATAGATAGTACTAATAAAATAGATGAAGAAGAGTTAGTTGAAGATTTAGTGCAGATAATTACTGTATTTAGTTGTAGGTTACAAGGTAAACGAGCAAAGAAAACTAGAAGAATTATTAAGGAGTTAGCAGAAAATGATAAAAGCGAAGAAAGTTAGATTACTCCCAACTAAAGAACAAGAAGAAATGTTTTTTAAGTGTTCTAACATAGCAAGATTTAGTTATAATTATTCTTTAGGTCTTAGAATCAGATATTATAAGATGTTCAAAAAAACTATATCAGAACAGAGATTAAGAAAACATATAACTAAAAGAAAGAAAACTAAATTAAAATTTTTAAGTGAAGTATCTAATGATATACCTAAGCAAGCAGTTAAAGATATGAACCTAGCTTTTAAGAATTTTTTTCAAAAAGGAAACAAAGGATTTCCAAAATTTAAAAGTAAAAGAAAGTCTAAATTATCTTTTTACAATGATGTTTGTAAATTAAAGATAGAAGATAATAATATAATCCAACTTGCTAAAATAGGTAAAGTTAAAACAAGTGAGCAACTTCCAATAAACACTAAATTTACAAATCCTAGAATAAGCTATGATGGTAAGTATTGGTACATATCTATAGGAATTGAAGTAGACGAAAATCAAGTCGGCTTAAATAAAGATTTAGTGATTGGGGTAGATTTAGGACTTAAAAATCTTGCAATATGTTCAGATAACTCTGTATTTAAAAATATCAACAAAACTCACAAAGTCAGAAAAACTGAAAAGAGGTTAAAAAGATTGCAACGTAAGGTTTCAAGAAAATATGATATGAATAAGCAAGGTAATAAGTATTTGAAAACCAAAAATATCTTAAAACTTGAAAAAGAGATAAAACTTATTCATAGAAAACTTACAAATATACGTAATAATCATTTGCATCAGACCACAAACAGTATCATTAAAAAATATCCTTGCAAAATAGTAATGGAAGACTTGAATGTTGGTGGAATGATGAAAAATATCTACCTATCAAAAGCAGTTGCAAACCAAGGTTTCTTTGAATTTACAAGACAAATGGAATATAAATGTAAATTTAATGGAATTGAGTTTGTAAAAGTAGATAGATTTTACCCTTCAAGTAAAAAATGCAGTCAATGTGGTTCTATCAAAAAGAACTTAAAATTGAGTGATAGAATTTATAAATGTGAGTGTGGACTTGAAATTGATAGAGATTTAAATGCAAGTATAAATTTAGCCAACTATGAAAAATTAGCATAGAATCACTTAAAAGACAATGCTGATATGTAGGGTACGTTGTACCCGAATTTACGCCCTTGGAGTGTACTAGAACTTGTGAGTAGAGTATTTGTCAAAAGCATACACGTTGAATAGGGAAGAAAAATAATTTTATGAGTTTTAATATGTTTTTATATTAAATTATAAGTATTATGCAACGGTTATAGATTAGCTAATAAAGAAATAGGATATAGAACAGAAAAAATAGGTAAGTAAAATATATTAACTACCCAAAAACTTAAATACTATTTAATAAGAAAAGTTATTATAAATTTGTAACAGTTAAACATGATGTACTAGCTAAGGTCGTTATGTTAAATTAATATTATTATCTAAAGGGTTACATTGTTTTAAAGAGCACATCATGTTGTACTGTTAAAAAATAAAATCTCTAATATTGCCATAATCAACTGTTCTATTAAGAGTAGGATGGCTAGATATAAATCTAACTGTAATCTTTGAGTTTAACAAACAAGGATTTGAAGTTAAAAATATTCTATCTCCATTGACAATAGAAGTAATAGCTACTGGTAAAATATCAACAAAGGTATCATATCTATTTCTAGCAATTTGATAAGGATAGTTTCCTACAAAAACAAATAGATTTAAGTCATATATATTATCAATGAACCAAGCCCATTGACCATAAACTTTGTCAATACTTACTGTACCTAAACCAAGTGTATCAAAGTATGTTGCTATAGTTAAATAAATATTTTCCATGTTTTCTAAGTATGAAACAGTATATCTTCTGAAACGTATAGGTGCTGTGGCAGAAATAGGGTAAACCATATTTACATTTAAATTATTAGCATTCAAATTAACCAAATTATCACATCCTAAAAAGAGTCTATAAGATACAATATTTAAATTGATGTGATTTTGTTACAGATATATTATAAGATTTTATAAATTTGTTTTTAGTAGATGTGACTTAAATGACCATGTCCATTACAAAAAATTTTATGAAGCTAATAAAAAATATGTTTATTGTTATTGTTATATAATAGTGGTACAATATTATCGAAATACAGTGATTGCATTTGATATCCAGCTATATTAATCGGTTAATTTAACTCATAAATATTTTAAATCTAGTATCCATAAAAAATAATAAACATAAGATAATTATAAAGATATACTGTGTTCAAATGATATTAAACAAGATTTATATTATTTGAACACAGCATATTATAACGTTAAAAATACAATTCTAAACCTTATGGTATCAATTCATAGTTCGATAAAATAATTAAAAATTAAATTTATATAAAGAGGGAAAAGAGGAAAAGGGATGTTTATAAGGAAGAATGTTATAAAATTAGCGATTCCTATAATGATAGAGCAGACATTTGTTATGCTTCTAGGGGTATTTAATACAATGATGGCAGGTCATATTGGGGAAGAGGCTGTATCTGCAGTTGGAATGGTTGATTCAATCAATAATATATTTATATCTGTATTTGCTGCGCTATCTGTTGGTGCTACTGTTGTTGTAGCTCAACAAATAGGAAAAAGAGATACTGAAAAAGTAAATGAAACTATCAAGCAAGCATTAATATCTGGTGTAATATTATCACTTACAATAACAATATTAATGTGGATTTTTAGAACAGGTGTAATCAATTTGTTTTATGGTTCAGCAGAAGAATTGGTAAAATCAAATGCAAAACTGTACATAGAGTTTACATTATTCACCTATCCATTTATTGCAACACAGCAGATAGCAAATGGTATTCTAAGGGGTTGTGGAGATGTAAAGAAACCTATGTATGTGACTATGTTTATGAATATAGTAAATGTAACATTAGGATATATACTTATATATGGTGTTGATTTAAATACTTTAGGGATAAATTTACAGACACCTTCTTATGGCATAACAGGAGCAGCTATGTCTATTGCCATAGCTAGAATAATTGGATGTATAGTTATTATAAGAGCTTTATTTAAAGGAAATGAATTTATATCTATAGGTAAAATATTTCCATTTAAGATTGATGTTGAAACTCAAAAATCTATATTTAATATAGGTATACCAGCAGGGGTTGAACAATTACTTTTTAATGCAGGTAAATTGATTGTTCAAGTATTTATAGTTACTATGGGAACATCAGCAATTGCATCAAACGCAATAGGAATGTCAATTGCATCTATTATAAATGTAATTGGAAATGCATTAGCCCTGTCTGCTACGACTTTGGTGGGGCAATATATAGGACGGGGAGACATCAAAGGGGCTAAGAGCACTTTGTTATATCTAACTAAATTTGCAACAGTTTGTTTATTTGCAGTAGGTGCTATATTTATACCAATTGCACCATGGATTTCAAGCATGTATACTCAAAACTCTAATGTAATTGATGTATCAACACAATTAATTCGAAGTGATTGTTTAGCTATGGTAATATGGCCTATATCCTTTGTACTATCCGCAGGTCTAAAAGGAGCTGGAGATACTAGATATACAATGATGACAGCTGTAATAGGAATGTGGATTTTTAGGATTTTTACAGGCTACGTATTAGGGGTTGTATTAGAATTTGGAGTGCTAGGAATTTGGATAGGTATGTATACAGATTGGCTTGTTAGAGGAACCTTATATTGTTTGAGATTAAGAGGAACGAAGTGGCTAAAACATAAAGTTGCATAGAATATAAAAAATCACTTTTAGATAGTAAATTCTATTTAAAAGTGATTTTTTATTTAGAGAATATCATAATTATAAGTATGATATATAGAAAAATTAAAATATGTAAATTAAGGCTATAATTATATGGATACTATAAATTATATATTGTATAGAATTACATAATTTGGCGATAAATATTATAAGTATATATCTATAGAAAATAATATATATGGGTATATTATTAAATATAAAAAATATTAGATATTTATTTAATAATAAAGGTGGGTATTTTTATGATAAATAAAATAGGAAAAATAACTCTCTATGTAAATAATCAAGAGGATGCAAAATTGTTTTGGACAGAAAAATTAAACTTTGTGGTAACTTATGAAAAAGAAATGGGTCCAAATATGAAATGGGTGGAAGTAGCACCAAGTAAAAATGAATTTACAACATTTGTATTGTATGATAAAAATTTGATGATGAAGCAAAATCAAGATGTAAGTTTATCGCATCCATCAATAATTTTAAGTACAAGAGATATTAATGGAACTTATGAACAGATGGCAAAGAATAAAGTTGAAGTAGGAGAATTAATGGAGATGCCTTATGGAAGAATGTTTTCTTTTAAAGACCAAGATGGAAATTCTTACTTAGTCAGAGAGGATAAATAATTTTGCAAAGTGTTAAATTTACTCAATATCTGATATAATTAGAGACAATAATAATTATAATTTAGTATTAAACTATAATTATATAGTTAAAAATCAATTGTAAAATTTGAGTAGAGGTGATGAAATGTTTAAGAAAATGGCAGTGCTAAAAGATATAGCAACTAAAATAGGACGTAAAAAAGCGTATGAATTATTAGAAATGGTTGAGGGTAATGACGCTTTTGTAGCTGAAGTAAAAATAAAAAAGAATGGGATTGAATCTAAAAAAGAAGAAATTATGTTAAAAGATAATCAAAAAATAATACTAGAGTATATAGAAGGTTAATTTTTAGATACATATATAATTAAATAATACTGATTTTTAAAGATGAGTTAGAAAAACTCATCTTTTTTATTTTTTAATAAATTTGTTTTATATTTAATATATATTTTATCCCTTAGAGTTGCTGAGATATAAAAAGTACTGATATAATAAAAGAATGGATATAAATGTAATATTTTATAGAAAAGAGGGGTATTATGCTTGAAATAAAAAATCTTTCCTTTAATGTCGAGTCTAACAATGAGGAGCTAGGAATAATAAATGATGTTAGCCTTTCATTTGAAAAAGGCAAACTTATTGTTATCACAGGTCCAAATGGTGGAGGAAAATCCACAATTGCTAAGCTTATTATGGGAATTGAAAAAGCCACTAGTGGTCAAATACTTTTAGATGGAGAAGATATAACTAATCTTAGTATCACAGAAAGAGCAAAAAAAGGAATAGGATACGCATTTCAACAACCACCAAGAATAAAAGGGATGACAGTTGAAAACCTGCTTACTCTTGCTCATGGAAAACCATTGTCTACTGATGTGTGTTGTCAATATCTTACAGATGTTGGATTGTGTTCAAAAGATTATTTAAATCGTGAAGTTGATAACTCTCTTTCTGGAGGGGAAATGAAAAGAATCGAGATAGCAACTCTTTTTGCTAGAGATTTAAAGGTTTCTATATTTGACGAACCTGAAGCAGGTATAGACCTTTGGAGTTTTGGAAAGCTTAATGAAAGTTTTAAGAAAATTCATGGGGAATCTGACCAAACTATAATCATAATTTCTCACCAAGAAAGAATATTAGAGTTAGCTGATGAAATAATTGTTTTACAAGATGGTTCAGTAAAAAGCCATGGAACAAAAGATGCTATATTACCTGAAATCATGTGCCAAGTTAATTCAAATTGTGAATTAATGAAAGATATGAATTAATTAGAAAGGAAGGCAAATTAAATGAACAAAATAGACTTAAATCTTTTAGAAAAAGTTGCTGAACTTCGCGGAACTCCATTAGGAGCATACAATATACGTAAAAATGGACAAGGTATAGAAAGACATTCAACTGAAAATGTAACTATAGCTCCAAAGACTGATAAACCTGGAATTGATATTATAGTAAAACCAAATACTAAAGGAGAAAATGTTCATATACCAGTAATAGTAACAGAAGCTGGTGTACAAGACATGGTTTATAATGATTTTGAAATTGGAGAAAATGCGGATGTTGTTATAATTGCTGGTTGTGGTATACATAATTGTGGTAATGATGACAGTGAACACAATGGAATACATAGATTCTTCTTACATAAAGGAGCTCGTCTAAAATATGTGGAAAAACATTATGGCGAAGGTGATGGAGAAGGAAAAAGAATTTTAAATCCAGTTACGATTGTTAATATGGGCGAAGATTCATATTGTGAAATGGAAACAATTCAGATTAAAGGTGTTGATTCAACTAAAAGAGAAATGGATGCTACTTTAGGTAAAGGAGCAAAGATAGTTGTATTTGAAAAGTTGTTAACTCATGGAAATCAAGTTGCAGAATCTAATATGAAGGTTATATTGGAAGGTGAAAATTCTTCTGCTCAAGTAATTTCTCGTACAGTTGGTCAAGATAACTCTAAACAAAAGTTTAATCCTTGTGTTATTGGGGATTCTCTTTGTTCTGCACATGTTCAATGTGACTCAATAATTATGGGCAATTCTCAAATTAGTGCGATACCTGAAATTGCTGCAAATCATCCAGATGCTCTTTTAGTACATGAAGCAGCAATTGGAAAGATTGCAGGAGACCAAATTTTAAAGATGATGACATTAGGCCTTACAGAAGAAGAAGCAGAACAACAAATACTAAATTGTTTTTTAAAGTAAGTCCAAGTTTTTATTTAATTTAATATAATTAATATAGTATAATATAATGAATAAGTCTAGAATATTTTTATTTTTAGACTTATTTTCTTTATGTAAGAAAAAACTATTAGAGAAATTATACTGTAATTAGGATGTGGAATAAATGAAAAACTTACTTATAAGGAATGGGACAATAATATCTCCAAAGGATGGTATCAAATTTGAAAAAAGAGATATCTTAGTTTTACATGGAAAGATATATGATATTGGATTAAATCTTAAAGAAATGATAAGAAAAGAAAAAATACTCATAAACAAAGAGTTTGAGATAATAAATGCTAATAACATGTATATTTCTCCTGGATTTATAGATGTTCATACCCATTGTTATAAGAGAAAATTACCTACAGGTATGGATTCTGATTCAATTGGAATTGAAAAAGGTTCAACAGTTATATTTGATGCAGGTACAGCAGGTCCTGTAAATTACTACGATTTTAAGAAAAAATATATGGATGAATGTAAGACTGAAGTATATTCATTTTTAAATGTAACTAATGAGGGATTAAATATATTGAATGAATCAACATCTTTAGATGTTATAAATTTTGATAACATTGAGTCCATTGTAGAAAAAAATATGGAAAAGATAAAGGGTATAAAAGTAAAAGCAAGTAAATTTCAATCTAGTACAGATGGTATAGATATAATTAAAAAGTCAAAACAAATTGCAGAAAAATTAAATTTACCATTAGTGGTATATATAGGGGAGTATCCATCATATATAGATGAAGTAATGAATATTTTAGGAAAGGGAGATATAGTTACACCTGTATATGGAAATAGCACAAATGGAATATTTAATGAATCTGGTGGCTTGAGAGAATCTGTATTAAATGCAAAAGATAGAGGTGTATTATTTGATGTATGTCATGGGTTAGAACAGTTTGACTTTGAAGTCTTTAAAAAAGCAGTAAATCAAGGATTAGAGCCAGATTTAATAAGTACAGATATGCATATAAAAAATATGAAAGATATACATTATTCTCTTTTAAATGTTGTAAATAAAATTATGGAACTTGGTATACCTCTAGAAAAATGTATAGAAAAAGTAACTGAATATCCAACAAAAGTTTTTAATTTGCAAGGAAGTCAAGGTAGGATAAAAGTTGGTGGAGAAGGCGATTTTACAATATTTACAATAGATGATAGTAAAGAAATTATAACAGATTATAATAATAATGAACTAATGCTAAATAAAAAATTGAGCTTACAATATACTATAAAATCATGGATGAAAAGTAGTGAAGTTTATAGACATTGGTATGATGGGACTGTAATAAATTAAGTCATATTGATAAAAAAGGAAAAATATGTTTAAATTAGTATATATTGGATAAATATGTAAGGAACAATAATTATAATTTTAGGGGAGGTATTTTAGTATGAAAGCATTTGTTGATAAGGATGTATGTGTAGCTTGTGGAGCGTGTATAGGAACATGTCCAGACGTTTTTAGTATGAGTGATGAAGGTCATTCAGTTGCAATTGAAGGAGAAATACCAGCAGAATTACAGGATTTATGTAAAGAAGCAGAAGAAGGATGTCCAGTTTCAGCTATAACAGTTAAATAAAACTGTTTAAATTTAGTTTAAAGACAACATATAAGATTTGATTATTATTTAAGCTATAGTATTAGATTAAGATTCTATTACTATAGCTTTTTAAAATAGATAAACTCAAAAGATAAAGTATTATTTTTATAAAAAGTGGAGGATTTAAATATGAAAAAAAATTATGAAATAGTGTTATTTGACCTGGATGGAACACTTACAGACCCTAAAGAAGGAATAACAAAGTCTATTCAATATTCTTTAAGTAGTTTTGGGATAGAAGAAGAATTGGATAACTTAGAACAATTTATAGGGCCACCCCTACATGCTACTTTTAAAGACTATTATAAATTTGAAGATGAAAAGGCAACAGAAGCTGTTGAAAAGTATAGAGAATACTTTTCTGACAGAGGAATATTTGAAAATAAAATTTATAAAGATATAAAAGAGACTTTAAAAATACTTTATGAAAATGGAAAAACATTATTATTGGCTACTTCTAAACCAACAGTTTTTGCAGAAACCATACTTAAATATTTTGGTATAGATAGATATTTTAAATATATCGCAGGCAGTAATCTTGATGGTACAAGAGTAAATAAAAATGAAGTTATAGAATATGTGTTAGATTTGTGTGATGTAACAGATAAAGATAAGGTCATTATGATTGGCGATAGAAAATACGATATAATTGGAGCTAATAAAATAGGTGTAGATTCTATAGGTGTATTGTATGGATATGGCTCTTTTGATGAGATTAGTAAAAGTAATCCTACTTATATTGTCGAAAGTGTTAAATCTATAAAAGATATTTTGCTATAAATATCTTTTATAGACAAAAACAATACAAAATGGTGTAGCATATTTAAAAATATGATATTATAATTAAGGAAGCCATTTAAAAAAGAGGAGGATGCACTTGAAATGAAATCTATTTTAATCATGGGTGGAAGCGACTTTATAGGTTCTGCACTTGCTAAGCGTTTAATTAAATGTGGGTATCAAATAGATATACTTACGAATGGTAAAAAGGAAATAGATTATAAAGGTTTTAGAGAGCACTTAATTTGCGATAGAAAAGTACGCAAAGATATGGAAAACATTATCAATGGAAGACAGTATGATTACATATATGATATGACAGCATATACAAAAGAGGATGTTGGTAATCTTATTGATTTTGTAAACTTAGATAATTTAAAAAAATACATAGTATTGTCAGCAGGAGCCGTATACAAAGATAGTGGAAGAAATGTAAAAGAAGATAATGAAAAAGGTGAAAATGAAAATTGGGGTAAATATGGACTTAACAAAAAAGAAACAGAAGATTTTGTTATAAATAGCTCTATACCATATATAATTATTAGGCCAACTTATATATATGGGGAAAATAATAATTTGTATAGAGAATATTATTTCTTTGAAAAAATAGAAAAAAACGAAAAAATACCAGTACCTAAAGGAAAACAAGTAAGCAATCAATTTATATATATTGGGGATTTAGTAAAAGTGCTAGAAAGTGTAATGAAAAAT
Organism: Clostridioides sp. ZZV14-6150; assembly: GCF_020657875.1. Lineage (NCBI taxonomy): Bacteria > Bacillati > Bacillota > Clostridia > Peptostreptococcales > Peptostreptococcaceae > Clostridioides > Clostridioides sp. ZZV14-6150. The sequence goes on along the minus strand of NZ_JAGWDA010000015.1, from coordinate 27,834 downwards.
TCTCATGTAAGAGAAGCGTATAATGTAACAAATCCACAGTTAATATCTTGGGATGAACTTATATATACATGTGGAGAAGTTATTGGGAAGGAACCTATTATAAAATATGTAGACATGGAAAAAGTTGAGTTTAGAGAGAGAACTTACTTCCCATTTAGGAATATAGACTTTAATCTAGATATAAATAAGCTTATTGAACATGGTCTTTATATACCAAATATTTTATTAAAAGAAGGTCTTACAAGAACATATAAATGGTTTTTAGCTAATAAGCCAAAATTACACGATAGAAAAATGGACAAAGTTGAGTCTGTAATTCAAATAGTTTAATATAATAAATAAGTAGGTAGATACTTTGAAATTAAAGACAAAACGTTTTTTAAAATTTTTTATATTGATATTTGTTTTAATTTTTATATACTCAGTTGCAATAGAACCGAGTCTATTAATTGTGAAAACATATAATATAAATGAAGATGGAAACATGATTAAAGAAAATATAGTAAAAAATGAGAACGAGACTATAAAAGTAGTTCAGATTTCAGATACTCAAATAGGCAGTTTTTATTCAACTAATAAACTCAAAAAAGTAGCTAATAAGGTGAATGCCTTAAATCCAGATATATTAGTATTTACTGGAGATTTAATTGATTATTCTAATAAAAATCCAGATATAGATGAAATTACAAAGATTTTATCTAGTATGAATGCAAGGTTAGGAAAATTTTCAGTATTTGGTAATCATGATTATATGTATGAACTTCCTAGGTATTATAGACAAATTATGAAAAATTCTAACTTTCATCTTTTAGTTAATGAAAATAAGAAAATAAAACTTGAAGACAATAAGTATATTAATATACTTGGAGCTGATGAGATATTAAATGGTAACCCAAATATACAAGATTTGGAAAGTAAAACTGATTATAATAGTTTTAATTTATTGCTAGCACATGAACCAGATTTGGTAGATATGCTCAGTAAAGATACCATGAATTTAGTTTTATCTGGACATAGTCATGGCGGTCAAATAAGATTGCCTTTCAAGGGAGCTTTAGTCACTCCTCCATATGGAAGGAAATACACTAAAGGATTTTATGATATAAAAGGAAATCATCTATATGTGAGTTCTGGTCTTGGAAGTACAAAGTTGCCGTTTAGATTTTTTAATGTACCAGAGATAGTCGAATTTAATATTCTAATCTAGTATAGAATATTGTTTTTATGAAATATAGAGGGATAGAAATTTTAAGAATAAATTGAGTTAAGAATATAAAAAGTTTAAGTTATAGTTAATACATTTATTAGAATCGATAATAATATTAATAACTATTAAAATATAGATATAAAAAATAATAAAAATATAAAAGATTATAATATAGCAAGATTGTGTCAATTATAAATAGAGAGTATTTATAATTAATACAATCTTGCATTTCTTTATATAAAGATATTAATTTTTATACAATGTATGAAAGCGATTTAATGTTATATTTAAATTATTTTAAATAAATATTTTTTATCTTTTCTTTATCCCATATAAAAAGTTTTTCTGAATTATTTAAAGCTCCAAATACATTCCTTTTAAAATCTGGCATTTCTTTATTTAAATTAGCAATAAGATTTTTTATGTATTCTCTCCTAGTATGGCCATTTGCAGGACATGGATTTGCTATGATAGGATAGTTACACTCCTTTGAAATCTTCTTAGTCATATATTCTTCTATGTAAATCATAGGTCTTATAACAGTTAAATCTTGTCTATCTAAATATGTCTTTGGTGAAAAACAATTAACTCTTCCTTCATAAAACATAGACATTAAAAATGTCTCAATAGCATCATCCTTATGGTGTCCTAGAGCTACTTTGTTGCACCCAAGTTTCTTTGAGTTGTCATTTAAAGCACCTCTTCTTAAATTAGCACATAATGCACAAGGATTTTTTTCTTTTCTTATATCAAATACGATTTCTTTTATATTAGTTTGAAATTCATAAAAAGGTACATTTATTTCCTCGCATAACTTATTTAATGGGGAGTTATCAATTCCGCCAGTATTTAGTGTTACAGCTATTAATTCAAACTTTTGTGGAGAAAATCGTTGATAATTTTTAAGCATATGAAGTAATGTCAAACTATCTTTTCCACCAGAAAGACCAACTGCAATTTTATCATTTTCTTGTATCATATCAAAGTCTTGTATAGCCTTACGGGCTTTACTAAGAAGTTTTTGCATAGACATTTTTAGCACCATCCTTTATTTGAAAATATAAACTTAAGAATAACTTAAGGTTTACTTATAAAATACTTAAAACTTATACTCTAAAATTAACATTAACAAACATAACAAAGGAGACGATTTAACCATGAAAAAATTAAAATTGATGTTAGCCATTATAGTATTAGTATTTATAAGTATGTTTATAGTTAAAGATAAAATTCTGAAAGATGAAGAACTGACTGGAACTGCTCAATTTGCTTCATCAGAAGATGTTGAAGCAAATTCTCAGAAAAAAAATCACTCAAATAGTATAGCAGATAATATATTATTGGTAAACAAGACAAATGAACTTAGTAAAGATTATATGCCAAAAGATATTACTAAAGTAAATATAGAGTTTGTTCCAGAAGCTACTGAAGAGGAAAAACAAATGGCAGGAGAACCTGCAAAAGCAGTAGAAGACTTAGTTAGACAAGCTAATGAAGAAGGAATACAGTTTTTAGGGTCTTCAGCATATCGGTCTTATGATACTCAACAAGATACTTATACAAGAAGAGTAAATTCTCAAGGTCAGGAAAAAGCCGATGCATATGTAGCAAAACCTGGACATAGTGAACATCAATCTGGACTGTGTATTGACTTGACAAATCCAGAAAGATGGTTTGTTGGAAGCACAAAAGAAGCCATATGGTTGGCAGAAAATGCTCATAAATTTGGATTTATAATAAGATATCCTAAAGGTAAAGAAGATATAACAGGTACAGCATATGAGCCATGGCACATTAGATATGTGGGTAAGGATGTCGCTGAGGAAATTTATTCAAAAGGGTTAACTTTGGAAGAATATTTACAAAGCAAATAATAAAACAACATAACATAAATTGTATAATATTACTAAATGTAATATAAATAAATTTGATAGATTAGACTACTTTAAGTATAGTATAATTTTAGATGAGTAAGAACTATATTAAAGTAAGTTAGGACGTGAAAAAGTGAAAGATACAATTCTTGTTGTGGATGATGAAAAGGAAATAAGAGACCTTGTAGAGATATATCTTTTAAATGATGGATATAATGTAATTAAAGCTAAAGATGGACAAGAAGCTTTAGATATTTTAAAAAAAGAAAATATTCATCTGATGGTATTGGATATAATGATGCCAAAGATGGATGGGATAGCAGTTTGTAGAAAAGTTAGAGAAAGTTTAAATATACCAATACTTATGCTGAGTGCAAAATCAGAGGATATGGACAAGATACAAGGAATAATGACGGGTGCAGATGACTATCTAACAAAGCCATTTAATCCACTTGAACTTACTGTGAGAGTAAAAGCATTACTTAGAAGAGCGTATTATTTTAGTGGTACTGACAAAGAAAATAAAGATGTCATAGAAGTAGGAGTGGTGTTAATAGATAAGGAAAAACATAGTGTAACAGTAGCTGGCAAGGATATATTTTTGACATCAAGAGAATTTGATATCTTGTATTTACTAGCAAATAATAGAGGTAGAGTATATAGTACAGAAGAGATATTTGAAAAAGTGTGGAAAGAACAATACTACCAATCTAACAATACTGTAATGGTTCATATGAGTAGGATAAGAGATAAAATTGAAAAGTATACAGATGGAGAAAAAATAATTCATACTGTATGGGGGGTAGGATATAAAATTGAAAAATAAGAGTGTATTAAATTATATGTTTCGCCCTATAGTAGACTTTATAATAAGTTGTATTATAACCCTAATGATTATGTTAACAAGTGTATATATAATAAAGATATTATATATTAGAACTACTTTATCTACGATTAATTACCTTATGCGTAGTTTAAGAGACATTAGAGCTGTTATAGGAGACAGTACATTATATTCTGTTTTATTTCTGACAGCATCATTATCAATTTATTCATTAATGTCATACAAGAGAAATAAAAAACTTGTAAATTTTCTAAAAGATACTGATAACAAAAATAAAAAACTAGAAATTATCATGGACGCTGTAAACTCAATGGAGGAAGGCGATTTAGAAAAAAGTATAGATATTGAGTATGAGTCAAATGGATTAAGTGATAAAAAAATTGATGAGATTGATGAACTTGCAAATAAAATCAATAGTATAGTTTATCAACTTAGAAATATAACTGTTGAAGAAAGACAAGCTCAACAGACTAAAACGGATTTAATAACAAATGTTTCGCATGACTTAAGAACTCCTTTAACCTCAATAATGGGTTATCTGGGATTGATAGAAGATGGTAAGTATAAAGATGAAGTTCAGTTGATGTATTATGTTAATATTGCATATGAGAAATCAAAAAGTTTAAATATACTTATAAATGATTTATTTGAACTTACAAAAATGCAAAATAATACAATAAGATTAAAAAAAATAGATATAAACTTGGTAGAACTATTAAGTCAAATAGTATCTCAACTTGGATTTTATTTTAAAAAAGAATTTATGGTTAGTAGAGTTAACTTCAATGAAGAAAAATTAATTATAAATGCTGACCCAAATAAATTGGTGAGAGCTTTTGAAAATCTTATAACCAATGCTATGAAATATGGAAAAGAAGGAATTTATGTAGATATAGTAACTGCCAAAAAAGGAAATATGGCGATTGCAAAAGTTATAAATTATGGAGAACCCATTCCAGTATTAGATTTACCAAATATATTTGATAGATTCTATAGAGTTGAAAAATCAAGAAATAGCAATGATGGAGGTTCTGGATTAGGTCTTGCAATTACAAAAAATATTGTGAATTTACATGGTGGGGAAATTACTGTTTCAAGTAATATACATCAAACTGTATTTGAGGTACAGCTACCAATAATACAAGAAACTGTGCAATAAGATAAAAGTATGATTTAGATGCACAAATATTTATAGCATAAAGTGTTTACAAAAATAAAAAAGTAATATATAATTTAAGTCAGTTTAATAAGATACTTATCAAGAATTAGGGGAGAGAGTTAGCTCAGTGAACCTATACCAACCTTTTATTAGGTGGTCCTGCTAACAACGATGAGATGATTGGAAATAATATACTCTTCTTATCAATAGTGGATAGGGAGAGTTTTTTTATAGATTTAAAGTAACAAATTTTTAAGTGATAATGGAGGATTCAAAAATGGAAAAAGTAGAAAGTTTTAAATTAGACCATACAAAAGTTAAAGCTCCTTTTGTGAGAAAGTGCAGTGTACTTGATGGAGTTAAAGGAGATAAAATAAGTAAATTTGACTTGAGATTTTTACAACCAAATGTAGAAAGCTTTGGAACTGCTGCTATGCATGGTTTAGAACATTTACTAGCAACTTATTTAAGAGAGACATTAGATGGTGTGATAGACTTATCTCCAATGGGATGCAGAACAGGATTTTATTTAATATTATGGGGAGATGTAGATGCTAAGACAGTTAAAGATGGTTTAGAAAAGGCATTAAAGAAAGTAATTGAATCTGATAAAATGCCAGCTGCTACAGCTTTAGAATGTGGAAATTATAGAGACTTATCTTTATTTGGAGCAAAAGAATATGCAAAAGATGTTTTAGATAAAGGATTTTCTCTTAATATATATGGAGAATAATTTAATTGAAAGAGAAAGTATAAGCATAAATCAAAGTGAAGTTTTAAGGTATTTACAATATAAAGGACAAGAAATAGATAAAGAACTTAAAGAAACTATTGATGAATGTATAGAAACAGCCAAAAACAAGATAAATCCTAGATATATATCTAGGATTTATCCTATCAAAATAAATAAAGATAAGATTGTAGAACTAGAGGGAACAAATTTAACTTTAAAGAGTAAGGATATATATGAACTTCTAAAAAACTGTGATGAATGTGTAATTATGGCAGCGACTTTGGGAATAGAAGTAGAAAAGGAAATAAAAAGATACTCTTACTCAGATTTAACAAAAGGACTAATAATTGATTCATGTGGAACAACAGCAATAGAAGAAGTATGTGATATTGTTCAAAACAACATAGAAAAGGTTTTTTTAGAACAAAACAAATTTATAACTATGCGATATAGCCCAGGATATGGGGACTTACCAATAGAGAAAAATATAGATATATTAAATGTTTTAAATGCTCAAAAACAAATAGGACTCACAATTACATCAAATGGGATTATGATACCAAGAAAATCAGTAGTAGCTATTATAGGCATTTCTAATTTAAAAATAGATAAATCAAAGAAAGAAAAATCGTGTGAAAATTGTAAAAACTACAGAAATTGTACATATAGAAAAGGAGCGAATTCTTGTGGAAATAAGACAATATCTAAAGGATAATATATTAATATTTGATGGTGCAATGGGAACAATGCTTCAACAAAAGGGGTTAAAAATAGGTGAAAATCCAGAAGTATTTGGTCTTCAAAATCCAGAAAAACTTATAGAGATACATACATCATATTTAGAGGCAGGCTCAAATGTAATTCTTACAAATACTTTTGGGTGTAATGAATTAAAATTAGATAGTGAATATACAGTAGAAAAAGTTATCGACAATGCCATTTTAGTGGCTAGAAAAGCTATAGAAAATGTAGATAACACTAAACCTAGATATGTAGCACTAGATATTGGTCCTATAGGAGAAATGTTAGAGCCTATGGGAACTTTAAGCTTTGACAGAGCATATGAGATATTTAAAAGACAAGTATTACAGGGTGTTAAATCTGGAGCTGATGTAATAGTAATAGAGACTATGATGGACTTATATGAAGCTAAAGCTGCTGTTTTAGCGGCTAAGGAGAATTCTGATTTACCTGTTTTCTGTACTATGACATTTGATGAGAGTGGGAGAAGTTTTACTGGATGTATGCCAGAAAGTATGGTTGCTACAATAGAAGGGCTGGGGGTTGACGCAATAGGAGTAAACTGTTCATTAGGTCCTAAACAACTTTTACCAATAGTAAAAAAAATCGTGTCAAGAGCTTCAATACCTGTAATGGTTCAAGCAAATGCAGGTTTACCAAATATAGTTGATGGAGAAGCTATATATGATGTTGATGCAAAGGAATTTTTTGAGGGAGTCAAAAAATTTGTTGAAGCTGGAGCAACTATAATAGGCGGATGTTGTGGCACAAATCCAAGCTTTATAAAAGAAATATCTGAAAATATAAGTTCTGTTAAAAAGGGAAGTACCGAAAAGATTGATAAGTGTGTAGTTTGTTCGCCATCAAAATTTGTGGAAGTAGAATCGCCTACAGTTGTCGGAGAAAGATTAAATCCAACAGGTAGAAAATCTTTACAAGAAGCTTTAAAAAATGAAAATTTAGATTATGCAATAAATTTAGGGCTAGAACAAGTAAGTGCTGGGGCACAAATATTAGGTGTGAATGTTGGTTTGCCAGAAATAGATGAAAAGAAATTAATGCCAAAGTTAATAAAAGAGATTCAAGCAGTAGTAGACACACCATTACAAGTCGATTCTTCCGATGTAGAGGCTTTAGAACAAGGTCTTAGATATTATAATGGTAGAACAATCGTAAACTCTGTAAACGGCAAAGAAGAGTCTTTAGAAAGTATATTACCAATAGTTAAAAAGTATGGTGCATGTGTGGTTGGTCTTGCATTAGACGAAAAAGGTATACCAAAAAAAGCTGAGGAAAGATTTGAAATAGCAAAAAAAATAGTTGATAGAGCAGTTTCTTATGGAATAAAACCAAAAGATATATTTATAGATTGTTTATCACTAACTGTTTCAGCTCAACAAGAGGAAGCAATAGAAACTATAAAGGCCATAACAATGGTTAAGACATTAGGGGTAAAAACTATACTAGGGGTTTCAAATATTTCATTTGGACTTCCAAATAGAAAAGCACTTAATGCCTCTTTTTTAACACTAGCTTTAGGAGCTGGGCTTGACTTAGCAATTATAAATCCAAACGAATATAGCATGATGGAGGCTGTTAATTCTTTTAGAATCTTAAATAATACAGATAAAGGATGTATAAATTACATAAATCAATATAGCAATATAAATAATTCAAAACAGTCTGATTCCACTGTTAAAGCTAATAAAGATTTGTCACTAGATGTTTTAGTTGAAAGAGGATTAAAAGAAGAAGCCAAAAATGTAACATTGAATCTTTTAAAAGAGAAGGATGAAAATTATATATTAGATAAAATTTTAATTCCAGCTCTTGATAGAGTAGGAAAGAAATACGATAGTGGAGACATCTTTTTACCACAACTGATTCAATCAGCAGAAACAGTAAAAACTTCACTAAATACAATAAAAGAAACCTTACTAAGTAGAAGTAGTGACAATGTATCTAAAGGAAAAATAATAGTTGCTACAGTAAAAGGGGATATTCATGATATTGGAAAAAATATAGTAAAAATAATGCTAGAGAATTATGGATATGAAGTTATAGACCTAGGAAAAGATGTTCCAATTGAAGAAGTAGTAGAGGTTGCTAAAAAAAGAAATATAAAGTTAGTGGGATTGAGTGCACTTATGACTACAACTGTTCAAAGTATGAAAGATACAATTCAAGCATTAAGAGATAATGAAATAAATGCAAAGGTATTTGTAGGTGGTGCAGTTTTGACAGAGGAATATGCTGAGGAAATGGGAGCTGACTATTATTCAAAAGATGCAAAATCTGCTGTTGAGATAGCAAAGTTAAATTTTTAGCATGGAAATTAAAATAAAGGTTTTACTAAACAGGATATTTTATATATAATATAGATATAAGTTTTAGAAACTTATATCCAAAATAATAGGAATTAATCTATAATAATGAGATTAATTAATATAAAAAAATATTTATCATCAACATTAAAAAGGGCTGGGAAGTCTGGTATAACTTCCGTCAGCCCTTTTTAGTATAAAAATAAGTTAAAAAGCCCAATTGCCATTTTTGAAAATCTGTATATGTTTTCCATCATGAGTTTCTCCGACAATATCCATGTCTGAAGAGCCAACCATAAAGTCAACATGTGTTAGACTATCATTTACTCCATGTTCATCCAATTCTTCATCTTTCAAATCATTTCCACCATCTAAGCAAGTCTTATAAGCAGAACCAATTGCAAAGTGGCAAGAAGCATTTTCATCATATAAAGTATTATAAAAAATAATATTTGTATCAGATATTGGAGAGTTATATGGAACAAGAGCAACCTCTCCTAGATAATGAGAACCTTCATCTGTTTCAATAAGTTTCTTTAATGTTTCCAATCCCTTTTCAGCAGAGAAATCTACTATTTTACCATCTTTGAATGTCAAAAAGAAATTATCAATTATATTTCCTCCATAAACAAGAGGTTTAGTGCTGTAAACAGTTCCATTGACTTTAAACTTGTGTGGCATTCCAAAAATCTCTTCAGTTGGAATGTTAGGATTAAAGCTTACTCCATTAGGGTCTTTAGATGCTCCGCTCAACCAAATATGACCTTTTGGTAAATCCAAAGTTAAATTAGTTTTTGAAGATTTATACTTTAAAGTTTTGAAATTACTTTCATTTAAAAAATCCATTTTAGACTTTAGATTTTCATTATGTTCTTTCCATGCTTTTATAGGGTCTTGTCCATCAACTCTTGAACACTTAAATATGGTATCCCATAACTTATCTACTGCTTCGTTTTCTGATAAATTTGGAAATACTTTTTTTGCCCAATCTTTTGTTGGTACAGAAACTATACTCCATTTACATTTATCTGTTAGCGTATAAGAACGCCACTCTTTTAAAGCCTTTCCAGAAGCTTTTTGAAAGTTAGCAACTTTCTCAGGGTCAACATCTTTTAATAAATCTGGGTTTTGAGCATATACTGATAAAAATGCTCCACCTTCTTTAGCTATGTCTACATATTGATCTGCTGTCCATTTTGGAAACTCATGAAATGCTTCGTCTGGTGCATATAAATATTTAATAAGAGTACTTTCTTCATCAGACCATTCTATATATACATTTTTAGCACCACATTTATATGCTTCCTTTAGTGCATTTCTTGCAAAATCAGCACATTCAATTGGTGATTTTATAAGTAAAGTTTGACCTGGTTGTATGTTAACTCCGACCTTAATTGCTAACTCAGCATATTTTTCTAAATTTTTATTAAAATCCATATTATTCCTCCTGTATTTTTAATATTAAATAACTTATAAAATATTATATCATTAAATAACTTATAAAATATTAATATCATTACTTAGATTTTGGGTCATATTTAAAATATTTATACTCAATAGACTGAGAAATAAAAAACACTTATTTTAATTAAAATAGATTGTTTAAATATATAATTGCAACTAAGACGTTATTTTTTGTTGATAATAGTATTAAAGTAGAAATAAAAATACTTTTTTAGTGAAAAGCTATACAAGAATACCGAAAAAAACTTATAATATAATAATGAGATAGATATTTATAATGAAATAAAAAATTTTCTGGCAAAGCTTATATATGTTTAAATATAGTAGTTTATATATTATGAACAGAAGATTTCAGTTAGGAGGGCATAAATGGAGCTTTATGAAGCCATTTTTTATAGAAAATCTGTAAGAAATTTTTCCAGTACAAAACTAAAAAAGCCATTAATGGAAGAAATAAAAAGAAGTTGTAAAAATTTAGAATACTTAAATGAAGATTTAAATATTAAAGCACATGTTGTTGATAGAGGTCATATAATACACTTTTTAATGGGAAAAGAGTGTAAAGTAAAAGCACCTCATTATATAGTAGTCACATCAGATAAAGGAAAAGACTATCTACAAAATATAGGTTTTGCCACTGAAGGTATAGTCTTACGTCTTACAACGTTAGGAGTAGCTACTTGTTGGTTGGAGTCGACATTAAAAAGAGAAGATATCTTGGAATTTGTAGATATTGGCAACAAAGACCCAAGAGAAGATGAAGAAGACGATTTAGATTATTTAGCTGGAATAAAAACGGAAGAAGAAGATGAAAACAAAATAGAGAATCCATATATAATAATAGCTTTTGGATATCCGGCAAAAAATGAAGATTTATTTAGGACAAGACACGCTAGGCCTGATAGAAAACCAGTAAAAGATATCATAAATAAAATAAATAGAAATAGGAAATGGAAAGAAATATTAGAATTTACAAGAAGAGCTCCATCTGTGAAAAACTCTCAACCTTGGTATTTTCATAAAGATGAACGAGGTCTTCATCTATTTGAAAAGAAACCTAAGAAACATTGTGAAGATATGAATAAGGTTAGCTTAGGAGTAGGCTTAAGACATTTTGATATAGCATGTATAAAAAATAAAATAGATGTTTCATATGAAAAACTTCCTATAAAGAATAGAATAGGAAAGTCATATTTTATAACTGTAGTTGAACATGTAAAACCAGAAGAAGAAACTCAAGATGAAAATTTAAGTTTGGAAAAAGAAGAATCACAAAATGAATAAAATTTTGAGAGGGGATAGTAGGTATGTATAAGTGTGGGAAATGTAATCTTAGAGGCTGTTCAGATGGAGATATGGATAAGCTAATGAAGATATGTCCAACTAGAGAAGTTGAGTTACAAGAAAAAGCAAAAAAACTTTATGAAGAAGAAGAAAATAGAAAAATAGCTTATAATGCTGGATTAATTGAAACAGAAGGATACTGTCAATATACTAGGTTAAAAGAGATTATAGAGTTTGCTAAAAAATGTGACTATAAAAAAATTGGTATAGCGTTTTGTATTGGTTTAAAAAGAGAAATGCAAACAGTACAAAAGGTATTTGAACATCATGGATTTGAAGTGTTTTCTGTGATATGTAAAAATGGAGCAATGCCTAAAAGTACAGTTGGATTAGAAGCATCTCAAACGATATCAAAGTGTGCAGATGAAATAATGTGTAATCCAATAGGGCAGGCTTTGTTTTTAAATGAAGCTAAAGTTGACCTTAATATAATTCTTGGACTATGTGTTGGACATGATACATTAGCTATGAAATATATGGAAGCTCCTATAACAACTCTAATTGTCAAAGATAGAGTAACTGGGCATAATCCAGCTGCTGCGATATATAATGCAGAGTCTTATTTTGAAAAAAAATTGTTTGATAAAGATAAAGAATAATTCAAAGACTTATTGACATAAAAAGCAATTAGTGGTTTAATTATAAAAAAGATGAAACTTTAAAATATCCTTAAGATACATAAAGTTATATAAATAAAGAAAAATATTACAGCTAAATTCCTTAAATTAGTCCAGAGAGACTAAAGGGTTATAGATAGTGTTAATATATAACCTCTAGTAAATCTTCTAGAGGTTTTTGATGAGTATAAAATAAAAATTTAAATATAATAAAGTCTTTTAAACTAGTCCAGAGAGACTGGGAAAGATATCTCATAGCTAATAAATAGAGTTATGTATAGATAAAATCCTTGTGCCTCTTTTGGTGTGAGGATTTTTTTATGAGGATTTAGGCTTTATTAAAAAGGAGATGTAAAAATGATAAATGGTAAAGAGAAGCTAATAGTTGCAATTGATACTGACGAATTTGATAAAGCTAAAGAACTAATAGACAAATTAGAAGATAGTGTAGATATATTTAAAGTAGGACTAGAACAATATGTGGCTACAAAAGGAAAGACTATAGACTATTTAAAAGAAAAAGGTAAAAAAATATTTCTAGACCTTAAATTCCATGATATTCCAAATACTATGAAAAGTGCAGTAAGAGCTGCAGTAAGAGATAATGTTTGGTTAATGACAATACATGTATCAGACATGGAAGGGATGAGACAATGTGCACTAGTTGCTAAAGAAGAAGCAGAGAGATTAAATATAGAAAAACCTTTGGTGGTTGGAGTAACAGTTTTAACTTCATTAAGCAACCAAGACTTACAAGATATAGGATGTAATATGACAACAGAAGAATTGGCTATAAAGAGAGCTAAATTAGCAAAAGAATCAGGAATAGATGGAGTTGTTTGCTCAGCTCAAGAAGTAGATAAGATAGTAGAAGCGTGTGGAACTGATTTTATAACAGTTTGCCCAGGGATAAGACCTAAGTCAGCAGAAGTTGGAGACCAAAAAAGAGTTGTTACTCCATCAGATGCAATAAAAAGAGGAGCTCATTATTTAGTTGTTGGAAGACCTATAACAAAAGCAGAAAGTCCAAGAGAATCAGCTATTAATATTGTAAAAGAAATAGAAAATGCTTAGATAAAACATTTGGGAGGTAGCTTATATGAAGGGGAAATTAATTTTAGAAGATGGAACAGTATTTGAAGGAAAAGCATTTGGATATTTAAAGGAAGCTGTTGGTGAAGTTGTGTTTAATACTTCAATGGCAGGATATGGTGAACTACTGACAGATGCAACTTATTATGGACAAATAGTGACAATGACATATCCACTTATAGGGAACTATGGAATAAATTTAGAAGATGTTGAATCAAATAAAGTGCAAGTAAAAGGACTTATAGTAAGAGAAAAAAGTGACAACCCAAATAATTTTAGATGTGAAATGGATATAGACACATATCTAAAGCAAAATAAAGTAATTGGACTTGAAGGAATAGATACAAGAGCATTGACTAAGATTATTAGAAATAATGGAACAAAAAGAGGTATTATAACTTTAGAAAATGTATCATTACAAGAAGTTCAGTCTAAATTGACAGAGTGTTGCAATAAAGATTCAGTTAAAAGTGTTACAAGAAAAGAAATTGAAAATATTAAAGGGACTGGTGCTAAAGTTGTAGTTGTAGACTTTGGTGTTAAAAATAGTATATTAGATTCACTGAAAGCTTGTAACTGCGACATAACAGTAGTACCAGCAATGACTACTTCAGAAGAAATTTTAAGAATAAACCCTGACTTGATATTATTATCTAATGGGCCAGGTAATCCAGAAGATATAAATGATATAGTTGAAAATATAAAGAAATTAGTAGGCAAAAAACCACTAGCAGGAATCGGTTTAGGACATCAAATTTTGGCATTAGCATTAGGTGGAAAAACTTCAAAACTTGCATTTGGACATAGAGGAGGAAATCATCCAGTTAAATGTTTAGAAACAGGAAAAGTATTTATAACTTCTCAAAATCATGGATACAATGTTTCAGAAATGCCAGAAAATACAGAGATAACTCATGTAAATTTAAATGACAATACTATAGAAGGAATGAGACATAAGGAATTACCAATATATAGTGTTCAGTACATTCCAGAATACACAACAAAAGAAGATTTAGATTGTATATTTAATAAATTCTTAGCATTAATATAGATTTAGTATTATTTACAGATAGTAAAAACCATTTAGATAAGGAGAAAAATTTATGCCTAAATTAGATAGTATAAAGAAAACTTTAGTATTAGGGTCAGGACCAATAATAATAGGTCAAGCGGCAGAATTTGACTATTCAGGAACTCAAGCATGTCAATCTTTAAAAGAAGAAGGAATTGAAGTTGTATTAATAAATAGTAATCCAGCTACAATAATGACTGATAAAGAAGTGGCAGATAAAATATATATAGAACCATTAACAATAGAATTTATAGAAAAAATAATAGAGAAAGAAAGACCAGATAGTTTACTTGCAGGTATGGGTGGACAAACAGGATTAAACTTAGCAGTTGAGCTTTATGAAAAAGGTATACTAGATAAATACGGAGTAAAAATAATAGGTACTTCAGTAGAATCTATCAAAAAAGGTGAAGATAGAGATATATTTAGAGATGTAATGAAAGAAATAAATCAACCTGTAATAGTTAGTGATATAGTTACAGAGTTACAAGCAGGTCTTGATTATGCACTTACAATAGGGTATCCAGTAGTTGTAAGACCAGCATACACATTAGGTGGAACTGGTGGAGGTATAGCTGATACAGAGGAAGAATTAAGAGAGATACTTTCGCATGGATTGCAATTAAGCCCAGTTGGACAAGTATTAATTGAAAAAAGTATAAAAGGTTGGAAAGAAATAGAATATGAAGTAATAAGAGATTCAAAAGGAAACTGTATAGTTGTATGTAACATGGAAAATATAGACCCAGTTGGAGTTCATACAGGAGATAGTATAGTAGTTGCTCCAACACAAACTCTAAGCAATAAAGAATGTGCGATGCTTAAAAAAGCATCTTTAGATATATTAAATGCAGTAGAAGTTCAAGGTGGATGCAATGTTCAGTTTGCATTAAACCCACATAGTTTTGAATATGCAGTTATAGAGATAAATCCAAGAGTTAGTAGATCATCAGCACTAGCATCAAAAGCCACAGGATATCCAATAGCCAAAGTTTCATCAAAAATAGCTTTAGGATATACTTTGGATGAAATAGAAAATGCAGTAACTAAAAAAACTTATGCTTGTTTTGAGCCGACTATAGACTATGTAGTGGCTAAGATACCAAAATGGCCATTTGATAAATTTAAAAAGGCAAATAGAAAATTAGGAACTAAGATGATGGCAACTGGTGAAATAATGAGTATAGGAAGTAACTTTGAAGCTGCTATTCTTAAGGGAATAAGATCACTTGAAACAGGAAAATATTCATTAGTTCATGCACCATCAGAAGAGAGAAGTATTGAAGCGTTAAAGAAAAGAGTTGTAGTACCTGATGATGAAAGACTATTTGATTTAGCTGAAATGATAAGAAGAGGCTATAAAGTAGAAATGATAGAGCAAATCACAGGAATAGACAAGTGGTTTATAAATAAATTTAAATGGATAGTTGAACAAGAAGAAAAATTAAAAGTTATGAAGATTGAAGACTTAACTAAAGATTATCTTCTTGAGTTAAAGAAAAAAGGATTCTCTGATAAAGGTATATCTGATTTAATGAAGATAAGCCCAGAAAAATTATATGAATTAAGAAGTCTATATAACATAAAACCAGCATACAAAATGGTCGATACATGTGCGGGAGAAATAGATGCTATATCTCCATATTACTACTCAACTTATGAGCAATATGATGAAGTAGTTGTTAGTGATAAGAAAAAAGTAATAGTGTTAGGCTCTGGCCCAATAAGAATAGGTCAAGGTATAGAATTTGATTATTGTTCAGTTCACTGTGTAAAATCTTTAAGAAAGATGGATATAGAAACTATAATCATAAACAATAACCCTGAGACAGTAAGTACAGATTTTGATACATCAGATAAACTATATTTTGAACCATTAACAGAAGAAGAAGTTTTAAGTATAATTGAAAAAGAAAAACCAGAAGGTGTAATACTACAATTTGGAGGACAAACAGCTATAAAACTAGCTAAGTTCTTACATGAGAAAAATATACCTATATTGGGAACGGACTTTGATGATATAGATGCAGCAGAAGACAGAGAAAAATTTGATGAATTATTAGAGAGATTAGATATAAATAGACCAAAAGGAAAAGGTGTATGGTCACTTAATGAAGGTATTGAAGTTGCTAATGAATTAGGTTATCCAGTATTAGTTAGACCATCTTATGTACTTGGTGGTCAAGGTATGGAAATAACTTACAATGAAGAAAAATTATCTCAATACCTACAGGATGCATTTGATAGAGACCATAAAAATCCAGTACTTATAGATAAATATCTAACTGGTAGAGAAATAGAAGTAGATGCTATATGTGATAAAGAAGATATATTAATACCTGGAATAATGGAACACTTAGAAAGAGCTGGGGTTCACTCTGGAGATAGTACAACAATGTATCCAAGCCAAAATATATCTGATAAGATAAAGGAAAAGATAGTAGAATACACTAAAAAAATAGCTTTAGACCTTAATGTACTTGGTATGGTTAATATACAATTTATAGAATTCCAAAATGAATTATATATAATTGAGGTTAACCCTAGAGCCAGTAGAACAGTCCCATATATAAGTAAAGTGAGTGGAGTACCAATAGTTGACTTAGCTACAAAATGTATGCTAGGAGCTAAATTAAAGGATTTAGGATATGGTACAGGGGTTTATAAAGAGCCTAAACTAGTATCAGTAAAAGTGCCAGTATTCTCAATGTCTAAATTAGCTAAAGTTGAAGTAAGTCTTGGACCTGAAATGAAATCTACAGGAGAAGTTTTAGGTGTAGGAGAAAATCTAGAAGAAGCTTTATATAAAGGATTCTTAGCAGCAGGTAGACATATGTCCGATGAAAGAGGAGTAGTGCTTGCTACTGTCAATAATAACGATAAAGATGAATTTATAGCAATAGCAAAAGATATGAAAGAGTTAGGATATACTTTTGTTGCAACAGAAGGTACAGCTAAGAGTCTAAGAGAGAATGGAATAGAGGCTGATATAGTAAACAGAGTGGAAGAATCTAGACCAAACATACTAGATGCTATAAGAAATAAACAAGTTGATATAGTAATAAATACACCTACTAAAGGTAATGACTCAACAAGAGATGGATTTAAAATAAGAAGAACAGCTATTGAATTCTCTACTGAAATAATGACATCTTTAGATACATTAAAAGCCTTAGTAGAGGTTAAGAAAAAACACCTAAACAAAGATAAGTTAAAAGTTTACAATATAGCTGAATAGAAATTAAGTTGATTGTATAGTTTAAGAATTTAATCATTAAATTAAAAAGAAGAAGTTATTTTTTCTAGGAGTTTTTACTTTTGAGATAACTTCTTTTTTTTAAGAAATTTGTAGTATAATAGAAAAAGATAAAAAATAAATGCAAATGAGTATAAAACTAGAATGTAAAAGTGAAAAATATATATAGATATTTAAAAGATTATATTTAGTTAATGTTCTTTAGTTTGCCTAAAGAGAATTATAGGAGGTACTGTAATATGAAAGCAAGGTTAATATTAGAAGATGGGACAGTTTTTATAGGAAAAGCATTTGGATATTTAGAAGAAAGTGTAGGAGAAGTAGTATTTAATACTTCAATGATAGGATATGGTGAAGTTTTAACAGACCCTTCTTACTATGGTCAAATAGTTACTATGACTTATCCTCTTATAGGAAATTATGGTATAAATTTATCATCAGCAGAATCTGAAAAAGTGCAAGTGAAAGGATTTATAGTAAGAGAAAAAAGTGATTCTCCAAGTAATTTTAGATGTGAAATTGATATAGACCAATATTTAAAGCAAAATAAAGTGATAGGACTAGAAGGAATAGATACAAGAGCTTTAACTAAGATACTTAGAAATAATGGGACAATGAAAGGTATAATTACGTTAGAAGATAGTAAATTAGAAGATGTTAAACATAAATTAGATAAGTTTTCAAATACAGAAGCAGTTAGAACGGTTACAAGAAAAGAAGTAGAGCATATAGAAGGAAATGGTCCAAAAGTAGCTGTTATGGATTTTGGAGTTAAAAGAAACATCTTAAGATCATTTATAGCTCGTGGATGCGATATAACAATATTCCCAGCTACAACATCTCCAGAAGATGTATTAAGTATAAATCCTGATTTAATATTTTTATCAAATGGGCCTGGAGACCCAGAGGATTTAGAAGATGTTATAGAAAATATAAAAGTTCTAATTGGTAAAAAGCCTATAGTTGGAATATGCTTAGGACATCAGCTTTTAGCCTTAGCTCTTGGCGGAAAAACTGAGAAACTTAAATTTGGACATAGAGGTGGAAATCATCCAGTTAAAGATTTAGAAGAGGGAAAAGTATTTATAACTTCTCAAAATCATGGATATTATGTTTCAGAAGTTCCTGAACAAATGAAAGTGACACATATAAATTTAAACGATAATACTGTTGAAGGAATGAGACATGAGAAGCTAGATGTATACAGTGTTCAATACCACCCTGAAGCTTGTCCAGGGCCAAAAGACAATGACTATATTTTCGATAAGTTTTTAGAGTTTATAAAATAAATAATATCAGAATATATAGCTAAAAATAAGACTAACTTAAATCAAAAAAAGTATTGGTTTAATTAATATAGATATAATAAATAAACTCAAATTTAAAGATGAAATAAAGTAATTAAAATTGATTGTATAGATTATGAAGATAAAAACTGTGAAAATTGTTTAGATAAGGAGAAAGAGTTATGCCTAAATTAGATAGTATAAAGAAAACTTTAGTATTAGGGTCAGGGCCAATAATAATAGGTCAAGCAGCAGAATTTGACTATTCAGGAACACAGGCCTGCCAAGCACTAAAAGAAGAGGGAATAGAAGTTGTATTAGTAAATAGTAATCCAGCTACAATAATGACTGATAAAGAAATTGCAGATAAAATATATATAGAACCATTAACAATAGAATTTATAGAAAAAATAATTGAAAAAGAAAGACCAGATAGTTTACTTGCAGGTATGGGTGGTCAAACAGGACTAAACTTGGCTGTAGAATTACATGATGCTGGTATACTAGATAAATATAATGTAAAAGTTATAGGTACGTCTATAGAGTCTATAAAAAAGGGTGAGGATAGAGATTTATTTAGAGAAGTAATGAAAGAAATAAATCAACCTGTAATAGTTAGTGATATAGTTACAAATTTAGAAGCAGGTCTTGAATTTGCAAATAAAATAGGATATCCAGTGGTTGTAAGACCAGCATACACATTAGGTGGAACTGGTGGAGGTATAGCTGATACAGAGGAAGAATTAAGAGAGATACTTTCACATGGATTGCAATTAAGTCCAGTAGGTCAAGTTCTTCTTGAAAAGAGTATAAAAGGTTGGAAAGAAATAGAATATGAAGTAATGAGAGACGGAAATGGAAACTGTATAACTGTATGTAACATGGAAAATGTAGACCCAGTTGGAGTTCATACAGGAGATAGTATAGTTGTTGCTCCAAGTCAAACTTTAAGTGATGAAGAATACCAACTACTTAGAAAAGCATCAATAGATATAATAAATGCAATAGAAGTTCAAGGTGGATGTAATGTTCAAATAGCTTTAAATCCACATAGCTTAGAATATGCAATAATAGAAATAAATCCAAGAGTTAGTAGATCATCAGCACTAGCATCAAAAGCTACAGGATATCCAATAGCAAAAGTGGCGGCTAAAATAGCTTTAGGATATACTTTGGATGAAATAGAAAATGCGGTAACTAAAAAAACTTATGCTTGTTTTGAGCCAACTTTAGATTATGTGGTAGTAAAAATACCAAAGTGGCCATTTGATAAGTTTAAAAAGGCAAATAGAAAATTAGGAACTAAGATGATGGCAACTGGTGAAATAATGAGTATAGGAAGTAACTTTGAAGCTGCCATTCTTAAGGGAATAAGATCACTTGAAACAGGAAAATATTCATTAGTTCATGCTCCATCAGAAGGTAGAACATTAGAAGAGTTAAAGAAAAGAGTTGTAGTGCCTGATGATGAAAGATTGTTTGACTTAGCTGAAATGATAAGAAGAGGCTATAAAGTAGAAATGATAGAAGAAATCACTGGTGTTGATAAGTGGTTTATAAATAAATTTAAATGGATAGTTGAGCAAGAAGAAAAATTAAAAGGTCTTAAAATAGAAGATTTAGATAAGGAATACTTACATGAATTAAAGAAAAAAGGATTCTCTGATAAGGGTATATCTGACTTAATGAAGATTAGCCCAGAAAAATTATATGAACTAAGAAGTCTATATAATATACAACCAGTTTATAAAATGGTTGATACATGTGGAGGAGAATTTGAAGCTCTATCTCCATATTATTACTCAACTTATGAGCAATATGATGAAGTAGTTGTAAGTGATAAGAGAAAAGTGGTAGTATTGGGTTCTGGACCAATAAGAATAGGTCAAGGTATAGAGTTTGACTATTGTTCAGTTCACTGTGTAAAATCTTTAAGAAAAATGGGTATAGAAACTATAATTGTAAACAATAACCCTGAAACAGTAAGTACAGATTTTGATACATCAGATAAACTATATTTTGAACCATTAACAGAAGAAGAAGTTTTAAATATAATTGAAAAAGAAAAACCAGAAGGTGTAATACTACAATTTGGAGGACAAACAGCTATAAAACTAGCTAAGTTCTTACATGAGAAAAATATACCTATATTGGGAACTGATTTTGATGATATAGATGCAGCAGAAGACAGAGAAAAATTTGACGAATTATTAGAGAGATTAGATATAAATAGACCAAAAGGAAAAGGCGTATGGACAACTAATGAAGGTATTGAAGTTGCTAATGAATTAGGTTATCCAGTATTAGTTAGACCATCTTATGTACTTGGTGGCCAAGGTATGGAAATAACTTACAACGAGGAAAAATTAACTCAGTATTTAGATGATGCTTTTGCTAGAGACCATAAAAATCCAGTACTTATAGATAAGTATTTAACTGGTAGAGAAATAGAAGTAGATGCTATATGTGATAAAGAAGATATATTAATACCTGGAATAATGGAACATTTAGAAAGAGCTGGAGTTCACTCTGGAGATAGTACGACAATGTATCCAAGCCAAAATATATCTGATAAGATAAAAGATAAAATTCTAGAATATACTAAAAAAATAGCTTTAGACCTTAATGTACTTGGTATGGTTAATATACAATTTATAGAATTCCAAAATGAATTATATATAATTGAGGTTAACCCTAGAGCCAGTAGAACAGTCCCATATATAAGTAAAGTGAGTGGAGTACCAATAGTTGACTTAGCTACAAAATGTATGCTAGGAGCTAAATTAAAGGATTTAGGATATGGTACAGGAGTTTATAAAGAGCCTAAACTAGTATCAGTAAAAGTTCCAGTATTCTCAATGTCTAAATTAGCTAAAGTTGAAGTAAGTCTTGGACCTGAAATGAAATCTACAGGAGAAGTTTTAGGTGTAGGAGAAAACCTAGAAGAAGCTTTATATAAAGGATTCTTAGCAGCAGGTAGACATATGTCTGATGAAAGAGGAGTAGTGCTTGCTACTGTCAATAATAACGATAAAGATGAGTTTATAGCAATAGCAAAAGATATGAAAGAGTTAGGATATACTTTTGTTGCAACAGAAGGTACAGCTAAGAGTCTAAGAGAGAATGGAATAGAGGCTGATATAGTAAACAGAGTTGAAGAGCCTAGACCAAACATACTAGATGCTATAAGAAATAAACAAGTTGATATAGTAATAAATACACCTACTAAAGGTAATGACTCAACAAGAGATGGATTTAAAATGAGAAGAACAGCTATTGAATTCTCTACTGAAATAATGACATCTTTAGATACATTAAAAGCCTTAGTAGAGGTTAAGAAAAAGCATATAAACAAAGATAAATTAAAAGTTTATAATATAGCGGAATAAAAAAATAAACTAATATTTAGATTAATTAAAGGCGTTAGTCCGTAGAAGCTTTCGCCTTTAATTAATACTCTATAATTATTTTTTTATGTGAACTAAAATAAATATTAATCTTGATACTATCAGTTTTTTCTTTAATCATTAGATAGAGGATAAGAGTGGTAGTCATGAATTTCTTCATGTATAAGATTTTCATATTTATCATAATAGTATTTAATTGTAACAACTATTTTATCTCCCTTAGATACATTTCTATAGAGTTTTTTACTTTTAATAGAGTAGACCTCATCTTTATATATGGCATTAACTATAAAAATTTCTGACTCATAATCAAATGTGCCCATTACTGGATTATAGTGTTTTGAATCTTCTTTATAGCAGAAGCTTTCAACAGTCATTATATAAGTTCCAAATGAAATCCATTTGGTATATTTAAATAAATTTACTTTCTCATTAATATATGAAACTCCTGGCGTATCAAGAATTTTTTCTAATAATATTTTTTTCTCCATATACAAAAACTCCTTTCATATTATTTATTAATATTGTAGTACTTACTCATATAAATAAAACAAAAATATATTTATTAATGTGACTACATAACATAATCATTTTCTATTTCTTTCTTTAATCTATTAATTATAATGCTTAAAATTATTAATATAGCTACTACGATTATCAAAGCTACAATCAACCAAGGTGGAACTATGTGTCCAAAACCTCTATTGGCTGTAAATGCAGCAGTTGCAACAAGCCATCCAAATAAATTTAAAAATAAGAGCCTTGAATTTGATAATCTTCGCAATAAAACTTTTTTAGGTTCTATTTTTTGTTTAAATATTGAACGTAATTCTACTGACATCTCACCGCCACCATCGAATCTCTCGATTGCCTTATTTTGTGCTTCATCTATGTTATATCCATTTTCAATAAATTCATTTGCAGATGTTGTTAGATGTTCTCTTAGCTCTTCTTTTAAATCTTGAATCTCTTTGTTATTTTCGTTCTTATATAGTGTTTCTAAATACTCTTCTATTATTTTCATAAATCTAATCCCCCTTCTTTAGAAATTTGTTCATAATACCCTGTATAAAGTCCCACTCCTGAATTTTTATTTCTAAGTTATCCTTTCCGTCATCTGTTATATTGTAATACTTTCTCCTGCTTCCTGCGCCTTGGTCATTTCCCCAATAAGATTTTATCAAACCCTTAGATTCTAATCTTTTAAGAGACACATAGAGTGTACTTTCTTTTAACTCAAATGTAGTTTCATCTCTAACCACTTTTGCTATTTCATATCCATATGAATCTCCTTTGTTTAGTATTGATAATATTAAAGTATCAATATGACCTTTAAGCACTTCTTTATTTAAGTCCATAAATTCACCTACTTTATGTTATCATATACCTCGTATTATAAGGTATATAGATATATAATAAAACATTTCATATTATTTTCCAAGTGTAAACTATAAAATTTTAATTATTATTTAAAAAGGGCATTCCATTTATGATTTAAAAATCATTTGGAAACGCCCTTTTTTATAATAATTGATTATACTAGACATCTTAAATCAATTTCCCTCTTTTTAACCTGTATCTGAATTTCGGTTAGAAGTTCCTCTTCATTGTTTGTAGATAGAGGGTCTATTATAGGTATCTCATATATATAATTTTCAATAGGTATCCTTTTATAATCAACATAGTCAACTAACTTTTTAAAAGCAGTATAATTTTCTCTGTAAGAACCTTTATATGTCATACAAATAAAATCACCAGCTGAAATTTCAGATATATATTTTTGAGATTTAGCATCAAATAAATCTCTTTCAACATTTACAAAGCTATTTTCATAGATGACTTTATCTTCGTTTAAGAATTTATCTATAGATACAAGACCACTTACTCCACCATAAAACACAGAGATATTATCTTCTAGTATATTTGCTATTTGTCTTCTGGAAAGTTCCATAGTTTCTTCACTACTTAAACCTTCTTCATATTCTATGGATAAAATACTTCTTCTTGGAATATGTTTTCTTACTATTTTACCTACTTCATCTACTTTCATACCTTTTTCCATTGTTTCTTTTTTTGTACTTAATACTTTTTTTATAAGTTCTAATTCTTTAATTTTTTCATCTACTATATTAATCTTATTAGTTAATAATTTTAGAATTTCTTCATTGTTTTCATCTAACTTTTCTTTGATTTCTTTTAATGGCATACCTAGATACTTTAAGTATTTTATAATATCCAATTGTGAAAATTGGTCAATTGAGTAATATCTGTAATTGCTTTCTTGATCAACATGAACAGGTTTAAATAAATCTATTTGGTCATAGTATCTTAGTGTTTGTATGCTTATTTTGTGAAGCTTTGACATTTCACCTATTGAAAACTTTTTACTCATATAATCACCTCATTTGAGATTTAGAATATATTCCATGGATATTCATCAGGTGGAGTACATATAAATTCCATTTTTTCCTTTGTTGTTGGATGGCAAATTTCTATTTTATTAGACCAAAGAGAAATCTGTTGTCCAATTTTATTTACTTCTTGGCCATATCTTTGGTCTCCATATAAAGGGTGTTTTCTAGTTGCAAATTGAACTCTTATCTGATGAGAACGGCCAGTTTTTAAGTTTACTTGAACTAAGCTTAGATTTTCTTTAAAACCCAATACTTTATAACTAAGTTCAGCTTCTTTAGCATCTTTATGTTTTTTTTTCACGACACTTACCATATTTGTCTTTTTATTTTTATATAAAAAATCTTTTAATATGTCTGAATCGGATTTCATTTTACCATGAACAACTGCCATATAGGTTTTTTTGAATGTCTTATTTCTTACTTGTTCAGACAATCTTGAGGCAGCTTTTGATGTTTTGGCAAAAACCATGACTCCACCTACTGGTCTATCCAATCTATGTACCAAACCAATATATACGTTTCCAGGTTTATTGTACTTTGTTTTGATATAGTCTTTTAAAAGATTTACCATGTCCTTATCATTGGTATCATCTCCTTGAGATAATACATTTACAGGTTTCTCTACAACTAATAAATGGTTATCTTCATATATGACTTTTATCATTATTTGTTCTCCCATCTTCCAAATATACCACAAGGAAGTATTTTACCATCCCTAGAAGCTGGTATTCCTAGTTCACCGCCATAAATTTCTCCATTATTTGCCTTTTTTCCTATTGTTGTAGATAGTACATTTTCAAGAACTATTGGAGAGAAGCCTGTTGTGTAAGAATTAATTAGAAAGAATAAAGGATTATCAGATAAAACACCCATACATAAATCCACAAAGCTATATAATTTTTCTTCTATCTGCCATACTTCTCCCTTAGGTCCTCTTCCATAAGAAGGTGGGTCCATTATTATTGCATCATATTTCTTACCTCTTCTTATTTCTCTTTCAACAAACTTTACAACATCATCTACTATAAATCTTACTGTTTGATTTTTAAGTCCTGATAACTCTATATTTTCTTTTGCCCAGTTGACCATACCTTTTGCAGCATCAACATGACATACTTCTGCACCAGCGGATGCACATGCTACTGTAGCTCCTCCTGTATATGCAAAAAGATTTAATACTTTTATAGGTCTGTCAGCTTTTTTGATTTTGTCCATCATCCAGTCCCAATTGGCTGCTTGTTCTGGGAATAATCCAGTATGTTTAAATCCAGTTGGTTTAATGTGGAATTTTAAGTTTTTGTAATTTATAGTCCATTGTTCTGGATATCTTTTTTTGTGTTCCCATTGACCTCCACCTTTATTACTTCTATGATAATGTCCATGAGGGTTTTTCCATAGAGCCCATTCAGACTCCATTGGCCATACAACCTGTGGATCTGGTCTTCTAAGTACATACTTACCCCAACGCTCTAATTTTTCTCCATTTCCCATATCTATAAGTTCATAATCTTTCCATTTATCTGCTAATAATAACATATCTTTCCTCCTATAAAATAACTCTCAATCCTATGTATTATACCACAAAATCAGTCATTTTTTGCTGTTTTAGATACTTTCTATTCTTTACATTTATTGTTAACATTATTACTCTTTTAAACATATTATATAGTATCTGATTTTTTTAATAAGAGGAGGAGAGTTTTAATGGAAAATTATCAAGCTACAAATACTTGTACATATAACATATTATATGTGCAGTTTAATGAAGACTTTGGCAGAAGTAAGTACTTTTCATATGATGTAAAATATCCTATTCTTTACAATATTAGAAATCAATCTACCTATGTAAATCCGCCTATTTTAAACAACATAAATTCTGCTGTAAAAATGACTGTAAATAATTTTAAGGTTGGATTACAAGAAGAAGAACAAGAATATAATAATGCAGCTTCTCAAAATTCACTTCCAAAACAAAGTTACTGGATTTCTACTAATTATGCAGTTACTTTTAGTAAAAACTATGTACTAAGTATGATATTAAATCTTATGGGATTTGCTGGTAGTTCTGGGCCTAAATACAATACATTAAATAATTACAATATAGATTTAACAAATGGAAAAGAACTTTTACTAAGTGATATTTTTAGAGATGGGGTCGACTATATAAACATAATAACTGATTATATAAAATCTGAAATTAATGAAAATAGAGAAATGTATTATTCTAATGTAGAATTAGTTATACCTGTAGATCAGGCATTTTATATTACAGATGATGGGCTTGTTATCTATTTTGGTGTAGATGAAATAGCACCTGAAAGTTTTGGAATTCCTAAATTTAAGATAAGATTTTCTGATTTTGGAAATTTTATAAACCAACGTTTTTATTGCATTTCTCCAGACATATACATTCAATCAAGAGGAAGAGCTAAGCATTTTATGGTATAAAAATATAGATAATTCTGAGCCCTATTTTAGTGTATCTAGATTTATGCTGGAGTAGGGTTAAGATTTATCTATCTTAAAAACATAATTTAAACAGTACTATTTGTATATGTTAGTTATATAGACTTAGACCTACTGATAAACATTTATATAGTACAATTTGTATTAAAAGTTTTAACTTTTGACACCATTATAATTCCTTTATAATTTGTTTGACTATGTCAAAAATTAACAATATAATGAAGTTAATGAAATTATACAAATTGGAGGAAATAATATGAATAGTCTGTTAAATGATGCAATAGATGAGTTAAAAAACATCCATTGCGGAGAGGTTTTTTTATTAAAAGAATTGTTCAAAGGCTATGAATGGAACAGGTTGGAGATGAACATCAGGTTAAAATTAGGAAAACTTTTTTTGTATGAGGTAGTAAGTAATCCCAATTTAAAGGTAGAAGTAATCAATAAAAACTCTGCTTATCAACAAATGTATAAAAAAAAATAGCAACTTAAATATATATAATAATATAATCTTCTTGTTGAGTCAAAAGTTAA